>CALWJX010000024.1 GCA_944381085.1 uncultured Clostridia bacterium
TTTAATCAAGGGTTGAACGGGAAAAGAGTCGTTACAATTTTCATCTATATTCTCATCCTAATATTTTTCGGAACTATAATTTGGCTAAAATATAGTTTGGCTAATAAATAATTACATTTCAATGAAAAATAATTTTGTATTGGAGAAAGCTGAGCAGTTGAAACAGCTATTTTCGCAACCGCATCAATATTACTTCCCGGAACAGGAACGATAGCGGGAGATGCGGTTCTTAACACTGTATATAGCATGATGACCTCAGCATTCACAATTGAGTAGTCTGGGCAATATATGAAGAAAAAAATACTATCAGTTTGCCGACAGATTCTGCCATGATATCGTTTTGCAGTAAAAAGCTTGAGCCATATGGCGTGCAGGTTAAGTATACACGAAATCCCAATACCCGACAGTTTTAAAAATAATGCTTTGAGGATACAAACAAAAATGGAGTTAGTAATATATGAAAGATCTATGGTATATAGACAACAGAAAAAATAAAGGCATTTATTTAAGGTTTGCAAAAGGCGTAGATGAAGAACTGAAGAAAAAAATTCAGGCTTTTTGCAGATGGGTGCGTAAAAACTATGTTTTTCCGATTAAACTAAATGTTTTTATATCAGATGCCTCCTACGTTTTGAATTCTCAAACCGGGGAAAAAGTATCTGCAACCATCTTCCTTCCGTATGACAGATCCAGTCCTTTGGTTCGGATATCCACAGGTAACTATTTTAAAGACATTGAAGAAATCGATTTGTTTTCTGCGGACTGTAATGTTTTAGCATCCATTGCGCATGAACTTACACATTATTTTCAATGGATAAAAGACGATACCCAAAATGCCGAACTGAATGAAAAACAGGCTCAAAATAAAGCTAAACGAATTGTATACAAATATATCCACTATTGCTATAAGAACTGATTAAAAACCCGAAAAACCACCTGCTGACCGAGTTTAACCAAGTCCGTAAGAAACAGGCTTGTGTAAATTCCGACGCGGCGGTTTTATTTTAGTAATGCCCCTGCTCCTTTTAAAATCAGGAACAGGGGCATCGTTTTCTGTTTTCCACGGCGGCTTTTTTCTCTGTCATCTGAAATAAAAGTCTGTATCGCTACGCAAACAATACCGGAAAGTATATCAGGTCTCGTTAAATAATCGCCACTCCGAACACTCCTCCGGCGGCGTCGGACGCTTTTGCGATAAATGTCAGGGTCTTAATATTTTCAATTCTGCCGAGATCAAACTCAAGCAGGTTAAACACCGCGTTTCCGGCTTCTGTAGTCCGGTTTCGGCACCACAGGCTTCGCGCCGGGTAGAGCGGCGGGGTGGTATCCTCATAGTCAATTTCCCCCACGGGCGGGAGGACAGACGGGCGGGGTACACCTGTCGAATAGGTAGAAAATCCCGCGACAACGGGATTGGCAAAACCGTAATCAAAGTCTCCGGGGAAATAAAGCGTCTTGCGGTACAGAGGCGGCAGGTATGCAGTTCCCTTTTCGCACTCTATTTCCGCGTCAAACAGCGGAGCGCAGATCTCATGGTCGTCCGCAAAAGCGCAGAACAGCACATACAGCTTTCTGGCTTTCCGCTCTATGGGCAAAGTCAACTTACGGTGCGTGCGTGTATCAACAGGGAAAAAATACCCGTTGAGAGGAAAGTAAAGCCCATCCATGTTTACCGAATCCGGCACCGACTGCAAAAAAGCATCCGGGTTGATGACGGTACAGCCATGGTGAGAGAAATATGCTATATCCTTCCATTCTTTATAAGGCATACCCTGAGACTTTGGAAGCGTAAGCTTCTCCGGAGTATTATCCAACGGAGCCTCAAAGGTGATTTCTCCGCTCCATACCCCGGGAATACAGAGGTGCGCCCGGTTTTTGCCCGGAACGGGTGTGCCGTCAAAAGGAATAAGGATATTTCCATCCCCTTTCGCGGGAGCGGTCAGTAATGCCTTTGCCTGAATATTGCCGCTGACAAGACGCAAAGCGGTCTCAATGTCACAGGACGAATTATTTGTCACACGGAGTCTGACTGCCCTGTCCTCCGCCGACCAAACCGCCCGGAACAGATACCGGGGCAGGACGGTAACCGACACCGGGACTGTTACAACGGTATTGTCACACCTGACCCTGACCGCAAATGTGCGCCGGGCAAAATTGACCAATCCGAAGTCGCCGTATAGTTCGTACTCATCCAGCAGATCCGCGCGGACAGCGCCATTCTCGTCAAAGACGCCGCAGCGGTCCATAATACCGACAAGCTCAGCACCCTTTACGGATATAGGCAATTTATCGCCGCATACCGCAATCGGGGGACACGCGACGGTGAAGTCCATGGGGACAGCGGTCACACAAACCGTCATCTCGGCGGCGTTACCCAGATCGGCGGTGAGCTCGCAGAATCCGCACTCGTATGTGACAGAGCAATCCACGGGACAACCGTTGACGGTCACCGAAGAGGTCTTCAGCAAATCGGTGCGCCAGCGCAGCAGCTTGCGCTCCGGAATATCGCTGCGGAGAGTCAGGGTAAATCCGTTGTCCAAGCTGCGATATTGCATGTTCAGAGTGGGAAGGCATATCTCGGAGTGATCCCAGCTCTTCGGAAAGCAGGGAGACAGAGTAAGCGTCCCGTCGGCGCGGTTGCGGTCAAGTCCGAAAATACTCTCAATTATTCCCTGCGCGTATACGCCGGCGGAGGGCGAAAAGTAGCCGAAGCGCTTCTCATTAGCCGTCTCCGGGAAAGACCCGCGTTGATACGGTCCGCAGACCCGCCTTGCCACAAACCGCAACGGACGTATTGCCTGCTCCGGTTTGCCGATTTTGGCATAGGCGGCACTTGCAAACGGCTGCATATTGCTGCCCGCCTGCATACCCCAGGTGGGAACGGCGTTATATGCGTGGTCGCCGAAGTGGTTGGACTGGAACACCTCTCCCTCATGTCCTGTCATGCGGTGCAGGAGATGGTCAAGTGAGCTTTGGGCGTCAAATGAATCGACCTGTCCGAATATGACAGGATAGCAAATTCCGTGGTAGGTCGTATCCAGACGGTCTGTTCCGTAATCATCCGAAAACCATATGCCGCGCCCCAGATCCTTTTTCCAGATGCGCTTTTTCCACTGTTCCAGAGCATAATCCGCCCAGTCGGAATATTTTTTTGCTTTCTCACGGTACGGGTCAATGTCACTGTTCCCCGCCGAGGCGAGAATGTCATACAGCTCGGAAAGCTCCTTTAACATCCGCACGCCGACCGATCCGGGCGCGGCGCCGTGTCCCGGTGTGGACTCGAAGTCCTCCTGATTTCCGATTTGGGTATGCCATCCGAGAATTCCGGTTCCGACGGAGTCATATTCCCCGAAGGTCTGTATCAGTATCTTTTCCATATGCGGCTCTATTTGGCGTGCGAAGTCAATGTCTCCCGTCATACGGATGTAGTGCAGCGCCTCACGGAAGAAGAACTGATTATCTCCGCCCCAGTCACGTCGTGCGGTGTGGTTGGGGTTGATTTCTATAATACAGCCGTTCTCCGTCATAAAGCGAAGCTGCGAGAGCAATGTGTCACGGGTACGGTTCGCGTGTCCCGCCCATTCCTCAGCGCAAGTCTGCTCCATATGGAACATGGTAGGCCAGTGTTGGATGCACTCAATCCAGCCCAGAGGGTACACCCAGGAGTAAGACAAATTGAGGTAGGCGTGCATAAACGCCTCGTCAAGTTCCGCGTCGGGGGTATGAATATACAGATGTTCAAACAAATTTTTGTAATAAGCCTTGACCTTGGCAATCTCGGCGGCAGGATCGAGCGCCGAAAGCTCTTGCGCCTTTTTCTCGTCGGTGGAGAAGCCCAGCATCAGCCACGCCTCGCAATTGTCAGTCTCACCCTCGGCGTAACTGCCGCGGGGTGATTTGTCGGGAGAGTTGTCGTCGCATTTTTCACATATACGGAAGTCAAAATTACCCCTGACAACAGTGATAAAGTCGCGTTCCTTGCGGCGGACAGTCACTGCCTCATCGTAAAGTTGTGTGCTCCCGTCTTCGCAGTCAATGCTGTCCCCTTTCATGGCGGCATTTGGGGAAGTATGCATAAACGCGATATTTCCGCAGCCGAACCGGACAAAGACGCCGGGAGCGTCGCTGACAATATGTACGGCGGCGGCGCCAAAGTAGCCGTCCTCGTCCGGGTGTACGGCGGGGTATATCTCGCAGGTAACCTTATGCCCGTCCTCTGTGACGGTCAGACTGCGCAATCCCCCCGGCACGTTGTCGGCGGTGGTTTCGTCGGCGCAGGTTTCGTATGTCAGCATCTGACGCGCAGTTCCCTGCCCGATTCCCACTACCAGCTTGGCAAGCACCAGATGTTCAGCCCCGCGCCCCATCCGGTTGTCGTAGGTCATCAGCGCCATATTGGGATATGCCTGACGCATAAATACCACCGCGCGCCCGAAAGCCGACGCCCTCTCGTCCTGGAGGTCCAATGTGACCGGAATCTTGTCTTCCGTCTCAAATTTTCTTTTTCTCACGGCGACCTCCTGTCACAAAGCCACATAGGCGTAGTAAGCGTTCTGAATTCCGGCAACCTTGAGCAGTCTGCCGTTTGTGCGGATATCATTCCCGGCAAACGGACCGAAGCGGACATACTCGGGCTTACGGTCTGCCGTTATGGTAAGACTGTAGGTGATATTTCCGTCTGTAACGGCAATATCCCCTTTTTTGTCCCTTGCATACCGGAAAGAAACGCGACTGACCTCGCCGTTTACGGTTACGGGCACGTCTTTGACTTCTATTGCCGTCATGGTAGAGGGCAAACGGGGAATCAGCTTAAAGCGGGCGCCGCTCAAATCGTCCACACCAACCATAAGGCGTGCTTCTTTGATAATTTCCGCCTGCTGGACCGCGTTTCCGAGATCGCTGTTGCGGTACCAATACTGACCCGAGCCGTGGCAGATAACGCCCTCGGGAACAATGTAGGGCAAATCGGTATGGTGATAGCACAGATTTGCTGAGGCGTTGACGCAGTCGGTATAATCGGCAGTCAGATCCAGCATCAGCATAGCCCCTGTGAGGTATCCCTGACCGTAACCCATCTGTCGCCCGGAGTATGGCTTATAATACAACTCTTTTTGCGCCGACATGGTGCGGCTCATCTGCTCAAACATTTCGGGCTGTTCCTCCGCGGCGTCCAGGGTTATTACATCCGAAGCCATGAGCAGCGCGCAGAAACGCTTGTACTCATACGTCCAGCAGTCGTCCGTGGTGTCGGTCCATACCTGACCGTACTTGAGATGCTTTTGCGTAAATATTTCTTTCACGCCGAGCTCCAGCCTGTCGGCAAGTCGCCGCAGCTCAGACACGTAGGCGGTATCCTCCAACACTTCAAACAGACATGCATACATACGAAGCGCGGTCAGTGAAATGACATTGGAATACAAATCGTAACCGCCGCCAATCTGAGTGCTTGCCTCCGAGTGAGAATACAGGATGCGGTCAAAGCCGGACTCTTCGGGGTGGCTCTCCTGCCACAGGTAGTAATCCGTCGCATCTTTGAGATGCGCGCGGTTTTGCTCCAGCCAGGCTTTATCCACACCTCCCTTGCGGTAGAGGTTGTATATTGCCATCATAATTGAGGCGTGTCCGTCGTTTTCATTGCCCTCGTTAAAGAGGTCGTTCTCATCCTTGGCAATAAGATTAGCCACACGCTTCCAGTGAGGGATTTTAAACCGGACAGAGGGGTAATAAAGCATCTCGTGCAGCTTATCCACCGCGATCTTCACCCGGTCAAAGTAGCCCCAATCCGAAAGCTCAATAAGCAGTCGCCCGATGTCTCTTGTCCACACATGCGATCCGTAAGAATCGCGAAAAGCATATGTGCCAAAACCGATGTAACAGCCGAAGTCGGCAGTGCCCGCGGATGATGTGTGAGGCATTCCGTCGTCCGTCACTTTGCGGTATGCCATATCCATGATATTCTTGCGGTAAACATTTGTAAAAATATCAATCCCGGACTCATTATAAAAACGCACGTCCGGAGCGTCAAAGTCAGGCACGTCCAAAAGCTCGACGGAGGCGGGAATTTCGTCCAAATACTGGTATACTCTGCGCTTCAAGGCATCCACCGGAGCCGACCACGCCTTGCTAAGGAAGAAATAACGATCCACAGCGGAAAGCCCCGTTTCATCCGCGGTTCCGGCGGGAACTCCGGTAATGCCGGAAATGACAAAATCTGCCCGCTTGCCCTCTTCCTTGAACCATTCTATTTTGACGATACGTTTATCGGAACGGGGTTTATATGCAAACACCCATTTGGTCATTTTCTCCGCCGCGGGATCCGTGTTCTCGGTCATGCATAGGGCCGCGTCAAGCAGAGCTTTTGCTTTCGGGTCCGAACGGAAGGGCTCGTCATACGGAGCGCCGAAGCTCATCAGATTTCCCTCGTGGGGCAACGGACGGAAGTACAGATTATAGTTGAAGGCGTTGACGCCGAAAATAACCGAAATCAGTTCCTCGCTTCGGTCGTCGAAGACAATGCGGATGCGCCCCACCCTGTCTCCGAAGAACAGACGTATGGAAGCGTCATACAGCACCTCGGTCTGCGCCCACCACTCGGAGCACTGCCAGCTGTCAGTGGACATTCCGAGAAAATACAGCGTCTCGAATTGTCCCTCAAGCAGAACATGGTTGCCCTCAAGCTTGCGCACTGTACCGTCACGGCGCTCCACATCGAAGGGAATGCCGCAGGCATTCAGGGTCTCATTTGCCGACAGACCCTTATATCGGATAAAGTCTGTTTATTTCATATCGTTTCAGCTCCTTTGCCGGTTTTGTTATTATTCGGGGAGGCTTATATATTTTTATCTCTATTTGTTCCGGACGGTGCTCATTATTCCGCGCTTTCACGTTTTTTCCCGGTCACGTTGACACGAAGGGGGGGCGGAAGTAAACCGTCCGGCGCATGGCATCCGGTTACGGACTCAAAGACATTTATCTTTCGGCGGGTGTATACCCCTCTCTGGACGGATAATGCTTGAGCAGTACCAGCGGCTCGCATTTGCTGTGGTTTTCAAATGTGACACCATTGGCTGCCCTGTCCGCGCTTACGAAAAACTCGTCCTGACTGAACTGTCCGAAACGAAGCATGGTGGCGGTAGCCGCGTCATGGTTCTGAATGCGCCCATAGCCCTGCACAATGATAAACCCATAGGCGGATTCGTCGCGGACGGTTACGGTTTTGCCGGGCAAAACCGTCAGCTCACGCGCGGCGATGTAGGGATTTCCATAAACCACCTGCTTCTGAATGTGATTCTCATCCTCGGTGAGAGTTACAGGGGGACGGAAATAGTGTTTTCGGTAGTCCGGGTCCACATTCTTTTCCCAGTCAAGCAGACTCATGACCTTGTCCACATTGCCCATGTCCTCGGGCGGCAGGTTTTCATCCAGGAAAGACTGACCGAATATCTCGCCGTTCACCACATTTTCAAATACGGAGTTGACGTCGCTGTTCCACTGCGGCTCATATGTCAGATAAGAACCGGGAGCGTGTATGACGCCGGGCGCGGTGTACCAGCCGGTACCCAGCTGAATACGGTAAGCACGGGACAGCTCGGTGATCCGGGTGTCCGCCTCGGTGAAGTGAAGCAGCCGCTCTCTGACCTCTTCCTTGGTCACGTCCGGGGCAAAACCGAAGTATGTATGAGGGAAATTGCCGGCATAATTGTTCATTTGCGGCGAATAGTAGTAGGCTTCCGGTTTGCCCAATTTGCCCACTCGCGCGGCGTCCTCAAAGCCCAGATGCAGGTGGTGGAACAACGGGTCGGAATAATCGAAAAATTTTGAATACATAGGCCATGTGCCGTACCGGTCGAACAGCTCCTGACCGATGAGGTCGGCGCCGAGGGTATCGACAAAATCCTTGAGAGACACCTTGTGGTCGGGGTTGCCGTCAATGTTGACATAACTCAGACCTTCGTCCGGTTTTGCCTTATCGCCGTTCATGGCGCAGATGACCGACGAGAACCACCTTTCCTTGATGGCGCCCCGCTCCATGCCGAAGGCATAGTAATCGTCCGGGTGCAGACGCAGACGATATCCCGGCTTGCAGAAGCGGCGGGGGATAAATATAGGTTGCAGGTTGAGAAGACCGTCGTTTTCCTCAAGAAACTTCAGCATCTCCTCACGGGTCATGGTTGACATATAAAGGTACCTCCTTTTTATTGTAAATTATAAACCGAATTAATTTGCCTGCGACAGGCGTTAATGCCGAGCCTAAGAGCAATCCGACGGGATGATTATATGTTTGCTTTACGGAGTTATCCGGCATTATTTTTCTTTAATTATAACTACCCGAAATCGGTATTTGAATACACAAAACAGACTTAGCTATGGACAATTCCTACTTTTTTTATCGCATCACATCTTGACACGGATATATTTATTTGCTATACTTTTACTTAAAGGAGGGATTCGCATGACCAAAGTGAAATATGCGGGAAAACTGCATGAGCCTATAAAGTACTTCAGCATCCACAGTCACGAATTCTGGGAGGTGGTATATTATACCCAAGGAAACGGGTTTGTGGATATCGCGGGAGAAACCGTGCCGTTCTCTGAAGGCGATGTGTTTGTCATCCCGCCCCTTACCGAGCATTCCGACCGGGCGGAAAACGGATTCCAGAATTATCATTATGAATTTGAAGACAGCGCTTTTCCCTTCCGGCACTTGCTGAAATTTCATGACAGCGAAAACAACGATTTTCTCAGCGTAACCGAGATACTGTATCGTGAATACCAGCTCAAACGCGGCAATTACCGCGAAATCGTCGATAATTTGTACAACATACTTTTTTGTTATATTGTTTCTTTTGTCAAAGAAAAGCCCTCCAACAGGTATGTGGCTTTCGCAATTGACGAAATCATCGCAAATTTCTCCAATCCGAACTACAACTTCAGCGAGACACAGGCGAAGATACCTTTAAACGAAGACTACTTCAGGCGGCTGTTTGAAAGAGAAACGGGTTATACGCCGCTGCAGCGCCTGTCCATGACAAGAATCGAACATGCCAAGCGTCTTCTGCACCTTCGTTCCCGCTCGGGTCTGTCGGTTCAGGAAATCGCGTGGATGTGCGGCTTCAAGGACAGCCTCTACTTCTCCAGAGTGTTCCGTAACATTACCGGAACAGCGCCGAAGGATTGGACATAAAGAAATGCTGCCTGCATACATCGGTCGATATACACGTCATAAAAATATAGTTGTTCTCTATGGAGTATCGCGAGGTAAACATGGAAAAAAATAAAAAAACAATTAAAAAGTTCAGAATATGTCCTTCTTGTTTGTATTTTTTATTGGAAAAATGGTTGAAGGAAATGAGTAAGAAAGGATTGCATGTTTTTGATTGTAAAGTATGTGTTTATTATTTTGAAAAGGGCATGCCTCAGGAAAAAGAGTATTTTGTATATGATGCAGGGTGGATAGGCGAAGGAAGATACAGTATTCCATTAAGATACCCATTTCTAACTCAAACATATGGAGTTAAAAAAGAAAAATCGAAATTAAATAAAAACAGCATTAAAAAACATAATACTATTATGGAGGTAGATACAAGAAAGATTGATATAAAAAATGATACGGGATATAAAGAGTTGAAGCGAGACAGAAATAGACTATATGCTTTGTTGACTATTAGAAATATCTGTTTTATATTGGGCTTAGTTATAATACTTATTATTATTAACATTAACCGATAACAAAAGGTATAGCAAGTGGATAAAAAAGCGCCGTGGTCAACCTCCTAATAAAGATGAATGACCATCGTAAGCTAAAATTTTCGTAATTATAGCGTGACAGAAATATTGTCGTAATCCCAAAATAAATAAACGAGCAAAAGGTATCCTAAACGACACTTATATTGGGGGAGAGAATATGGAAATACAGGATTTTTTTGATACAAACAGCGTAAGTCTTGATGTATGCGAGCTGTATGAGGACTATTGCGAAGAAAAAGGAAAGAAACCGGCGCTTAATACAGTTCGAAAAAAATTAAGCGAGCAGTACTCGGAAGAACCAGACCTATATATAGTGTTGAATATGACATTGTATTGGAATGGATTGAAAAGCGGATTTATAGACGAGAAAAGCAGAAAATACTTAAAAGAACTAAAACCGGAGGAAATACAGGCTGCATTTGACGAAAGAGATGCGGAGCTAATTTACGAAGTTATAGAAAAACTACTTGAATCTGAGCCTATAAAGCCTGTAAGAAAGAAAATTGACTATAGTAATCCCGGGTCAAAGAATTGGAAAATGGGTGATATTTACGCCTACAAAATAACAGGAGAAGAAGCTGAATCTTTAGGTATCGCAGGTAAATATGCGTTGATATATTGTTACAATATAGAAAAACAATCAACGCGGACAAACTATGTTGACGCATATATTCTGCTATACTTGGGTGAAACTTTGACTGAAGATTTAAATCTTTTGTTACAAAATTCTGTTTTTCTTCCGGTAGATAAGGAACTTTTATATCGTTATCATTTCTTTGAAACGCACGATAAATATCCAACGGACAAACTCATATATATGGGTAATAAAGTAGATATCGAATTTCCAATTGATGAACAAATCCCTAAAAATTCATTATATTATTTATATACACACTGGGAGAACTTTGTGCATACTGTTTGCTTCCGATTCGGTGTATGGAAAAAATATGGAGAAGGGCATGAAAAATTCAAAATATAGATAAGGGTATACTGTGGCATATCACATTAATTATGCTAAATAATATGAAGAAAAATACTATCGGCTTGCCAACGGACTCTGTAATGATTATTATATCAAAGGATGAATAATATGAAAAGTTTTAAATCTATGGAAGAAATGTGTGAAACACTGCTGAGAGGAAATGAAATACAATTTTCATACAATTCACAGTTGTTTTGCATTTTTGCACATTTTGAAGGAGAATGTATTACCGGATGTGACATAGGAAAAGCCTACGAAGATTTGACCTTTGTTAAATTGTCGGATTTAAAAAATTTTCTTATTTTGGGAAAAAGGTTTGAAGAAATTTTTGATTCTATTATAATTATAGACAGAGTAATATAAAAATCCGTATGAAAACATTTACATTTCTGATTATTTGCATATTTCAATATGAAAGGAATGCTTTATGGTTGAAAATTTATTAACACAAATAATTGGCGGGAAAATAAATAATATAAGCAGGGTTTGCGATTTAATATGTATTGAAATCAGTAATAATAATAAAAATATATTTATACATATTCAGTCGTTTTTCAGAATATTAAAAAATAATAAAGTTATTATCTCTGGTGAGGATATTTATAGATGTAAAAAAGATATTAATCCTGATAATTTTAATTGGGATATTCCGGGTGATTCAATTTTTGATGAGGCGGTAAAGAATTATTATTCAATATTAACTAACTCTCAAATTATTGAAGCCGAGAAAAATATTACGGGTGATTTATACATTTTATTGGAAAATAATTTATTTTTACAGATAATAGTGGATACAAGTGAATCTGAAGAAAAATACCGTGTTTTTGATGATTTCCAAAGTTTTATAATGAAAAATTGAAATGAGTGTTCTGACTCTTTGCCGGCTGAATCGTTATTATGTGATCTCTTATGCTTTAAGTTTATAAATTCTGTTTTCGCCGCTTCCCTCGGAAACGATAATTTCTTCGTTTATCATTTCCGAAAGTATTTCTTTTACCCTTGCGGACTTTAAGCCGAGTAATTCGGCAATATCGGTACTTTTTGCGTAAACGTTATCCGTAAGATAGTAAATAACCGCCTGTTTGTGCGCGTCGGCATTTGATGCTGATTTTTTATTTTCATCTATCTTGGTTTTATTTTCAACGCTTTTGCCGATTGGCAACGTTAAAATAATCCTGTCGGGGTCAAAGCTCTCGATAATTGCCGGAGCGTCCCAGCCTTGATTTTTCCAGACCGAGAAAATATTGGGAATACCGCTGCCAGAGCTCTCGCCGATGTCAATAATATTGAACATTTTGACAAGCGCGCTGTTTCGAGGGTCGGAGATGCCGCCGCTCTTTGCGGTTTCAACGTCGATACGGAATCCGCCGGGGTTGGAAAAAGTTATGATGTCTTTCTTTTTTATAATTGAAATTCCTTGTTTTCCATAATAATCCGCGTTGATAATACAGTTAGCCAGCGCCTCACGCAAAGCTTCGTGAACAGGGGCATCATCAATATTGCCTTTGACGTCCTCAGTAATATTGTTGTAAACGCGAAAATAAAAATCATATACATTTCCGCTCCAATCTCCCGACGAAGAAAAAACACGCTCTGAACAATGAGTATCGGAATCCATCCGCTCCTGATAATCAAGAAAATATGACGGAAATTCTTTTTTTATCTCATATTCATAACCGAACATCAGAAGTCCCGCGGCAGTAGGATGAAGCTTGCCGTCATTACCTTTTCCTGCCGCACCGACACCGCGGAGAAATTCCGCGTCCTCAGGTTTTTCCCCAATGTTCCCGGGACGACATGCTTTCATACGAATCCGGTATTGTTTTACACTGTCATAATCAAACACCTCAAGCCCCATATTTTCAAGCACCGCCATATCTTGTGT
Organism: uncultured Clostridia bacterium; assembly: GCA_944381085.1. GTDB lineage: Bacteria > Bacillota > Clostridia > Oscillospirales > CAG-272 > SVTX01. The sequence goes on from CALWJX010000024.1 coordinate 12,615, forward strand.
TTCCAAGGCGGCGTCGCGCAACATCGTTTGTACTTCTTCTTTTGTGCATTTATAATCACCTTCACCGTTGCGGCGATAACTTCCCGACAGCGGATTTCCGTCAATAAATACAGGTTTATCATTTCGATGAGCGCGAGGTACACGAATCGCGACAATGCGCTTGCCGTCTACTTTTTCAACGGTTACATCTTTTTCTGAAAGAATATTTGCGCTGACTTTGTTTGAATCGTTTAAGCCGTCCCAAAAATCATTGATAAGCTTTTCAGGGTCAGGCAGATTTATGGGATGAAGAGTTTTATCGGAATGTTCCTCAACGCCGAGCAGAATAATGCCGCCCAATGTGTTGGCAAACGCCGAATATGTTTCCCAAATACTTTGAGGCAGACCGCCGAGAGCTTTTTTTGCTTCAATTCTGTTATTTTCTTTGTATTTTTCAATATTTGAGAAATCAATCATTTCGGTTCCTCCTGACTGTATATTTAAATTTATTTGCGGCATTGAAGACAGAAAAGGCGTAAATTGAAATGAACTTAAAAAACAAGATAGCTTTTTCAGTACAATCCGATTTAATACATATAAGACAAAAACCGGTCGCACTGATTTAAATTCCGCGCGACCGGTCTTTCTATACATTTTTATGCTTTCGGGGTTATCACTTATCATGGCTTACCGTTGTCATCATACGTCAGATAAAATCTTTATACTTATTATCGCACCTCGCCAAACATACAAAACGTATATGAATGATAAAATGTATCCGGAAAAATTATGCCTTTTCGAATATTTCCTTTGCTTTGCTGCTTAACGTGAAAATGATGCAATTGCCGTTGATTGTTCCGTCGTCTTTAGCGTCGTCGTAAGCGGAAGTATCTTTCTTTCCGTCCTCGTCCTCTACAGTAAGGAAATCTTTAATATCTCCGGAAGACGGACACTTTACAATGATGGCAATGTTAAGACCGTTGACACAGGAAATGATTTCATAGCTGTCCAGTCTTTCAATCTGTTCATCGGTCAGCATTGTCTTTATAACACCCATTACCACAGAATCGTCAGCCGACACGGAGGATACCGTATATCCTTCATCTTCAAACGCCTTTTTGATGCTTTCGGATTTGTCGCAGCTCACCAGAGAGAAAACCATAATTACGACAAAGGTAAGGCAAAGAACCTTTATAACACTTTTTTTCATAACTTGTCTCCTTTGATATTGACAATTTTTAAATAAGCCTGTATAATTACAGTGATGACAACTGTAACTACTGTTATTATACTACACATGAATTGATTTGTCAATCAAAGATTTTACGGATATTACAAAAAAGAGGATTATGTAATGAGCGGTGACAGAATGAGCGGATTAAACCGTCACAACAAAACGCTTAATAACACTTTAAGAGAAAGCATACAGGAGGCTCTTGTGCTGCTTTTGAAAGAAAAGAGCTATGCCGACATAACTATAAGTGAAATCTGCAGAAAAGCCGGATTTTCAAGAACAGGATTTTATTCCAATTACAGTTCAAAGGACGATGTTTTCTACCGGGTATTGTATTCGGCTTTAGATGAAATTACGACACGCCTCGGCTCACCCTTTTCAAAAAAACTCAGTATCGAATGGTACGAAAATGTCTTTAAAATCATAAAAGACAATGCCGATTTTTTCAGTCTCGTATCAAAAGAGGATTATTACGGTATGTTTTATTCATCTTTCAACAAAATCATCATGGAGCAAAACGACTTTGGAGAAAAAGAACGGTATAGCAGACTTATCTGGGGCGGCGGATTTCTGAATATCGTGATTTTCTGGCTTAATTCTGGAATGACGGAGCCCGTCGGCAATCTGGCTGAATACTGTCACAAAAAACTTTCGCCCATATTGCTATGAGTTCATCCTCTTATCCTCATTTGTTTTCACAAAAGCGAATATACCTGAGAATCGCTTCGGCATTGACTGCGCTTTCCCATGGACGGTAGCTGCAGCCTGTGGGTCTTCCGTTGTCGTAATACTCGGAATATACCCCGCTCTCGTCTACAATGTCTATCATTGTTTCAAGCCATTGTTCGGCGTCATTATCGCCGAATTTAATTTTAGCGTCGAGCAGCATACCGTATTCATACCCGACGGCACGCCCGGAAAAACTCCGTATACGGTCTTCAATTTCTTTGACCTGAGATTTCAGAATTTCACGCGGCACCGTATCGTTGTCAATAAAAAGCATAGTCAGCGCAACGGCATTGACACTGTATATATCCCGTGTTTTTTTCTCTCTTTTTTGTTTCAGACAGGCTGGACATACGTAATATTCCCCGCTGTTGTACAGCTGTGAAAAACTTCCGCAGTCCTCGCATACTCCCTTGCGTGTCTCGGCGTAAATCAGCCGGTCTCTTCTCTTCGGATTGTTCGTGATTATAATTTTTCCGTTGAAAAAGTTGTCAAGAAAAGAATTTTTAACCGTACTGTAGTTGTTTTCCCATTCGGGCTTTATCAGACCGGGCGCGTTTTGATTCAGATAGGAAAGCAAAGCTTTCTCGCTTTCAATATACAAAAAGGTAGCTTCGCTGCTTCCGTCGTTCAGACAGGTCCTGGGCAAAAGACCTCCCGCCACATACGTCTCGTCGCCGTTGAAAGACAACATATTATTATGTATGCCGCTGTTCTGCAAGCCGTTTGCCCACAGAAGCATAGGCATTATTTCATCAATAAAGTCTTTGTCCTTTGTGGCTTTGTAATAATCAAACGCCTGAAGGATAAGACACGAGGTAATTTCGGCGCTGTCATTTTCATGCTCGTGAAAAACGCCTCTCATTGCAAGGTCCTGCGCGTTTTTGATGTGACCGTATTTTTTAAATACTCCAAAATAATAGCTCAAAAGTTTTCTGGCTTCCTCGTACATCTCAAAAGCTATCAGGTATCTTGAAACATAATACTGATCTCTGACATAGCACAAATGGTAGAATTCTCCGGCAATATACGCCCCGGTGTCACTCTGCTGTACTTTTATAGCCAGCGCGATTTCCTCAAGCAGTTTATAAACTTCCGGATGCTTCGCGCACACCTTGCTGTCCTTTATTTTGCCGAAAATCGAAAGACCGTCGAAAAAAGCGTTCCAATGTTTCACGGTTCTGTTCAGACTTTCGCTGTCAGTGGATTTGGCAAGAATATCTTCACACTCCCCGACGCTGTATGCCGTCGCAAAAGCAATCCTGCCTTTTCCGGGCTGAAGCGTCAGCTCCGCTCCCCTTTCATCGGTCAGCATAGAACAGTTCTTCCCCGATACTTTGAGGTATGCGTCCGTCCCCGAGGGATAAAAAAAGAATACGCAGGCGGTCTTTGGGGTGAACAATACATTTTCGCTTGAAGACAGCCATGCGGTATCCGCACCGGTTTGAATCCGGAAACCGATTTCACGGTTCAGGTCAAACGCGCGGTAAAATATATTGTCCTCACAGTCTATCCAATCGGTCAAAGTACCGATTTTATTTTCACCCTCAAAAATTTCATGGACTCTTACCGGCGAATGGTACAGATGATGTGACTTTACATAAATGTTTTTGTCTTTTAATCTCATTGAGAAAAAGGACAGTGTGGAATAATCAGGACCGAAAATCTGGGTAATATCCGCGCCCTGTAAGAACGCGCACATTTTGCCGTTTCCTACCGCAACGGATCTGTCGCTTATTTTGTTGTTTCTCTCCATGGAATCATTCCTTTCTTTGCAAAGTATTTCCGGATCTTATCGGATTTAAGCCGTTGCAATTTGTTTAAATGTACCGTTTTTCACCGTATTTGCGCACATTATAATAATCACCTTTTATCCGCGCGCTCGCATACGGCAGGTAAATCATTATTCTCCTGTTTTCTGTACGCTGTATGCAAATGCAGAAAATAAACATTATCGTAACTAACGTACATTATGCCATACATTATATCACATGCAGCCACAGGTGTCAAGAATATAACCCGGCGCTGTTGACAATTTTTCTCGGACATGTTATAATTAATAAAACACATAAATTTACAAGGCTTTGCAAAAATCTTATTTCCCAACAGAAAGGCGTCTTACATATATGAAAGTAGAATTGATAAATTATACTAAAAACCCCGTGGAGGCAATTGAAAAAGCGGCAAGTACGTGCTATGACAGTCAGCCGACAGGCGGCAAAATAATGAAACACTGCTACAAAAGCGGTCATCACAGTGTACTTGAATTTGCCGATTTTACTTTTAAAATTTCCGGAGTAAGCCGGGCGCTTACACATCAGCTTGTAAGACACAGAATGGCAAGCTATGCGCAGCGGTCACAGAGGTATTGCGAGGAAGACGGTTTTGAATTTGTGACTCCCGCGAGCATCGCTAAAAACGAAACCGCAAGCAAGAGATATAATGAGGTAATCGAAAGTATAAAACAAGCCTACTCAGAGCTCATTGATATGGGTATCAAAGCAGAAGACGCAAGAATGCTTTTGCCCAACGCGTGCTGTTCCGAAATATGCGTGAAGATGAATCTGCGCGAATTTATTCATTTTTGCAACGAAAGACTTTGCGCCTGCGCTCAGTGGGAAATACGCGAGCTTGCAAAAAAAATGGCTGAGGAGGTTTATCGCGTCGAGCCGGCGCTCGGGGAATATCTTGTCCCGAAATGTGAAGCGCACGCGCCGTATTGTTTCTGCACCGAATCAAAATCAAGAAGCTGCGGACGCCATCCTTTGATTTCGGAGTACTTCGGTAAAGAAACCGTCCGTAAATAATATAAATCTTTAAAAAAAGAACAACCGGAACTTCATACTGTTTTCAAACACAATAAAGTCTGAAAATATGTATGTTTCCGGGTGTTCTATTATTTTTATGACAGTTTTGTCCTGCCTTCTTTTCCGGTCTTTTCCGACCCTGTATTATCCGTACCGTGACAGCCGCAGCCCGAGGCACATCCCGAGCAATTGCAGCCGCAGCTTGACTGACCTTTCTTTTTGCGTTTTATCATCGATACTATAATACAAATAACAATGGCAGCCAGAACCGCGCAAATAATGATAGTAGGTATGTATTCCACGCTCATTCTCCTTTCTTATCCGAACGCAGATTGCCGCAAAGCCTTTATGCACCGGAATTTTTCGGTTTTTTTCAGATTCACGTAAGCTTCATCCCTCAATTGTATCAGTGGGTTGCTTTTTTCATTTCGGGCTTTTTTGCCGGGCGGAAGAGCATGAACATCATAAACACCACAAGCGCAAACGCCACTATGGAACCTATTACATTTCCGTTTCCGGTGAACAAATTGCCGAGCTGATATACAATAAGAGAGATCGTATACGCGAACAGACACTGATATCCTATTGCAAACCATGTCCATTTTGCCGAGTTCATCTCCCTCTTTATCGCTCCGATCGCGGCAAAGCAGGGCGCGCAAAGCAGATTAAAGATCAGGAACGAGTACGCGGCAAGCTGTGTCATGCTCTCAAAGTCAAGCACGCCGAACACACCCACAACCTCTTCTTTGGCAACGAGCCCCATTACCGTGGCAATTGTTGCTTTGATGTTGCCGAACCCGAGAGGAATGAATATGTAGCTTACTACTCCTCCGATTATGCCGAGAATACTGCTTTCAAGCTCCATTTCCGAGTCAAATACAAATCTTCCGTCTATTACTCCGAAGCAGGAGGTTGCCCAAATCACGATAGAAGAGAGCAATATAATTGTCCCGGCTTTTCTGATAAAAGAATATCCGCGCTCCCACATACTTCTCATAATATTGCCAAAGGTAGGCCAGTGATACGCGGGAAGCTCCATTACAAACGGCGCGGGATCGCCGGAAAAGAGCTTTGTTTTTTTCAGGATAATCCCCGATATAACAATCGCCGCTACGCCGATAAAGTATGCGCTGGGCGCAACCCACCATGCGTTTCCGAACAATGCGGCGGCTACAAGACCGATTATCGGAATCTTTGCCCCGCACGGTATGAATGTGGTTGTCATTATCGTCATACGCCTGTCGCGTTCATTCTCAATAGTGCGTGACGCCATAACGCCGGGCACTCCGCAGCCTGTTCCGATAAGCATCGGAATAAAGGACTTGCCGGACAGTCCGAATTTACGGAATATACGATCCATTACAAACGCTATACGCGCCATGTAACCGCATGACTCAAGAAACGCGAGAAGGATAAACAATACAAGCATCTGCGGTACAAATCCGAGAACGTCTCCGACGCCGCCTATAATGCCGTCTATTATAAGGCTGTTAAGCCAATCCGGGGCGTTTGCCGCGGAAAGACCCCGCTCCGCCAAAACCGGGATGCCCGGAACCCAGACGCCGTAATCGGCGGTATCCGGCGCGTTTTCCATCGCGCCGTCAACTATTCCGGATATATCATATCCGCCCTCCGCAAGCGCGTCGGAATACGAGGCATAGCTTTCATCAAAAGCGTCGAAGTCTTCTTCCTCAATCGCGGTCATAATATCCTCCGCCCCGACGATATCGGCGTCAACGGCACTGCTTACGGCAGCTTTCAGCTCATCTGTCCAGATGTTGCTTTTTGCGTATTCGGTCATATCGTCCGAATACTCCCCGCTTCCTATTCCGAACAGGTGCCAGCCGTCTCCGAACAGACCGTCGTTTGTCCAATCGGTAGCCCATGTTCCTATTGTCGTCACCGAGATGAAGTACACCAGAAACATGACGGCGGCAAAGATAGGCAGGGCGGCAAAGCGGTTGGTAACGACCTTGTCTATCTTATCGGATACCGAAAGCCCGCCGGGATTTTTCTTCTTGCAGCATCCCTTGATAATCGAGCTTATGTATACGTACCGTTCGTTTGTTATTATACTTTCCGCGTCGTCGTCAAGCTCATTTTCCACATTCTTTATATCCTGCTCAATATGCTCCAGCACCTCCGGGGCAATCGACAGCGACTCGAGGACCTTTTTGTCGCGTTCAAAAATCTTTATGGCATACCAACGCTGGCTGTTTTCCGGCAAATCATGCAAAGCCGCCTCTTCAATGTGCGCCAAAGCATGTTCCACAGGACCCGAAAACGTATGCATGGGAACGGTTTTAGTATTTTGAGCCGCGAATATTGCCGCCTCCGCCGCTTCCGCGATGCCTTTTCCCTTAAGCGCGGAAATTTCCACCACCTGACATCCAAGCTGTCTTGAAAGCTCATTTGTGTTTATCTTGTCCCCGTTTTTTTCAACTATGTCCATCATGTTGACCGCCACCACCACGGGAATGCCGAGCTCGGTCAGCTGTGTGGTAAGATACAGGTTGCGTTCAAGGTTTGAACCGTCAACTATGTTCAATATCGCGTCCGGACGTTCGTTTATCAGGTAATTTCTCGAGATAACTTCTTCAAGCGTATAAGGCGAAAGCGAATAGATACCGGGAAGGTCAGTCACCGTCACGTCCTGACGACGCTTCAGTTTCCCCTCTTTTTTCTCCACAGTTACACCGGGCCAGTTGCCGACAAACTGATTTGACCCGGTAAGCGAGTTAAACAGTGTGGTCTTACCGGAATTTGGATTTCCCACAAGGGCAATTCTAATGTTCATGCGCGATTCCTTTCATATGATAATTATATTATCTGTTTCAATGTCCATTGTCGGTAAGTTTAGACTAACTCAAGCCGACAAAATAAATCAATAAATGACTTACTCAATTTCAATCATCTCAGCGTCCGCTTTGCGAATTGAAAGTTCATAACCTCTGATGGAAATTTCAATCGGATCTCCCAGAGGCGCTACTTTCCGCACGGTTATTTCCACGCCTTTTGTAATTCCCATATCCATAATGCGGCGTTTAACGGCACCCTCGCCGTGAAGTTTAACCACACGGACTTTGTCTCCGATTTTTGCCTGTCTCAATGTTTTCATAAATATACATGTTCCTTTCTCACGTAAAAGCGACCGCATGTTTACGTTTTGGTTTAAAGTCAAATCAATAACGCTTTGCTCGGCGGGTCGTTTTAGCATAAATTAAAATTAATACGGTTTTTTAATCAAACCATAATTTTCTGCGCCATTTCCCGGCTTACGGCAATTCGTGAGCCCTTTATGTTCACAATAACATTGCCGCCGATTTCGTTTATCAAAACAACGCTTGCTCCGGCAATAAACCCAAGGTCCTCAAGATGCTTCCTTACTTCGGGGTTTCCGCCAACCTTTTTAATAATATTTTCCTCCCCGGAATCCGCTAAAGTCAACGGAATCATATATAATTTCCTTTCATAATTTATTGTATTAATTCATAAACCAATCGAGTTAGCTATATCTAACTCCCGTTAAACATTATAATACATTTTGAATTATTTGTCAATACAAAAAGATAATATTATAAAAAATCGGCAAATGGCAGACAATTTAAAATAAAATAATTTAAATTATGTATATTTTTTACAAAGTTAAAAAGCTACGTTCCAAAAACACGCGGTATTGCAATATAAAAATCATTTTAAATTTCAAACTTATAATAAAAACCAATTGCAATTGAAAAGTCGGCAAAAAGCATTCCCAACACACGTCAAGATTGCTCTTTGCCGATTTTCGGTAAAATTTAATTTTTAATTTTTAATTTTTATACTTATCTGTCACTTCAGTTTTTCAAAATTCTTAATCACGTTTGTGAGCGTTCTCTGAGCAGTTTTGGAGACTCTGGCAAAATCGGAAGACAGCGTGTTTTTGTTGTCGTTAACGCAGGTCTTAAATACGTTTGTCAAACCAAGATTGCCCATATACATCGCCAGGTCGTACGTACGTCCGGCAAATATCAAATCAAGCATAGGACCGGATTCCTCGTCCCTTATGGCTTTTCTCTGAAGAACCGTGTCATAATAAGCGGGGGTTACATATTTTGCGGAGTAAACCGCGAAAGCCTCAATGAGAGTGCCGAGTTTATCGGCGTCTTCCACGTGATTGACGATAGTCATGGAAGAGCTTATGCCGTGAGTCCATGTGATGTAATTTTCCTGGGCGGTATCGTATTTCGGAATAGGAAGCACGCCGAAATCATCGGTCATAGTGCTGTTAGCTTCCTGAATATAGGATACAACCTCGCCGTAGAACAGCGCCCTTCCCTCGGTAAACGCCGTAAGTCCGAGCTTTTCTTCTCCGCCGGGAGCCCAGTATGTAGCATTGTTTGTGTAATAAATATCAAGGACCTTGTCAAGCAGCTGACTTGCCTTTTCCATAGAACCTTCCTCAAATGCTATATAGGGGTCCTTACCTTCCTCACATATTACATAGTTAAGACCGGAACCATAGAAAAACGTGGTTCCGTACTCCCATGTGGTAACAAATCCGTAGGTGTCGTTTTCATCCCATTTTCCGTCGCCGTTCTCGGTCGAAACATTCTGGGTTACGGTATTAAAATAATCAAGAGTCCACTCTTTGTCATTTACGACATCGTAAAAGGTTTTTTCCGCTCCCGCGAAATAATTATTATACAACTTCTTGTTGAAAAGCAGTACATATGTACAGTCGTCGTCATCGGTGTTGAACGAACCGTTCATGAACCAAACGCTGTCGGCGATGTTGAACGACGCCGTTCCCTTGTCCCACCAAGATGCTTCAAGATTAAGATGAGGCATTGAGAGGAAATTATACAGAAGTCCGCTTTGCGCATATGTGATAGCGTTATCGGTATGCCCAAAGCTCAGTGTAAATTCCTTGTTTGCCCTGACGTCTTGTGAAAGAGCATCGGCATATTCCGCGTCAGGCAAAGTCTTGACCTGGACTTCTATGCCGAAAGCATCCTGAAACGCGATGTTTCTTTCAAACACTCCCTGATCAAGAGGGTCGCTCGAGTCGCTCTCAATATAAAAAGATTCTTCAATACCGTCCCTGGCAAGTATATAAAAAGACTGATCGGACATGTCGGTCGCGTTTTTCTCAATCTCTTCGATAGCCAAATCGACTTCCGATTTTGTTCCGTCCTCGGTTCCGCCGGTCGCAGAAGAGTTTGACTGACCTTCATCACCCTCATTATCCCCGTTTGCGCAACCTGCAAACACTGACGCCAGCATTACGACACAGAGCAACAGACTGATAATTTTTGCAAATTTCATAAATTTTCTCCTTTTCTGAATATTTTTATACTTATATAAAATTTATATAAAATATAAATTGCAAAAATCAAAAACATTACGTCACTTTTACAGACAACGTAATTCAATCTCAAATATTTATACAAATTCCGAAACCGTTTTTAACTCTAACCCCTCCAAATCTCTCTGTCAATCTTATCCGCGACCAAAGTCTTCGGGCTTAAATATAAAAAGGCAACAATAAATTTTGCATAAATTATTTTACATGGCTAACATTTTTATAGTATTATATTGTATTATAATTATAACTCAAAAACAAAAAATTGTCAAGTCAGTTTTTTTCAAATGAAAAAATTTACAAATTATATTAAAAATCGTAAGCTATTACACTCTTTTTAATTGAGTTTTAACATTTATTAAATGTTCTTCATATTATTCGGACAAGACCGAAACCAAGGTGTTCCAGACTCTTTCGCAGGATAAAAGATCAAGTCTTTCGGAAGGCGAGTGAATATCCAAAATATCCGGACCGACCGAAATGATGTCCATATTTTTAATTTTTGCGGCAAAAATACCGCATTCCAGTCCCGCGTGAATAACGCTTACGGAAAGCTCTTTTCCGTAAAGCTTCTGATAGGCTTTAATATATTTTTCGCGGATAGAGGACTTTTGATTATACTCCCAACCGGGATAGCGCGAACGGTGTGTTATCTCGGCTCCCGTCAAATCGGCAAGAATATCAAGCTCACGGCAGGAGATATCAAGCTGAAATTCAAGCGAGGAACGGGTAGAAAAGGAAAATACGATTTCGTTTTCAAAAGTTTTTACAATACCAAGATTTTGGGAATGTTCGACAAGTCCCGGTATCTGATTGCTCATCTTAAGCGCGCCTGTTTTCGACAGTCCCAAAATATCTATGACTTTCTTGGTAGTCAAGCTGTCGCACATTTTTCGCGCGGCTTTATCTCCGTATTTTAAATCCTCAGGGTTACAACTGACAGAAAAATCCGAGTCATTGGCGCACAGCGTTTTTTTCAGTTCGGATTCAGCCGTGCGCACGGACGCTTTCAGCCGGTCAGGGTCCGGACAGTAAACTGTAAAAGCACATTCTCTCGCTATGGCGTTGTCTTTTCCGTCACATGTGACAGATACAATATTGAAAGGACATTGAGCATATAGATACGGTAGCATCATTCCCGTCAGCGCGACCGCGCTCATTCTGCCCGAATTTATATCGGTGCCGGAATGACCGCCCGCGAGTCCGGATATTTTTACCGTAAAAAGTTGCGCCCCGTCTTCACAATCAACTTTTGATAAAGGCAGACTGATGTCGGTGCGCGCCCCTCCGGCGCAACCTGCCGTAACTATGCTTTCCTCCTCGCTGTCGATATTTACCATGCTCTTTGCCTTTATTACGGAACAGTCGAATAATTTTGCCCCGGCAAGCCCGGTCTCCTCCTCGACGGTAAACAGCAGTTCAAGCGGAACCGTTTCCTCGTCGAGCAGCGCAAGCATCATGGCTATGGCGATTCCGTCATCCGCGCCAAGCGTTGTCCCGCGCGCCGACAGATATCCGTCTTTGACATAAAGCTCCAGCGGGTCTTTTTCAAAGTCGTGTACAATATCCGCGTTCTTTTCACAGACCATATCCATATGCCCCTGCAGCAACACCGGACCGTGGGTTGACGCGCCCTTTCCGGGCTTTCTCACAAAAACATTGCCGGCTTCGTCCGAAATACATTCAAGTCCCCTGTTTTTTGCAAAATCCATGATATAACGGGCAATTCCCCGCTCGTTTCCTGAACCGCGGGGAATTTTGCAGATATCCTCAAATATATTAAACAGCTTTTCGGGTTTATATCCCTTTACAATATAACTCATACAACAGTACCTCTTTCGGATAATTAAAAATCATGACTTTACCTGCTTTTCCCGGGAAAAACCGTCCGGCATCCTGTTCATCGCGGCCAGCTTCTTTCCCGTGCCTAAGGCGACGCACGCTCCGGGGTTTTTGGCGACATATGTACGAATACCCGTAACTCTCTCAATCAGGCGGTCAAGCCCTCCGAGCATACTTCCCCCTCCGGCGAGCACTATACCGTTGTGCAGAATGTCTCCCACAAGTTCGGGAGGCGTTCTTTCGATAACGTCGCATATACTGTCTATCAATGCGGTCATGGGGCTGAACGTGGCGCCTATCATTTCCTTTGAGCTGAGAGTAATTATTTTGGGCATTCCCTGAATCAGATCTCTGCCCTTGACCTCGACAAGTCTTGCTTCGCTGTGTTCATACACCTCGCCTATGCGTATTTTTATATTTTCCGCGGTTCTTTCCCCTATAAGCACATTATAGTTTTCCCTGACATACTGCACTATTGCCTCGTCGAACTGGTCTCCGCCTATTTTTATGGATTTTGAAACGACAATCCCGCCAAGGGAGATCACGGCAATTTCGGTAACGCCTCCGCCAATATCCACTATCATATTGCCGATAGGCGTATTAATGGTAAGTCCGGCGCCGATAGCGGCGGCAATCGGCTCCTCCAGAAGAAATGTCTTTCTCGCTCCCGCTTCCGCAGCGGCGTCAAGTATAGCCCTCTCCTCCACTTCCGAAATTTCGGAAGGAACGCTTATCATTATTTTGGGCGCGAGAATGGTCTTGCCGCAGGCGCGTCTGATGAAATACTGAAGCATTTTCAGCGTCACTTCATACTGATTGACCACCCCGTCCTTGAGCGGACGCATGGCTATTATATTGTCGGGAGTTCTGCCCAGCATTTCCTGCGCTTCTTTTCCTACCTTTATAACTCTGTCAGTCGTTTTATCTATCGCGACGACCGCGGGTTCGCGTATAACTATACCCTTGCCCTGCACGTAAACAAGCACGGTTGCCGTTCCGAGGTCTATTCCTATATCTCTGCTTAGAATTATATTTTTAAACACTTTAACATCCATGCCTTTCCTGGCAATTTATAAATCCGTCAGCCTCTGCCGCTTCCGATAATCTTTAAAAAAACAACCGCATTATACAGTTATTCATTGTAATTATATATTATCCGGCGATTAAATTCAATTATTATTTTATAAATATTAAATTAACTTGCCGAAAACAAATACAAAAATGCTGTCGCATGATGTTCGGATAAATCTAAATATCGCCGTTTCGTGATTTTTTTGTGACTTACTTATCCGGAGTTTTACCGACGGCGGCATACACAATCCTTGCCGCGCCGGCTTTCTTAAGCAGTTCGCCGGCATAACCGACAGTAGCCGCGGTCGTGACAAGGTCGTCTGTAATAACCACATTTCTGTTTTTAAATCTGTCTTCCGAGTGTCTTGCGATCCGGATATGTTTTCTCGCATTTTCAATTCTTGATTTCGCGTCGAGCGTTTTCTGTTCCTTGCCGCCTTTGCGGGCAAACAGCCGCACGGCGCCGGATTTTACTCCGCATGTTTTCGCCAGAAGGTCTGCCAAACGTCTGCCTTGGTCAAATCCGTTCTGAGCGATTGCCTTGCCACGTCTCGGGACCCATGTAAACACACATTCGTCCGGACATATATTCAACTCCGACAAAACCCCGCACAGGCTCACGGCAAGCTCGTCCGCGACAAACTCAAATATTCTCACGTCGTCAACATGCTTCATCGTGTAAATGACGTTGTTCTGCACCTTCTCTTTTTCCGGCCGGTAAAACACAAGCTTTGCCAGCCTGTCGCCTGTTTTAAGCTCGGGCAGACAGCCGCACAAAGCCGCGGGCTTTGAACAATCCGGACAAAGCTCCGATTTCGCGTTGTTCCACGCCGCAAGACACAGGTCGCACATGCAGTCCGATTTTAAATTTGCCCCGAAAGGGTCAAGCAAAGTCCGGCACGAAGCGCACCGGGGCACAAAAAATATATTTCTCGCGGTTCTGAACAGTTTCTTCATTTTAATCAATCAGCGGTTCAAGCCTTCAAAGGGCTACCAAAATATCTTTATTTAATCTTCCAGCCTTTGTTTAAGACAGGTATATCTCTGCGCGAGCCTGTTATTCGAGACCATTCGCTCGGCTATCTCGGCTTTTCCCACCAGAATAACCATCTTCTGCGCCCTTGTGACCGCCGTGTAAAACAGATTTCTCGTCAGCAGAACCGACGGCGCGCTGTACAGCGGGAAAATCACTATCGGATACTCCGAGCCCTGACTTTTATGGACCGTAACGGCATAGGCAAGGTCAAGCTCGTCAAGCATGGAAAAATCATAATCCACATGCCTGTCGTCAAACAAAATCTCCATATTCTGATTGAGATTGTCAATCTTAAGAATAATGCCTATATCTCCGTTGAACACACCTGTGCCGAAAATCTCGCCGCCGCGGCGCCATTCAAGCTCATAATTGTTTTTTGTCTGCATCACCCTGTCGCCCTCACGGTACACACGGTCGCGGATTTTATGCTCTTTCTTTTTCTTTTCCGGAGGATTCAATGCATCCTGGAGCATTACATTGAGGTTGTCGGTGCCTATTCCGCCCTTCCGCGACGGAGAAATCACCTGTGTCCCGTTCACGGCAAGTTCTCCGTAGGTTCTGGGGAGTCTGTTTTTGCAAAGATCGGTTACGGTCAGCATAATATCGCGCTCCGAAACTCTCGGCAAAAAGAAAAAATCGTTGTCCTTTATGTCAAGTCTCGGCGTCTGTCCGTTGTTTATAAGGTGAGCGTTCGTTACTATAAGCGATTTTTCCGCCTGTCTGAATATCTGCGTAAGCTTTACCGTAGAAAATCTCCCGCTGTCCAACAGGTCCCTCAGCACGTTTCCCGCGCCCACGCTGGGCAGCTGGTCTGCGTCTCCGATAATTATAAGCCGCGCGCCCGGCTTTACGGCTTTGAGCAAAGACGCCATCAGTGTATTGTCTATCATTGACGCTTCGTCTATAATCAGCGCGTCCTCCTCAAGCAGATTGTTCTCATTCCGCGCGAAACCCGCCCTGTCGCCTTCCTCGGGCGAATATTCATATTCAAGCAGTCTGTGAATTGTTTTCGCTTCAAACGCGGTTGCCTCGGACAGCTTTTTTGCCGCCCTGCCGGTCGGAGCGGCAAGCGCCACCTTCATATCCATGCTTCTGAAAATAGCGAGCAATGCCTTTACCACCGTGGTTTTTCCGGTACCGGGTCCTCCCGTGAGCAGCATTACTCCGCACTCAAGCGCGCTTATAAGCGCTTTTTTCTGCAATAAAGCGTAGGAAAACCCGTTTTTTCGCTCTTCATTTTCTATAAAAATATTGATATCGGCGTGACTTATCGCCGGGCAGACCTTGTCAAGCAGCAAAAGCTTCTGCGCTATATATTTCTCATTGCCGTATGAAAACCTGTCAAATATGTAGTCGGTTCCCCCGTGCGAAAAGCGCTCAAGCTTTTTCTGTCCGAGCATAAGGTCTATAACCCTGCTTATATCGTCCTCGTCGGCGTTAAGAGTACTCACGGTTTCCCGTATCAATTCCCCCCGGGGCAGGCAGACATGACCGCTTTGCGCGGCGCACGACGAAAGCACATATATAATCCCGCTCATATATCTTTCCTCGGAGGCAAGACCTATGCCCAGCTTTTGCGCCATACGGTCCGCTTTTTCAAACCCTATGCCGTCTATCTCGTCGCACAGCCTGTAGGGATTTGATTTCGCTATGTCAATCGACGCGATTCCCCATTTTTTATATATTTTAACGGTAAGCGATGCCCCGAAAAATTCCCTGAAAAACAGCATTACCGTGCGTATGCCGGCTTTTTCTTTAAAATCCTCCGAAATCTGCTTTGCCTTATTCAGACTCATTCCGGGAATATCAGAAAGCCAATCCGGGTGATTTTCAATGACCTCCAGGGAATTGTCCCCGAATTCATCGACAATTTTCTGAGCCGTTTTTTTGCCTATTCCCTTGATCGCGCCCGACGACAGGTATCTCAGAATAGACACGGCGTTGAAAAGAAAATTTCTCTCGTATTGGCTGACCCAAAACTGTCTGCCGTATTTCGGGGTATGCCTCCACTCGCCGTATACAATTATCTGATCGCCCTCGTTTATGTAGGGCATAATTCCGGTCAGAGTCACGATATCGTCGTCGTCGGTTCCGAGGTCGCAGACCGTGTATCCGTTTTCTTCATTGCAAAAGATGATATGCTCCACACAACCGGAAATTCTGATAAGATCGTCCGTTTCATTCACTATGTCAGGCTTATCATCCATATACATACCCCTCATTTGCCTAAGACTTTTGTTTTCGGTCTTCTTTTCCGATAAGATTCCGCCCTCCCGAGCCGATTATCCATTCCGCCCCGTAATTTTCTATAATTTCCCGGTACTCGTCGTAAAGCTCCCCGTGCTCGCCCATACAGCCGTACATGAGACTTTCGGGAATAATTACGATTATTTTTTTGGTCCTTGTCCTGAAAAGAGCGGTTGCCGCCTGACCGAGATTCTCACTCAGATTTTCCGCGTCATCCTCACCCGAGACGATAACCGCCGCGGCTATGCAGGACGGCGAAAATATTAACGCGGATATAAGCCTGCACAGGCAATACAAGCCGAAAACCGCAAGCACCGCCGCGATTACCGTAAGTATAGTCTCACCCACAAAAATCACCTCCCCACACGACATTATATGCAAATAAACGTGCGGGGTACTAACAATAAGACGGAATGACGACAGCCGGCGTATTTTCAGAAAGTTTTCGCGCTAAAACAATTCTTATATCGGCTTATTTCAGCTCAGACAGTTCGCGCGCGAGATCGGTATGCTCCCACGGCACGTCGATATCCTCACGTCCCATGTGCCCGTATGCCGCGAGGTCGCAGTAAATGGGACGGCGCAAATCAAACCGGCGGATAATCGCCGCGGGACGCAGGTCTACCAGATTTAAAATCGCCTTTTCTATCTTTTCCTCGTCAACCTGCGAAGTGCCGAAAGTGTCTATCATCACCGAAACCGGCTTGGCGACGCCGATGGCGTAAGCCAGCTGAACCTCGCATTTTTTCGCAAGATTCGCCGCCACAATGTTTTTGGCGAGGTATCTCGCGGCATATGACGCGCTTCTGTCAACCTTTGTGGGATCTTTTCCCGAAAACGCCCCGCCGCCGTGACGCGCGTAACCGCCGTATGTGTCCACAATGATTTTCCTTCCGGTAAGCCCGGTGTCCCCGGCGGGACCGCCTATGACAAACCTTCCGGTGGGGTTTACATATATTTTTGTGTTTTCGTCAAGCAGCTTTTTGTCAATTACCGGCTTGATGACATTTTCGATTATGTCCTCCCGAATTTTTTCAAGTCCCACGCTGTCGCTGTGCTGTGACGAAACGACGACGGTATCAACCCTTCGCGGCACGTCGTCTATGTATTCGACGGTCACCTGAGTTTTGCCGTCGGGACGCAGATAGTCGAGCATCCCCGTCTTGCGGACAAAGGTAAGCCTTCTGGCAAGCTTGTGCGCCAGAGAAATCGGCAGCGGCATCAGTTCCCTTGTCTCATCGCAGGCAAACCCGAACATAATGCCCTGGTCTCCCGCTCCGGTGTCAAGCCCGTCCGAGTTCTCGCCGTTTTTGGCTTCAAGCGACTTATCGACTCCGAGCGCGATATCGGGAGACTGCTCGTGAATCGAGCTTACAACGGCGCAGCTGTCGCAGTCAAAGCCGTACTTTGCCCTTGTATATCCTATCTCTCTGATGGTTTCCCTCACGATATTCTGAATATCCACATAAGCGTGAGTCGTTATCTCCCCCATTACCGTCACAAGTCCGGTGGTGCAGAAAGTTTCACAGGCGACGCGGGACATAGGGTCCTGTCGCAGAATCTCGTCAAGTATCGCGTCCGAGATTTTGTCACAGATTTTATCGGGATGTCCCTCCGTAACCGACTCAGATGTAAACAAACGCCTTTTCATATTTAAACATCCTTTCATAAATACTCAATAATTCAAGACATGCGCGCTTTTATATAAAAATGTCTTATCGGCCGACACATGCTCAGCCAATCAACATCAATTCACTTTAAACGACTTAAAACCGGTCAAAACAAAGTCCGACCTTGTATTTTTATCATACTTCTACATTATACATCATTTTCATCACAAAATCAATAGAATCCGAGACATTTGTAAGGACAAATTAACAAGACCGACGTCCGCGCGCCGGTGTTTGTCCGGATACCGAAACGCCGCGAGTCTGCCGACAAAAAAAACCGCGGCGGGCAAAGGTGAGCTGCTTTACACGCCGCGATTTATCTTCAGCCTCGCCGTGGGTCGGTGACGAAGCGGTTTTGATTGGTTTTAATTAAAATTATCCCTGCATACTGTTGACAGCTTTTGTAAACTGGCTCTTTTTGCGCGCGGCGGCATTTTTATGAATAATGCCCTTGGACGCGGCAACATCGACTTTTTTCACGGCAAGCTTATAAGCTTCCTGAGCCGCAGCCACATTTCCCGACTCAACGGCAGCGTTGAACTTCTTAATTTCGGTCTTCATCGCGGACTTGAACATTTTGTTTTTGAGAGTCTTTGTCTGAATGACCTTTACACGCTTTTTTGCTGATTTAATGTTCGGCAATTTTGTTTCCTCCCTATTGATTTTCATTATGTTGAACGGGCGCCCCACGTCTGAGAGGGTACGTCGGACCTCCGCCGCATACAATAATATATAATATCATATTTTTTGAAAAATTGCAAGAGGATTTTTGAAAAATTTTCATTCTTTTATCAAAAAATATTTATCCCTGCCTTACAGGCTGAAATCACTTCCGCTTAATCGGACGCGGTAAATATATACCGCGTTAAATGTCAGAAAAAGTCGCCCTTATTTTGTGACAAAAAAGTAAATTTTTGTCAAAACATCTTGACTATTTTTAAGTTTTTGATATAATATTTTTTGGAAAAAATAAGGGGTAAGAATTTTTAAGTTTATAGGAGGTGGAAATTTGTCTAAATTGCTCCTGCTTAGGGAACCGGGATATGTTTATGACCTTCAATTTGTGTTTTTGTTGCATTTTAATTTTGAACTGTATGTAAAAAATCTTTTCAACGATGAAAAGAAGAAAGAAAATGTTAAATTTTACAAATATATTCTTGCTTATTTCGGAGACATACCAGATGACTTATATGTTTTTTTTCATGCTCTTCCTTCTACCGAAAGAGCTTTTTTGCCGAAATATTGCTTCTATACATATCAATGTTATTTTAATACAACATATAATTATGAATTTATGTATAAAAAATTGCAGCAAAAAGATAAACTTGTCCGTGAATTGCTGAAATTTTATTTTTGTGAACTTGACGATAAAGAAGTTGAAAAATGCATGAATTCTATAGAAGAACTCTTTGCGCTGATAAAAAAATCTGATTATTCCAAAGAGGAAAAAATAAAACTATACGAGTTTTTTGTAGAACCTGATCCATATATCGAAATGCTTATGCAGGAAATATCCAAAAAGGAAAAAATACTTTTTGATTATTATAAAAATAATTTTCATAAAGCTTTAGAAGTATATAATCAAACGTCTTTTGAATCTATATACAATGAATTAAGAGATATAATTGATACTACTTTGCCTGAATATAACAATGATGAATACAGTTTTGTATCATATTGTTTATTAAATCATTGTTGCATGTGTTTTTGGTTGCCCAAAGAAGGTATTTATTATTTGTTAGGTTATAATTATTCAAGTGTGACCGACGCTGTAAGGAACAGGGATAATAAATGGAGTCTTACGGGATTGGGAAGTACAATTTCTGATGAAAGTCGTTTAAAAATTTTGAATTTTCTCTTGGAAAAAGGTGAAGCCAACTGTAAAGACATTGAAACTGCTTTGGATATAACAGGATCTACAATATACCACCACATAACCGCTATGGTTCGTGCGGGTGTTGTTAATGTAAGAAGCGAAAAAAGAAACATGCTTTATAGTATAAATAAAAATTATTTTGATTCAATGATAAAAATGCTGGCTGTATACTCAAAAAAGTGGAAAGGTATTATTGTATGAAAAAAAGCTGGGGAAATCCATCAGTTAATTATTTATCTTTTAAAGAATTATTAACACATATAAGCGCAAATGCGGCATCATGGGAAGTAGTCTGCCCTACAACTGTCTTACGTTAATTTCTTTTATGATTATCATTACACAAAAAGCTGACTTCAATCGGTCAGCTTTTTTAACTCTGTTTTGATTCGATATACAGGTCAATATCATTTACTATATAATTCGCTCCGGTAGTGTGCAAAGCTTCGTAAAACGACTCAAGATACTCGCATACCGAATATTTATCAAACAGTTCCATGACTTCTTTCCCCGTCAGCCTCTTTTGCCTTTTGTATTCTTCTATGCAAAAGACGATAAAAGCAAGTTCCCTGCTCATGCCATCAAGCCCTCCTCCGGCAATTCAATTTTGCCGGTTTCCTTTTCCGTATTCCATATATTGTATATGGTCAAAGGGCTGTAATGCCACACCTTTGTCTCTTCTTTTTCAAGCAAGGCATATGTCTCTGACCTGTAAAACGCACTGATTGCGGCTATATCGCTCAGTTTTTTTTCTCTTACAATAATGTCAACCACCTGCGGAACAATCGACACGCCGAGCAACGCGGAAAACTTCTCTTCGTTCATCTTCGCCGCACCTCCTCATAGCCTGTGAATTTCAGATATTTCAATGCTTTTTCGGTTGCAAATACATATTGGTCATACAGTTTCTTGATTTTCAGAGCGGTAAGCGCCTGCTCTTTTGTGTACAATCCCGTCATGTAAAGCTGTAACGACTGAAATACATCATCATTTGCCACCGCTCCGATAATCAAATCGTACTTTTTTCCTTTATAAATACCGTTTCTGTTATCTGCCACAAAGTCAAGCCACTCTTCATCCGCACCTTTAAATTTTTTTACCTCTAATTTTGCAAAAACTTCTTCGTCTATATCGTAAATATTTACTATCGCACTGCCGCCACGACGCGTGAAAACCTTTCCGGCAAAATTCTCCGCTTGAGCCTTGTTCGTTGTTGTATAAAATCCAAACCCAAAGTCAAGAAAGCGATTTTGAACAATTATCGCAGGTTTTTCCACCTTTACATTACTTCCGTGATAAATTATCATATATTCGCCTCTCAATTAATAATCTTATTTTTCTCTTTGGGCACGACGTTTCTTTATTTTCTGTTTTTTCTCTCAAAAATATTAAAAAGACCGGCTTATAAATAAAAATCATTCGCTGTCCTCTTCACCCAAAGAGAAGATAACCTCGGATATATTGTCAATTAAATCTCTTGCCATAAGCGAGTATTCTCCCTTTTTCACCGCCGCGAGGTCGCCTGCCGCCCCGTGAAGATAAACCCCGGCGGCAGTCTTATAAAGCATACCGGACGCGGAATTCTGCGCGAGCAAGCCGCCCAGAATCCCCGCAAGCACATCCCCCATGCCCGCGGTCGCCATACCCGGATTTCCGCTGTCATTGACAAACACCGCGGACCCGTCGCTTATTACGGTTCTGTGGTCTTTCAGCACGCAGATAACCCCATACTCGGACGCGAAATCGGACGCGAATCCCACAGTGTCCGAAAGTATGCTTTCTACTTCGCACCCGCAAAGTCTCGCCATCTCTCCGGGATGAGGAGTAATTATTGTTTCCTCCCGCTCTTTCTCTCCCAGCAAGTCCCACAACTCGGGATATTTCGCCAAAAGGTTCAAAGCGTCGGCGTCAAGCACGAGCGGACAGTTGATATTTTCAAGCACCGTCCGAAGAATCATAAGCGATGTATCCGACTGTCCCAGACCGCAGCCCGCAACCACCGCGTCGGCTCTGTCCGCCATCTGAGCGAGGCTTTCAAGGTCGGGGCTTTCGGAAAATTCAAAGTTTCCGTGTCCGGCGCTCTCCGGGTCGATTTCGGTATCGTAAAGAGAAAACACCGCTTCGGGTACAAGCGTGGCAAGCGCCGGATAATTTTTCGCGTGTGTATAGACCTGCACTATCCCCGCCCCGGTCCTGTATGCGGCGGCGGCGGCAAAATACGCCGCCCCGCACATGGACAGATTCTTTTTATCATACGAACCGCAGACGGCAAGAACCTTTCCGCAGTCGCCTTTATTCATCCGCAAAGGTCTTTTGGGAAACAGTTTTTCCAAATCCTTGTCCTCTATACAGGACAGGACTGTTCCGTGGCTGTTCTTATAGCTGTACATGGCAGTTTAAAATTTTATTTCGGCACGACAAATGTCGCCGACTCTATCACTACGTTTTCAACCGGTGCCGGGGAATTGGGGTCTCCGGCCACTTCGCATGTGGCGATAGCGTCCACAACGTCCATGCCCGCAATTACATATCCGAAGCTGGCGTATGCGCCGTTAAGATGCGGGGAATCCTCATGAACTATGAAAAACTGTGAGGTGGCGGAGTCCATGACGCTCGTCCTCGCCATTGAGATAACCCCTCTTATATGGGTAAGATTGTTTTTCACATTGTTCTGTGAAAACTCGCCTTTTATGGTTTCGGTATTTTTCTGAGTGTAATTTTCGTCGAAGCCTCCGCCCTGTATCATGAAGCCCTCTATCACTCTGTGGAATATTGTCCCGTCATAAAATCCCTCGGATACGAGTTTTTTGAAGTTTTCCACCGTAATCGGCGCGATATCGTCGCGGAGAACGATAACTATATCGCCATAGTCTTTTATTTTGAGCAAAACATAATCGCTGTCTCCGTCCGTGGCTTCAAAGTCCTCGGCTTTCATCGAGTCTATCTCCTGAGCGACCTTAGTCATATCTACGTTAAGTCCCTTACCGGTGTTTGATGTTTTGTAATTTCCCTTTGAGCACGACGCGAACGCGCAGACCATACAGACCGCTGCCAACGCGGCGCACAGGATTTTAGTAAATTTTCTCATTACAAAAACTGCCTTTCATAAATTTTTTTTTAATATTTTATCTATATTGTACCATTTGATTTTTATATTGTCAATATTATTTTTCCGAAAAGAAATATATTATATATTTATTTACATAAAATATAATAAGCGCATATGTCTTCCGTCTCGCGGGCGTCGGATATGCGCTTGTTGCAGCCGTCCGCAAAATTGTTTAAAGTCAGGCTTTTTTAAAGCTCAGCCTTTTATGGGCAAATTTATTAATTACTTACTCCGCTTTAAACGGATATGTTTCGAACGCTTAAACACAATTGACAAACAGGTGGTAAAATGAATGTAAAATACCAAAACGCGGCAAATATTGTAATATGCATAGCGGGAATCTGCGCCGCGGCTTATCTGTTTTTCAAATATGCCCTGTCGGCTTTCCTGCCCTTTCTGCTCGGTTGGCTTATCTCGCTTATAATTTACCCGCTGTCAAAAAAACTATCCTCTAAGCTCAAGATCAGCGAAAGGTTTGCCTCCGGATTTTTAGTTATATTTTTCTTTTTGATTTCGACACTGCTTATAGGTATGGGACTCAACAGGCTGTGGGCTGAGCTTAGCGACCTTGCTCAGCGGTTTTACGAAAATCCGCAGATGCTCGACGATATGATAGACAACATAAACGGCAAAATATCCGCGTTCGGAAGTAAATTCCCTCTGCTTGAAAAACTGAGCGAGGTAGAAGGGCTTGAAAACATTGTATCCCAGGTAAAAAGCTCTGTTTCAGAGGCGTCCGACTCGTTCATTTCTTATCTGACCGCGAAAATTCCCGCGTTTGCCACGAAAGCGGTGGTTTCGGTTCCGGGCGTTTTACTTTTCATAGTCTCTTTTTTGCTGTCCTGCTTTTACTTTTGCGTAGACCGCGAAAAATGCAACGGTTTTTTTGTCTCTCTCTTACCCCAATCCGCAAAAGAAAAACTGCCCCGCATAAAAAAGCGTGTAAATTCGACCGTATCGGGGTATATCAAGGCATACCTTTTATTGATGTGCATCACCTTTTTTGAGGTATTCATAGGTCTGTCCGTAATTAAAGTGGAGTACGCGTTTCTTTTGGCGGCGATAACCGCGATTGTAGACCTGCTTCCGGTATTCGGGGCGGGCACGATTCTGGTTCCGTGGGCTATTTATGCTTTTCTTGTCTCCGATACTTACACCGCGATAGGTCTGCTTGTTATATTCGGCATTATAACCGCGATAAGGCAGATAATAGAACCCAAAATTATAGGCAAAAAAGTGGGTCTGCATCCGCTTGCCATGCTTTTGGCGGTTTATGCCGGCATTAAATTTTTGGGAATTTCGGGGATTTTCATAGGTCCGCTTGTCGCGCTGGCGATCAAGGAATTTTTAAAGTCAAACCGGCAGAGCGAGTTGCCCGCGGTTAAATGATATTAGTTTGGAGTTGAGGTTTTTTCCGCCTTTTAAAAAAGGCGGGCGAAAACTTTCAAAAATTCTTTAAGGGCTATAGAAAGTTAAGGTTTAGAGAGAAGTACGCCGTTATCTGGCGGTTAAAGAAAATCAGTTTGTGTTTAAAGATTTTTTCCGCCTTTTAAAAAAGGCGGGCGAAAACTTTCAAAAATTCTTTAAGGGCTATAGAAAGTTAAGGTTCAGAGAGAAGTACGCCGTTATCTGGCGGTTAAAGGAAATTAGTTTGCGTTTAAAGATTTTTTCCGCCTTTTGAAAAAGGCGGGCGAAAACTTTCAAAAATTTTTTAAGGGCTATAGAAAGTTAAGGTTTAGAGAGAAGTACGCCGTTATCTGGCGGTTAAAGGAAATCAGTTTGTGTTTAAAGATTTTTCCGCCTTTTGAAAAAGGCGGGCGAAAACTTTCAAAAATTTTTTAAGGGCTATAGAAAGTTAAGGTTTAGAGA
>CALWJX010000025.1 GCA_944381085.1 uncultured Clostridia bacterium
CCGTGTACCGAACGGTACGCACGGTGGTGTGAGAGGTCGGCTACTCAATTAATGGGTAGCCTCCTACTCGATTTTTGCCTTTTAAACGAAAACAATTTTCAAATATGAGACGGCTATTTTTATGTGCTTTTTTTATGTGCTTTTTTAATATCGTGTAATGGATCTTTTGCATTGTTTCAAATTTTTAGCTTAAATATTTATCGAAAATCGATAAATTATTATTGACAATCAAGAATATTTGATGTATAATATGTTTGTGATTGGTTTGATCCGCTTTACTTCGATAATAGCCCTGAAGCGGATCGATTTACCGATTTGAGCATACAAAAAATCTTTTTGATAAGGAGAAATGCAATGATTAAAAAGGTGACGATGTCTGCGGCATTTGTTATGTCGGCGGCGGCAATTCTGATAATCGGCGTTATGCTGGTATTGTTTCCCTCTGTACTTGTAAAATTCGGTGATTCCTATTATTTTTCGGACGGTACTGTTAATGTAACGGTCTATTTTTATACGTCAGTTATACCCGTCGCGGCGGCGGATTTGTTTTTAATAAAATTATTGTTTAATGTAAAAAGAGGCTTGGTATTTACACATTCCAGCATATTTTGTCTGAGGGCAATCGCGCTATGCTGCCTTTTGGAAGCGCTTAATTCCGCAGTGGCTTCATTGTTCTATGTCCGGAGTCTGCTGATTCCCGCGGTAACGATTGCTTTTTGCGCGTTTTTTATGTGCGTTGTCATGGTGGTGGTATCTTATGTTATCGCCGTGGGAGCGGAGATAAAAAATGAAAATGACTTAACTGTCTGAGCCGTAAAGCACGAAAGGTACGGTCATGTATGATAATTATAAATCTTGATGTTATGATGGCAAAAAGAAAAATTTCCTTAAATGAATTGTCCCAGAAGGTCGGTATTACAGTCGCAAATTTATCGATATTGAAAAACAATAAGGCAAAAGCGATACGTTTTTCCACTCTGGATTCGATTTGTCGGGTGCTTGACTGCACCCCCTCGGATATTATCGAATATGTAAAGGATGAATGATGACTATGAAAGAATCGAATTATGACTCGGGCTGTATATATGATATAGCCGTTATCGGAGCGGGTCCGTCCGGCTCAAATTTTTCACGGCTCGTTGACAGCGTAAAATATAAAGTTGTTTTAATAGACGGAGAAAATGAAGAACATAAAAAGCCGTGCGGCGGTCTGCTTTCTCCTGACGCGCAGGATATAATGGCGCGGTATAACATTACTCTGCCTTCCTACATTCTGGTTTCTCCGCAAATTTTTTCCGTCCGAACGATTGATCTTGAATCCGGGCTCATAAGGCATTACCGCAGAAGCTATATAAATATGGACAGATACAAATTTGACAGATTTCTGCTCGGTATGGTTCCGCAAAGCGTGAGCCGCATAGAAGGAAGATGTATTTCAATATTAAAAGAAGATAAATACTATTTGCTTGAAATTAAAAGCAGGGAACAGACGCCCGTAACAATCAAAGCAAAAAATATCGTCGGAGCTGACGGGGCTTCATCTGTTGTCAGAAGAACTTTTTTCAAAAAAAGTACAATACAGAGATATACGGCTGTTCAGCAATGGTTTTACTCTGCGGACGCGAATCCTTTTTATTCATGTGTATTTGACAGCAGTACGTCGGAAAGCTGTTCGTGGGTATTTTTTAAAGACGGATTTCTGGTGTTCGGAGGGGCATTTAAGCCGTCAGGATGCAGAATTGCCTTTGAGGAACAAAAGAGAAAGCTTATAAATATGGGGATTCTTCCCGGTGATATAGAAAACGGACTTGTCAGAACGGAGTCATGCTCCGTACTGAGACCTCATTTGTGTAAAGGCTTTTGTCTCGGAAAAAACGGCGTTTACCTGATGGGAGAAGCCGCCGGCTTTATCAGCCCAAGCTCTCTTGAAGGCATAAGCGGCGCTCTGCTGAGCTCGGAAAAGCTTGCGGATGCATTTAATTCCGGAATGGATAATTCAATTTACAGAAGATATAAATCCGGAACCTTTTGCCTGAAGGGAAGGCTTAAATTGAAATGCATAAAGCGACCGTTTATGTATAACAAAAAACTACGTACAATAATTATGAAATCGGGTATTTTATCGATCAATATCAGAGAAAGCGCGGTTAAAACCGTTAAATAAAAAACGGGACGTCTCAAATCAGATTTCCATCATTTGAGACGCCCCCTTTTGACCGATATGTTGTTAAATGTCCGACTTTATATGCTTTTTATTTTTCTGATGCAGTCGGCGCAAATCATCAGATCCTCGTTTTCAATTTTTTCACTTCCGCAAAGTCTGCACACGGAGCGACCTGTTTTCAAAATTACTTTTTCTTCGTCCGCGTAAATACTTAATTTGTTCCCCGGTTTGATATCGAAAATTTCTCTGATCTGAGTGGGAAGTATAATTCTTCCGAGTTCATCGACTGAACGGTCCGCAATATATTTCATCATGTTTACCTCCGTTTATTTTTTTATCGAACTGTTTCGACGTTGACATTATTATATCACATACCGTCTGTCAAAAATTGTCAAAGCAAGGTATTAAATAAAAAATTACATATTTTTACAAATTTTAATAATTTCCCCTGCTAAATACTTCAATAATAGAGATTAATTTATCTTTTTCATCTTGCGGACATTGTTCGATAAGTTCAGATATTTTAGACACTTTTACTTTGTAGCTTTTTGGTATCACATCGCAAAAAATTTCGTCGGCGGAGCAATCCAAGGCAGAGGCTATGGCGACAAGCTTGTCCGATTTGGGGAAGCTTTTGCCTCTTTCGATATCGGACAGATAATTGTTGGATATACCTATCATTTCCGAAAATTTTTGCTGTGTATATCCTTTCTCGTTGCGAAGTTTTTGTATCCTTGCGCCTATTTTCTGGTTGATTGTTTTTTCGTTCATGGTTAAACCTCTTTCGTAATTGGCTCGATACCTCTATTTTGGCATCTTTAAATAAAGTATAATCAATATTTTATAAACAAGCCACAAGATATAACCGAAAATATTCGCTGAAGTCGAAATTATAAAAATATTTACAAAAAAAGAAATAATTGCAAATAATGAGGGACTGTAATTACTCAGTTGATTTTATATATAAATTGGTCAATTGGCACAAAACTGTGTTTTTGGGTAAAAAATATCGGTCTTTTTTTGCAAAATATACTTGACAAAGTGAAAATAACAATATAAAATATAAAAAACATAAAAGATTTTTCCGAGGAGGACTAATCAAAATGAAAAAATATTTAAGGGCAATGTGTCTTGCCTTTGCGGTTTTGATGATTCTGTCGGCTGTTTCATGCGCGGAAAATTCCGATGACGAGAAAAACTCCGCAGGTAATGACGTTTCGCAGACGTCGGAAAGTGAGACCGATGCAAAGGACCTCAGCTATGTTTCGGAGCTTCCCTCAAGCGTGAAGTTTGACGGCGAGACCGTGAGAATTCTGAGCCTGGATTCCGCGGGTTTAAACGACGAGCTTTACGTTGAAGAAGGAAATACCGGAAACAATGTCAATGACGCGGTTTACGCGCGCAACCTTGCCATTGAGGACAGACTCGGGATAGATCTTGAAATAACGCTTGATTCCAATGCCATGGCAAATGTGGAAAACAATATAAAAGCGGGCGGGAGCGACGCCATGCAGATATATTCGGATTCCATAAATTTTACCGTAAGGTCTATGATAAAGGGATACTTTTACGACCTGTCGGAAGTTGAAAATCTTGACGTCGAAAAGAAATACTGGACTCAGGGATTCAGAGACATTGCCTCTTACGGGAAAGAAAACAAGCAGTATCTTATAACCGGAGCACCGTCGCTTTCTCTGTACAGATTTACTTTCGTGACAATATTCAACAAGGACTATTTTGAGGACGCGGGGTGGGAAGACCTTTACACCATCGTGGAGAACGGCGATTGGACACTTGATTATCAGTTCAGTCTGATCTCCGACGTTTATCAGGAGCTTGACGGGAAAACCGGAATTACAGAGGGTGATTTTGTAGGTCTGATAACCGGTAAGGTAATATCAATAGACCCATATCTTACCGCTTGCGGAATTCACATGATAAAAAAGGACGCCGGCACGGGAAGATGGTATTTTGACGGAAGTACACAGGAACGTGTCGCAAGTATGGTTGACAAGCTGAAAAAGATATACAATGACTCCAACGGAGTATATGCGTTTGACAGCGAAAGTACTGTTATTACTGAAAAATTCGCCTCTGAGGAGGGGGCAATGGCGACTATCGAGCTTTGGTTTTTGGAGCAGACCATCGGACAGATAGGATTTAATTACGGAATTGTCCCGATGCCGAAGTTTGATACCAATCAGGAAAGATATTATTCTTACGTTCAGGATTCCGCTACCAGCTTCGGAATACTTACGTGCGCGGCGGAAAACGATTTGCCCATGCTCGGTGCCTTTCTTGATCAGTTGGGATACGAGAGTTATCAGAAAGTCGTTCCGGAATATTACGGACGCTCGCTGTCTTATAAATTCCTTCAGGACGAGGAATCGCAAAAAATGCTTAATTTGATTTATGAGACGACGGAGTATGATTTTGTCGGAGCGTTCAGCGCGATACTTAATCCGGTTATAAGAGACGAGATGAGAACGGTCGTAACTTCGAGCGCGGACATTGTGGGCTCATCCTATGCAAAATGGAAAAGAGGAATGGAAAATACTCTTGACAGGAAATTCAACGCCTTACTTGATTCGTTTGATCATTGAGAGATACTGAGCTTCGTTTACTTATATTCGGTTACCGGATGGTATTTGCCGAATGACATTTGTCCTACGGATTACCGAATTCGGTTTATATAATGGAACCGAAAATCATAAATTTTTTCGGGCGCGTACAAAAATTAAAAACAGTCCTCCTGCCGTTACGGACGAGGAGGACTGTTTTCGGTGCGTTTTGATATATACCGGACTGAAAATAAATTTCAGAGAATGAAAATGAAAGGATAAAGGCTTGAATAAACGGGTTTCCCCGTATATTACTGAGCGGAAATAAAAAAATATGATAAAAAGAGCGGCAATTTTTGACCTTGACGGAACATTGCTGGATACGCTTGACGACCTTACCGACAGCACAAATTATGTGCTTGAAAAACACGGCTTTGAGAAGAGATCCAAAAAAGAAATAAGGAGCTTTGTAGGCAACGGAGTGCCTAAGCTTATCGAAAGAGCGCTGCCCGACGGACCGGATAACCCGCTTTATGATGAGTGTGTTTCGGAATTCAAGCTGTATTATAAATCGCATTCAGCCGTAAAGACCGCGCCGTATCCCGGCGTGAGTGAGATGCTGAGAGCTTTAAGGAACAGCGGTATTGGGATAGGCGTAGTGTCCAATAAAATTGACAACGCCGTTAAATCTCTTTGCGAAACTTATTTTGAGACGCTGGTAGATTGCGCGGTGGGCGACAGGGAAGGCTTTTTGAGGAAACCCGCTCCCGATTCGGTGTTTGAGGCGATGAGGACGCTCGGGTGTGAAAGAGCCGTATATGTGGGAGATTCGGACGTCGATATCAAAACGGCAAAAAACGCGGGGCTTGCATGTATCAGCGTAACCTGGGGATTTTGCGATACGGACAAGCTGCGGGAAAACGGAGCGGAAATTTACGCGGATAATACTTCGGAATTATTGAATAAAATATATGAGGTTTTGGATGATGAAGGGGAAGGAATCAGAAAAACATGACGCTTCCGGAAGAGTTTAAAAGACGAATGGCTGAAATACTCGGAAATGAGGCGGAGCTTTTATTCAAAGCGCTGGAGAGAGAAGAACCTGTCAGGGCGTTCAGAGTAAATACCAATAAGATTAAGGTAGAGGATTTTTTGCCGATATGTCCTTTTGACGCCGAAAAAATACCTTTCTGCGACGACGGTTTTTATACTACGGAACAAAATCCCGGAAATTTTGCCGCCCATGCGGCGGGAATGGTCTACATGCAGGACCCGGCAGCCATGAGCACGGTAGGAGCGGTTGAGGTGCGAAAGGGCTGGAAAATACTCGACGCGTGTGCCGCTCCGGGAGGAAAGACCGCTCAGCTTTCGGCATGTACAGGTGAGGACGGAATAGTGGTCGCGAATGAATATAACGCGAAAAGATGCCGCGTACTGCTTGAAAATGTGGAAAGAATGGGGTGCAGAAACGTGGCTGTACTGAATCTTGACACAAAATTTCTGCCTGATGTTTACAGAGAGTATTTTGACCTTGCCGTAGTGGACGCCCCGTGCTCGGGTGAGGGAATGTTCAGAAAAAACAGCAAAGCTGTCGAAGAATGGAGCCCGGACAATATATTTATGTGCCGTGACAGACAGAGATATATTCTTGAAAATGTCGCGAAATGCGTGCGCGGCGGAGGTATTCTGCTGTATTCGACCTGTACCTTTTCGCTTGAGGAAAATGAAAAAAACATACAATGGTTCCTTGACGGTCATCCGGAATTTGAAATAATACCGGCGGCGGAAAAGGTAAGAAAGCATACGTCTGACGGAATTGACTTGCCCGGCTGCGGATATGACATGACGCTCGCCAGACGCTTTTATCCGCATATATCTCCCGGAGAAGGTCAGTTTTTCGCGGTATTGCGGAAAAAAGCAGAGACTTCCGAAAAGTCCGGCGAAGGAAATATACAATATATTCGGAAAAATAAAGTATCCGACAAAAAAGCCTCAGGGCAGGGAAACGGCAAAGCCGAAATTTCCGGTATGCTTGAAGCTGCAAAAGATTTTTTAAATGAAAATACAAGACTATGCGCCTCGGATTTATCGGGACAAGAGCTTATTTTCCGCGGAGGAAACATATATTTATCACCTGAGATACCTCTGCCGGATTTCGGCGTCTTTGTACCCGGCGTATGCGTGGGCGAGGTGAGAAAGGGCAGAGTCATCCCGCATCACGGGTTGTTTTCTGCATACGGAAATTTATTTGATAATCGCGTGGATTTAAAGCAGCAGGACTTGCGTGTCAACGAGTTTATGAGAGGCAGAGAGATATTGATTGAAGACAAAACACTTAAGGGATGGGGAGTCCTGACCGTTGAGAATTGTGCGCTCGGCGGAATCAAAGCGTCGTGCGGGGTCTGTAAAAATCATTATCCCAAAGGACTTTGGCTGAGATGACAAGCTTCGTACCGCAATTGCGGTAAACAAACGGTCTTGTATATTTTTCGTGGAAATTTTTCATTCAACCGGCAACTGTAAAAACACTTGCTTACCCATAGCGGTATGCAAGTGTTTTTTGTCAACTGTTACAAAGGCGTTTCTTTAAAAATCAATTTGAGACAGCCTCGTTTTTATCACTGTCTGAGCCTGAATGTGCGCGGAGCCAGCTTGTATACCAAAATACAGGCGACTATGGAATACAGCACGCAAAAAAAGATACATAACAATCCGAAAACAAGAGTAGGCATTCTCACCTGCATCAGGAAAAAGCAGACAAGATATGTTATGCTCATCACAAGTCGGTAAGTTCCGCTTTTAATCTCGGTCCCGGCATTATACGGCTGCAAAAGGTAGTATATTGTAAGATAATGGACGGAGAAAAACATGCTCATACAAAGTATCGATATAAAAAGCACGACATAATTCAGCGGATTGTCGGTGCCGCCCGACGCGAAAAGCAGTATCGCAAGCCCCGCTCCGATTACAAACGCGGGAAGCAGATTTATTTTCATGATTTCCCTCAGTCGGATGCGGAAGAGCTTAAGTATCATAACGGGCTGTTTGTAAAATGAATATGTCAGCAGACTGTGGTCGCAGTTCGTGAATAATGCAGTTGTAAAACCGGTTCCTCGGTTTATTGCGTACATTATAAAGACAAAATAGGGAAGAAAATTCAACAGCAATTTATTTGATTCAGCCTTAATTTCAGGGGCAAGGTAAAACGCGAGAAGCGCGCCCAGAATCAGTACCGTGCAGACCGCCGCTATCTTTAAGGAGGCGTTCCAAAGTATTTTCTTGTGTCTTTTTACAAACAGTTCATTCAGATATTCAAAACCCTTGCGCTTGCTCGTGATAGCAAGGTCTGTACTGATAAAATTTCTGGTTTGCTTCTGCGTTGCCTGAGCCACGGTGTTATCCATTTGATTCGTAAGCTGGTTCAGAAGATGACGGTTTAATTCACGGTATCTGTCAAAAGCAAATATTTTTACCGCTGCCGCGGCGCCTGCCGGAATGAATACCAACATAGTTATATATGAGACAAACGCGGGCAGGGCGAGGTTTAACGCGGGAAGTCCGTACGCGGCGGCAAGCGACAGTCCCGCGGCCAGCCAGACATATTTGCTCAGCTTGTTTTCGTTATAGACAAATCCGGTTTTCTCATAATAAATCAGCGAAATCGCGGATGCCGTAAGCTTCAGACCGGCTATTGAAAAGGGTATGAGCAGACACATCCACAGCGGAATGTTTTTATCCATGCCGAATATGAGAGAAAACGGAAGAAATCCTACGATTACCTTTAAAATGGAATAAGTATAATTTATCAGCGTGAACTCTTTTGCGTTCATCCGCATGAGTATTATGGCGTAATATTTGTCCCTTGTGGGTTCAAACAGGCTGGTATTCATCAGAGCTCCGATTACGGTTAAAAACAGAAGGATATGTATATATACCCGGTCTGCGGGAAGATTTTTATACAGCATTCCGATGCCGGCTATCATAGTGATGAAATAAAGAAATTTACCGACAAAAACAGATATTATTTCCCAGATCACGGATATGACCGTGGCGAAAATTTTCAGGCCTCTCACACTGTACAGCGACTGAGGAAGTATTTTTTTCAGCAAAGGGATCTGCTTTAGCGAGTAGAGTATGGTGTTTACGCGGTATGTGTTTTTGAGGGAAAAGGAAATTCTGAATGTTTTATTCATGCACTTCCTCCGTCAACGCCGCGATGATTTTTTCTTTGAATTCATGGCTGTCAAGATTTGATTTGTCCACTTTTTCCAATATGCCGTGATTCAGAAGCACTATCTCATCGCATAAATCAAGCGCCAGGTCCATGATGTGAGTGGAGAATATGGTTATCCGCCCTTCCTTGAGAGAGCGGAGCAGCTGTTTCATTTCCTCGGCTACCACTACGTCAAGAGAGGTAAGCGGCTCGTCGAGGAGAAATATATTCGGCTGGGCTATGATATTGATAAGCATTTGCATTTTATTTTTCATGCCGTGCGAATAATCCTTGAGTAATTTGTCTCTGTCATCCGGCTCAATACTCATATAATCAAAATAATCGTCAAGCGGTTTAGCTTCTGTTATGCTTTTTTCGTTAATTTCAAGAAAAAATTTCAAAAATTCCCTGCCGGTGAGAAATTCCGGAACGGTTGGAGTTGACAGCACATATCCGATGTCTTCCGCGGCGACCTCGCGGTATGTACCGTCTTTTTCAAGACGAAAG
The DNA here is from genome assembly GCA_944381085.1 of uncultured Clostridia bacterium. Classification (GTDB taxonomy): domain Bacteria; phylum Bacillota; class Clostridia; order Oscillospirales; family CAG-272; genus SVTX01. The sequence continues at coordinate 9,446 of CALWJX010000025.1, forward strand.
CTTCCTCCGTCTGCCTTTATGTCTCTGTTGATGCAGTTGAAGAGAGTGGTTTTTCCGGCGCCGTTTCTGCCTAACAGCCCATATATTTTTCCGCTCTCAAAGGTAAAGCTTATGTCCCTGAGCACCTCCTTTTTTTCATAGCTTTTCGATAAATGCTCTATTATAAATTTCATATGTACTCCTGTTTGTTTTATTGTAACAAGCTTGATAATTTACGGGAATCCCCCGGGTTATAAACCGGTCAATTATAAATAAATATAACATGTTTTTGTGTATTTGTCAACAGAAGAAAATAAAAATTTAATATTTTCGGCGATTGTTATAATTATAATACTCACAATTAATTACTGTTGATGAATTTTCAATATTAAACGTAAAAAAATATTATGCTTAAATACATATATCCGGACTCTTAAGAATCATCGTCGCTTATAAATATCTTGACACTCCGGAATAATTGTGATATAATGTATACAGCGTGGGATAATTGAAGACTTGCTGTATACCGCGGTTTTTCTGAGCAAAACTGACCGAGTTATATCATGGGGTATAAAGCGAAAAAAATCAATTTAATATGGCTTGGCGGCTGTATTTGATACAGGGCGAGTCATATGCCGCCGTTTTGCAATTCAAAACGGTCATAGTAAACGGCATGTGGCAATCAATTATCAACCGCGAAGGAGGTCAGTGTGAAAAATATATTACATCGCATCAAAACGCGGCAAGGTTCACGCATAAATTTTCTAAAAAGCTGAACGCTTTTTGTTTCGCACAGCGAAACCGAAAATTTTTATATCTGTTTGAGCCGCCTATGCGGCATGAGGTGATTACTATGAAAAAGAAATTATTGACTGTTTTTTCCGTCATTTTAATTATTGCGGGTTTGCTTGTTGCCTGCAGCGGAGGAGATGGCGGGAATACCGATACTGACGAAAATAAGGATTATACCATAACAGGCAAAAACGGTACGGGATATACCATAGATCTGCCAAGTTCCGCCAAGGAGGGCGATACGGTGACGGTCAACATTAATGTTACCGACGAGGATATTTTTATAGATTCCGTAACGGCAAACAATACGGAATGTACGGAGAGATCCGACGGAGTATATACTTTTGTTATGCCTGCCGATAATGTCAACGTAACTGTTAAGACCTCGGAATACAGTGAGGTCAGAGCCGACGGAATGCTGACGATGGACATAGACGTTCTTACGACAATAGCGCAAAACGCCACATACCCGTACACATCAAGCGGACTGACAGACGGTAAATGGAGACTTCGCATAAGTGTTGATTCTCCGTATACAACTTCATTCAGTCGTAATTCCGGCGTGTTCTCTTCAAATCAGGATGTTATACCCGAGTCGGCTATTGAGATAGAAACTCTGGACGGAAATGACCTGGGGCATGGTTCGTCTTCAAGCAATGTTATCCTTGCCGCTGATATTTGCATAGATACCGCCGAAATTTCGACGGGTACGACCTGGCTTACCATATCGTTGGACAGCGAAAATAATTCGGATAAGGGTACGCTTGTGGTAAAAGTCACCGTCGTGGCGGACGGGGATATAAAAGTGCCTACCGAGAGTAAAACGCTGGTCGTGGATGTAAGCGCTCTTGACGCAAATGACGGCGACAGCTATACCATGCATTTTTACGATAATAATTACATTGACGGAGGAGAAGCCCCGGAGTATTTCGATGTAACCGGAGTTGTCTCCGGAGGGAAAGTCGAGTTTGTGTTTGATTACGCGACGGGACATAAGTACGGTATAGTTATGTCGCCCGGAGAAAAATATGATTTCGAGAACAGAGTAAGTATAGCCCAGAGTATTACAGGCACAGGCACTTCGGATCTATATAACGGTTATACGTCTGCCGGGCTGATGTTCTGGACCGCGGAAGAAATAGAGCTTGAAGCGATTGTTGAATGAGCGTATATGTACTTTTAATTTATTTCCGCTTTGAGTTTTTCAATGACATGCGACAGCCTATCTTTACTTAAAATAAAAAAGCGTCAAAAAAATCATACCGTTCATTTTCGGACGGTATGATTTTTTGTTACAGTAATTATTTGAGTAAATATGTAGTATACAAATTATAAATATTCGGTTTTGTCTGAGTCGCCTCCGGATGAATCGGAGCTGTCAGATGTACTATCCGTGGCATTTTGAGCGTTTTCGGTATTTTCGGCGTCGTCGGTCAGGGGAGTAAACTTGGGCGGCTTCTGAGATTCTTTCAAGGAAAGGTAGAAGTTTGCCCTTGCCATTTGCCAATATGGAATAACGAAAAAGATTCCCACAACGCAGCAAAGTGTACCGAGCAGCATCCAGCCGATAAAGCTGAGATCAAGCAAAAAAAGCTGACCTTTATGCCCTTTCATCATATCCATACTGTCTTCAATGCAGTCTTGCCAGCCCTTTTGAGGGTTTTCCTGTTGAATGAAGTATGCCATAGAGTAGGCATAGCTTCTGATTATGCCGGGAACTATGAGAAGCAGACTCCAGAGAAAGGTAAACAATGTAATCATAATCCCGAGGATACAACAGTCGCTGAAATTTTCGGAAAAGTTGCCGAAAAGATGACCTATTTCAACATTTCCTTTGTTGCGCGCGCGATTGAGCAGTATACGTGCGAAGCCTACCTGCAGAGGACCTGTGATGATAAAATAAACAATTCCGCACATTAAACTGCCTAAACTCTGCATTGCGGCGAGTACAAGACAGCACAGCACCATGTAGAGCCAATAGTTCGCGAATATTTTACCTCCCAGCTGAGTTCTCGCGTTCTTTTTCAGTTCGTGATTTGATAACATAATAAATGTCTCCTTTTGATGTAATTTTGAGCGTCCTTTTTACGCTTTGTCGGACAAAAGGGGTTACTGAAGTTCAATGCATAATTCTGCATTATTAACTGTGTATTACTATACCATATAATTTTTTTCCTGTCAATATATTTTTTAATTATTTTTAAAAAAATTAATAAAAGTTAACATTGACATTTTGAATTCTCCCATTATATTACAATACATACTTTATTGTGAATAAAAATTGGAAAATTTTAAAAATAATCAATAAATCCTCTTGACAATATTGACATTATATGATATAATAATAAACTGCATTATAATCGCTTGCATTATGGGGTGAAGAATGCAAGACGGCCGAATATGACAAATTTCCCATGGATAAATGGGTTTTGTCCATTCAGGTAAGAAATTCATTGAATGGAGTGAATGATTTAATGGTCAATGTAAAAGAGCAAAAACTCGGAAAGAATACGAGAATGTCTTTTTCGCGTTCACGTTTTAATCTTGAGCTGCCCAACTTAGTCGAGATCCAGACAAAATCCTTTGAGTGGTTCCTCAAAGAGGGACTTATGGAGGTGCTGCAGGATGTTTCCCCGATTACTGACTATTCAGGAAACCTGTCGATAGATTTTATATCCTATTCTATTGACACAAAGCCTAAATATTCTATTGAGGAATGCAAGGAGCGCGACGTGAATTACGCGGCGCCGCTTAAAGTCAACGTCAGACTTACTAACAAGCAGACAGGCGACGTAAAGTATTCGGATATTTATCTTGGCGATTTTCCTCTTATGACCGAAACGGGAACTTTTGTCATCAACGGCGCGGAAAGGGTTATTGTTTCACAGCTGGTGCGTTCTCCGGGCATGTATTATGCTTCCGAGGTGGACAAAACCGGTAAGAAGACATACGCTGCCACCGTTATACCCTACAGAGGCGCATGGCTGGAATACGAGAGCGACATCAACGGGGTATTGTATGTCAGAATCGATAAGAACCGCAAGGTGCCGATAACTATGTTTATCCGGGCTCTCGGGGTTGAATCGAGACAGGATATTTATGATCTGCTCGGTGAGGACGTAAGGCTTACGGCGACTTTTGAAAAGGATGAGAGCGAGGGTCTTGCCGAAAGCAATTCGTCAAGCGTAGGAGTGGAAGCGTTAAAGGAAATTTACAAAAAACTGCGCCCCGGCGAGCCTCCGCTTGTGGAATCGGCGCAGACTCTTATAAACAATTATTTCTTCGATCCGAAAAGATATGATATAGCATCCGTGGGACGGTATAAATTTGACAAGAAAATGTCCTTAAGCGCAAGAATTTCCAACCGCAAGCTCGCGCAGGATATGGTGAGCGCTCTCACGGGCGAGGTACTTTATACAAAAGGCACTGTTTTGACTGCCGATATGGCGCTCAACGCCGAGCGCAACGCGGTCAACGAAGCGTATATTGAGCTTGACAACGGCGATGTGATAAAGGTCCTTTCCAATAATACCATAGAGCCGGAATATGTGTTCGGCTTTGACCTTAAAGACTGCGGAATACGCGAAAAGGCGAGAACCGCTGTGCTTGTGGAAATCGCCGAGCAGTGCGCGGGTGATGTGGACGCCATAAAGGAAACGGTAAAGGCAAGAATCGCCGAGCTTTGTCCGAAGCATATAACCAAGGACGATATTTTCGCCTCGATTAGTTATCTTTTGAACCTTACGCACGATGTGGGCTCGGTGGACGATATAGACCACCTCGGAAACCGTCGCGTGCGTTCTGTGGGCGAGCAGCTTCAGAATCAGATGCGCATCGGCTTTTCGAGAATGGACAAGATAATAAAAGAGAGAATGACCACTCAGGACAACGAAAAGCTGACACCTCAGGCGCTTATAAACACAAGACCGGTGGCGACCGCTATACGCGAGTTTTTCGGTTCGTCTCAGCTCTCTCAGTTTATGGACCAGAACAACCCATTGGCTGAGCTTACGCACAAGAGGCGTCTTTCGGCTCTCGGACCGGGAGGACTCTCCAGAGACCGGGCTTCGTTTGATGTCCGCGACGTACACTACACTCATTACGGGCGTATGTGTCCTATCGAAACCCCCGAAGGACCCAATATCGGACTTATTTCGTATCTTACGACGTATGCGCGCATCAGCGATTATGGATTTATAGAGGCGCCGTACAGGAAAGTGGCGCACGTAACGGCCGAGAATGGGAGCGTTGAACATATTGTTACCGACGAAGTCGTTTATATGACCGCGGATGTCGAGGACAACTATATTATCGCGCAGGGCAACGAGCCGCTTGACGATAAGGGTCATTTTATCAATAAAAAGGTAACTGCGAGAGACAAGACCGAGATCCTTGAGGTGGATGTTTCCAGAGTCGATTATATGGATGTTTCGCCGAAAATGGTCGTGTCCGTGGCGACCGCTATGATTCCTTTCCTTGAAAACGATGACAACTCCCGCGCGCTCATGGGTTCAAACATGCAAAAGCAGGCGGTTCCGTTGCTTGTAACCGAGTCGCCCATAGTGGGCACCGGAATGGAATATAAGGCGGCGGTGGATTCCGGAGTGGTTATAGTCGCGCATCATGCCGGTACGGTAGAGCGTGTGGACGCGAACAGCATAACAATAGTAAGGGAAGACGGACACAAGGATGTATACAATCTCATAAAATTCAAGCGTTCAAACCAGAGCAACTGCGTCAATCAGAGACCTATTGTCAAGAGAGGACAGAAGATTGAATCCGGAGAAGTAATCGCGGACGGTCCCGCTACCTCAAACGGGGAAATTTCTTTGGGAAAGAATGCCTTGATAGGATTTATGACCTGGGAGGGTTATAACTACGAGGACGCCGTGCTTCTCAACGAAAGACTTGTCAGAGACGACGTATATACCTCAATTCACATAGAAGAATACACTCATGAGGCAAGGGACACAAAGCTGGGTCCCGAGGAGATAACCCGTGAAATACCCAATGTCGGCGAAGACGCCTTAAAAGACCTCAATGCCGAAGGTATTGTAAAAAAGGGAACCGAGGTGAGAGCGGGAGACATACTTGTCGGAAAAATCACCCCGAAGGGTGAGACCGAGCTTACCGCGGAAGAGAGACTTTTGCGCGCGATATTCGGAGAGAAAGCCAGGGAAGTCAGAGATACTTCGCTGCGTGTTCCGCACGGAGAGTCCGGAGTCGTGGTTGATGTCAGAGTGTTTTCGAGCGAGGCGGGCGACGATCTTCCCGCGGGCGTAAATAAAGTGGTCAAGCTTTATATTGCGCAGAAAAGAAAAATATCCGTGGGAGACAAAATGGCGGGACGCCATGGAAACAAGGGCGTCGTGTCAAGAATACTTCCCCCCGAGGATATGCCGTTTTTGCCCGACGGTACGCCGCTTGACATAGTGCTCAATCCTTTGGGCGTGCCTTCGCGTATGAATATAGGTCAGGTGCTTGAGGTCCATTTGGGAATTGCCGCGAAGAAATTGGGATGGAAGATTATGACCCCGGTATTCGACGGAGCCAATGAAAAGGATATTTCGGAATGTCTGAAAATGGCGGGCTATTGCAGAGACCTTTTCCCGAACGAAAATCCGGAGGGAAAAGAGCTTTATGAGGAGTTTGAGGACGGCGACGGCAACAAATCGTACAGGCTTTTGCTTCCAGAAGAGAGGGCGGACAAGGAATACTGCGAGATGCTCAGGCTCTCTCATCGTCTTAAGCTGTTTGACGGAAAGACCGTTCTGTATGACGGCAGAACCGGCGAGCCGTTTGACAATCCCGTAACCGTGGGTATAATGTACTATCTTAAGCTTCACCATTTGGTTGACGATAAGATACACGCGCGTTCCAACGGTCCTTACTCTCTGGTGACTCAGCAGCCCTTGGGAGGAAAAGCCCAGTTCGGAGGACAGAGATTCGGAGAGATGGAGGTATGGGCGCTTGAAGCATACGGAGCGGCGTATACTCTTCAGGAAATTCTTACGGTCAAGTCCGACGATATAACCGGACGCCGAAAGGCATATGAAGCCATTATCAAAGGGCAGAATATTCCTACTCCGGGTGTTCCCGAATCCTTCAAGGTGCTTGTCAAGGAGCTTCAGGCACTGGCGCTCGACGTCAGGGTGCTTGACGGAAACGGCGAGGAGATTAAACTTTCTTCGCTATGTGTGGATGAGGACGTATCCCCGTATTCCGGCAAACCTCGCGACGATATCGGTGAGGACCCGGGCACGATTCATGCCGACGACGATGAACTCCGCAAGTCCTTCCTTTTTGAGGATGAAAACGGAGAACTTCTTGACGGCGATAATGATGAGGAAGATATGCTGGACGCGGAAGAAGAAATCTATGAGGGAGAATCCGAATCATACGGCGATGATTTTGACGACCTTGAATAATAGCGATTTTAACCAGAAATATGTGATTTATATTATATACAGTTAGGAGAACAGCTGTGGAACGTAATGAATTTTCATCTATAAAGATAGGTCTGGCATCTCCGGAAATGATCAGGGAATGGTCGTATGGCGAAGTATATAAGCCTGAGACCATTAATTACAGAACTCTTAAGGCGGAAGTCGGGGGACTTTTCTGCGAACGCATTTTCGGTCCTACAAAAGACGGGGCGTGCATGTGCGGAAAGTACAAGAACTCGCACTCAAAAGAGGTTCATAAATGCGAGAAATGCGGCGTTGACGTGACAACCAAAAAGGTGCGCAGAGAGCGAATGGGTCACATCGAGCTTGCGTCTCCCGTGTCTCATATCTGGTATTTCAAGGCGATACCTTCGCGTATGGCGTTGGTCCTTGATATTTCACCCAAACAGCTTGAGCAGGTGCTGTATTTCGCGGAAAATGTGGTGCTTGACCCGGGTACCACGCCGCTTACCGCGGGAATGGTGCTCACCGAGAAGCAATACCTTGATTATCGCGATATGTATGAAGACGAGTTCCGCGTCGGAATGGGCGCTGCGGCTATAAAGGAATTGCTTTCCAAAATAAATGTCGAAGAACTTTCTTTGCAGCTTAAAAATGAACTGATTACCGCAAACGGTCAGAAAAAAACAAGGCTTATCAAAAGACTTGAGGTTATCGAGGCGTTCAGAAAGTCGGGAAACAAGCTTGAATGGATGATACTTGACGTGCTTCCGGTGCTTCCGCCCGACATAAGACCGATGACTCAGCTTGACGGCGGCAGATTTGCGTCAAGCGACCTGAACGAGCTTTACAGACGTGTTATAAGCAGAAACAACCGTCTGAAAAAACTTCTTGAGATCAAGACTCCGGAAATAGTTATCAGAAACGAAAAGAGAATGCTTCAGGAGGCGGTTGACGCTCTGATCGACAACGGAAGAAGGGGAAAGCCGGTTACGGGACCCTCAAACCGTCCTCTTAAATCGCTTTCGGAAATGCTCAGGGGTAAGCAGGGACGTTTCCGTCAGAATCTGCTCGGAAAGCGTGTGGACTACTCGGGACGTTCGGTTATAGTTGTAGGTCCTTCGCTTAAAATTTACCAGTGCGGTCTGCCCAGAGAGATGGCGCTCGAGCTTTTCAAGCCTTTTGTAGTCAAAAGACTTGTGGAGATGGGCAAGGCTACTAACGTCAAGGACGCTCAGAAAAAGATTGAGAGAGTTCATCCCGACGTCTGGGACGCGCTTGAAAACGTAATTAAGGAGCATCCCGTGCTGCTTAACCGCGCGCCTACGCTTCACAGACTTTCAATCCAGGCGTTTGAGCCTGTATTGGTGGACGGACGTGCCATCAAGCTTCACCCGCTTGTCTGTACGGCTTTTAACGCGGACTTTGACGGCGACCAGATGCCGGTGCACGTGCCGCTTTCGGCTGAAGCGCAGGCAGAGGCGAGATTTCTTATGCTCTCCGCAAACAACCTCCTGAAACCTGTTGACGGACGCGCGGTCGCGATCCCCACGCAGGATATGATACTCGGCTCGTACTACCTTACGATGATGAAGGACGGGGAGCCCGGCGAGGGCAAGGTCTTCAGAAATTACGACGAAGCGGTAATGGCGTATGAGAACGGTATTATAGGACTTCATTCCAAAATAAAGGTCAGAATTGAAAAGGAAATCGACGGAGTTCTTCAATCGCAGGTGATAGACACGACTCTGGGACGCCTTATTTTCAACAAGCCACTTCCTCAGGACCTCGGATTTGTGGACAGAAACCTGCCCGAAAACAGGTTTAAACTTGAAGTCGAATTTGTGGTTAAGAAAAAGCAGCTCGGTCAGATTATAGACTATTGCATTAAAAAACACGGGTCTGCCGTATGTGCCAATATGCTTGACGATATTAAAGCGATGGGTTACAAATATTCGACAAGAGCGTCTTTCTCGATTTCGGTTTATGATATGACAATTCCTGCCGAAAAGAAAGATTATATTGAAAAAGCCCAGAAAGACGTTGATATAGTATACAAGCACTATATGCGCGGAGAATTGTCCAATGAGGAAAGGTACAATTCGGTAATTAAGATATGGAACGCGACCACAGAAAACGTCACAAGCGCCCTTGAGGCAAGCTTTTCAACCTATAACCCGATTAAGATAATGGCGGATTCGGGCGCTCGAGGTTCCATGACACAGATGCGCCAGCTTGCCGGAATGAGAGGACTTATGTTCTCTACAAGCGGAAAGACAATGGAGATTCCGATCAAGTCCAATTTCCGCGAAGGTCTTAATATCACCGAATACTTTATGGGTGCGCGTTCTTCGCGTAAATCGCTGTCGGATACCGCGCTTCGTACCGCCGACTCCGGATATCTTACAAGACGTCTTGTAGACGTATCCCAGGAAGTTATTGTCAGGGAAGAAAAGTGCGATACCACAAAGGGGGCTTGGGTAAACGAAATTCTTGATGACAAGAATGTGCTTGAGCCGCTTCAGGACAGAATAGTCGGCAGATACACTATGGGACCTGTCATTCATCCCGAAACCGGAGAGGTCATTGTCGAGGATGATGTGATGATAAGCGACGAGACGGCGGATAAGATAGTAAAGGCGGGTATCGACAAGGTTTATATCAGAACGGTTATTCAGTGTCACGCCAAATACGGTATCTGCGCTCACTGCTACGGCGCCGACCTCGCCTCCGGAAAGCCGGTGAATATCGGTGAGGCTGTCGGTATTATCGCCGCGCAGTCTATAGGAGAACCCGGTACACAGCTTACGATGCGTACCTTCCACTCAGGAGGAGTCGCGGGCTCGGATATCACACAGGGTCTGCCGAGAGTTGAGGAGCTTTTTGAGGCAAGACAGCCCAAGAAAGCTGCCATCATGGCTGAACAGTCAGGAACCGTTCATATTCTTCCGGGAGAAGTTGCCGGTATGAACGATATAACCATTCATGCGGACAGTCCTACGGGAGACTTTACCACGGCGGAATACAAGAAATATGAAGTTCCGTACGGCGTGCGTATCGCCGTCAACGACGGCGACCATGTCGAGAGGGGAGACGCGCTCACAGAGGGTAACAAGTCCCCTACGGATATTATGCGAATTCTCGGTCTTGACGCGGTGTATGAGTATATTATCAAGGAAATACAAAAGGTATACCGCTCCCAGTCCGTTAACGTCAACGACAAGCATATAGAAATTATTGCCCGTCAGATGACACGTAAGATAAGGGTGGAAGAAAACGGCGACACCGATATGCTTATCGGCTCGCTCGTGGATATAGTGACTTTTGAGGAAGAAAACGAAAGAGTACGCCAAAGAATCGAGGCGGGCGAGGATATGCTTAAATATGCCGAAGGCTCCCCCGTGCTTCTGGGTATCACAAAAGCCTCGCTGCAGACCGAATCTTTCCTTTCGGCGGCGTCCTTCCAGGAGACTACGAAAGTTTTGACCGAGGCGGCTATCAGAGGAAAAATAGACAATTTGCTCGGACTTAAGGAAAATGTTATCATAGGCAAGCTTATTCCCGCGGGAACAGGTATGCAGTGCTACAAGAATATTGACGTCGAAAAGGTCGAAAGACCGGAGGAAATTATCTTGCCGGATGATGAAGAAAATTCGGGTGATGCGACTGAGAGTGAGGAAACCGCGGCTGAGTCCGGCGGTACGGAGGAAACCGACGCGGCTGACGTCCCGGAGACCGACGAAACAGATAAGGAAAACAACGATGACGGCGTCGGTTTGAACGAAGATTTATCGGACGCGGACGGGACCGCACGGCAGGATGATGCCGGTGAGTCCGAAAATACCGAAAACAGTTAACAAATAATTTGTCATATTGACGAATATTTCGACGGATTTTTGAAAAATATCCCTTCGTAATTATATATGCGAGGGGATATTTGAACAAAATAATATTTCCAAGAAAAAAATAATTGTGCAAAAAAGAGAAATTTTATGTGATTTGCATTGCGGCTTGACAAATTTTAGTGACAATGATATAATAAAATGTACGCAAATGCCATGAGGAAAGCCATGCGTAAGTTAAACTTGTGCCGAGCAAGGCCTCTTTTTGCGCATATTAATATTTCGGTCAGAAGTGTATCCGTTTTTTTTGGCGGGTACGTCTGTAATATAAACATTATTTTAAAAAGAAGGAGGATTAATGAGGGATAATGCCAACCTTTAATCAGCTTGTAAAACAGGGACGCGCAGACAAGACCTATAAGTCAAAGGCTCCCGTACTGCAAAAGGGCTTCAACACCCTGACAAACAGAGCTACAGACCAGCCTTCACCTCAGAAGAGAGGCGTGTGCACAAAGGTATCCACAACAAGCCCCAAAAAGCCTAACTCCGCTCTGCGCAAGATCGCGAGAGTAAGACTTACAAACGGACTTGAGGTCACCACGTATATTCCCGGAATAGGACACAATCTCCAGGAGCACTCTGTTGTGCTTATCAGAGGCGGAAGAGTACGTGATCTGCCCGGTGTGCGTTACCATATCATACGCGGTACGCTTGACGCGCAAGGTGTTGCGAACCGTATGCAGGGCCGTTCCAAATACGGCGCTAAGGCACCCAAAAAGGGCGCGGCTAAGAAGTAATCAAGACTTTGAAGCAAAAAACGTTAAAGGTAATAAATAAAGCAATTTGGCTCGTCGTTGTTAATCCTTAAATAATGTTTATATTAACTTAGACGCACGCTACAGAAGTATTGCTTTTGAGTACCTGTGATTTCATTTTATTTTTGATGAAGGAGGGAAGTACAGTGCCAAGAAGAGGTCGTATATCCAAAAGAGATGTATTGCCGGATCCGTTGTACGGTTCCAAGCTTGTGACAAAGCTTATCAACAATCTGATGTATGATGGCAAAAAGGGCGTTGCCCAGACAATAGTTTACGATGCGTTTTCAATCGTAGAGGCAAAGATAGGACAGAATCCTCTTGAAGTATTCATAGAGGCGCTTGATAATGTAAAGCCCGCGCTTGAGGTTAAAGCCCGTCGTGTCGGCGGTTCGACTTATCAGGTTCCTATGGAAGTCAGAGCGGAGCGTCAGCAGACCCTTGCTCTGCGGTGGCTTACCGGATATGCCAGAAAACGCAGTGAGAGGACAATGGCTGAAAAGCTCGCCGGAGAAATAATAGACGCTAAGAACAGCATGGGCGGAGCTTTCAAGAAAAAAGAGGAAACTCACAAGATGGCAGAAGCAAACAAGGCTTTTGCACATTACAGATATTAATATCAAGGAGATCAAGTAAATATGCCTAGAGAATATTCGCTTGAGCATACAAGGAATATCGGAATAATGGCACATATTGATGCCGGAAAAACAACCACTACCGAGCGTATTCTTTTCTACACGGGAAAGACCCATAAGATAGGCGAAACGCACGAGGGTTCGGCTACAATGGACTGGATGGTGCAGGAGCAGGAGAGAGGTATTACCATTACCTCCGCGGCTACCACCTGTTATTGGGCTCATTCCGAATTTCACAACGATCCCGCAGCCGTAAAGGAAAACGCACACCGTATAAATATTATAGATACCCCCGGACACGTTGACTTTACGGTTGAGGTTGAGCGTTCCCTGCGTGTGCTCGACGGCTCTGTCACCGTTTTCTGCGCAAAGGGCGGTGTTGAGCCTCAGTCTGAAACCGTTTGGAGACAGGCTGACAAATATCACGTTCCGAGAATGGCTTATGTAAATAAAATGGATATAACCGGAGCCGATTTCTACCGCGTTATAGACATGATGAAGGAAAGACTTCACGCAAATCCCGTGCCGATTCAGCTTCCCATAGGAAAGGAAATGGTTTTCAAGGGAATTATTGACCTTATCAATATGGAAGCGGATGTTTATTATGACGAGCTCGGAAAGGATATGAGAGTCGAGCCTGTTCCGGAGGATATGCTTGAACAGGCTAAGGAATACAGAAACGCGATGATTGAGGCTGCCGCCGAAGTTGACGACAATCTCATGGAAAAGTTCCTTAATGATGAAGAAATATCGAAGGAAGAAATAAAAGCCGCTATACGCAAGGCAACTATAGAAAACAAAATGGTTCCCGTTGTCTGCGGGTCTTCTTACAGAAACAAGGGTGTTCAGAAGCTTCTTGACGCGATTGTCGACTACATGCCTTCTCCGCTTGATATACCCCCGATAAAGGGAGTTAATCCCAAGACCGGCGAGGAAGAGGAAAGACCGTCCGATGACTCGGCTCCTTTTTCGGCTCTGGCGTTTAAGATCGCTACAGACCCGTTTGTCGGAAAGCTTTGTTTCTTCAGGGTTTACTCCGGAAAGATAACCGCGGGTGAAACGGTTCTTAACTCGACCAAGAACAAGAGAGAAAGACTCGGACGTATACTTCAGATGCACGCAAATGACCGTAAGGATATAGAAGACTGTTACAGCGGAGACATTGCGGCGGTCGTCGGAACCAAGGTCACAACTACGGGAGACACATTCTGCGACGAAAAAGCGCCTGTTATTCTTGAGTCAATGGAATTTCCGGAGCCGGTTATCAGAGTGGCAATTGAGCCCAAGACCCGTGCGGGACAGGAAAAAATGGGAATCGCGCTTTCAAAGCTTGCCGAGGAAGACCCCACTTTCAGAACCTACACCGATGAAGAGACCGGTCAGACAATTATCGCCGGTATGGGTGAGCTTCACCTTGAAATTATAGTTGACAGACTTCTGAGAGAATTCAAAGTCGAGGCGAATATCGGAAAGCCTCAGGTCGCATATAAAGAGACCATTCGCAAAAAGGTTGACCACGAGTGTAAATACAAGAGACAGTCCGGCGGTTCCGGTCAGTACGGTCATGTTAAAATCATACTTGAACCCAACGAGCCCGGAAAAGGCTATGAGTTTATTGACGAAGTTAAAGGCGGCGCTATTCCGAAGGAATTTATTCCGGCTGTCGACGCGGGTATTCAGGGCGCTATGCAGTCGGGTGTACTCGCGGGATACAATGTAGTGGACGTTAAAGTAACCCTTTATGACGGTTCTTACCATGAGGTCGACTCTTCCGAAATGGCGTTCAAGATTGCCGGCTCAATGGCATTCAAGGAAGCTATGAGAAAAGCGGATCCCGTGCTTACCGAGCCGATTATGAAAGTTGTAACTATTGTTCCCGATGATTATATGGGAGACGTTATAGGAGACTTCAATTCCCGCAGAGGACAGATTCAGTCAATGGAGGCCGTAAGCGGCGCTCAGGAAATTACAGCGTTTGTCCCGCTTTCCGAAATGTTCGGTTATTCCACCGATCTTCGTTCCAAGACACAGGGACGCGGAATCTACTCTATGGAACCCAGCCACTTCTCCGAAGTGCCTAAGTCCATTCAGGAAGAGATCATCAAGACGCGCGGAAGAAACAATAACGACTGATAATTTTATTATATTAATCAAATTATTAAAAGATAATTACGGAGGAAATTTAAAATGGCAAAGGCTACATTTGAACGCACAAAGCCCCATGTTAACATTGGTACCATCGGTCACGTTGACCACGGTAAAACCACTCTTACAGCAGCTATTACAAAGACTCTTTCTCTGAAAAACGGTTCTGTTGAATTTATGGCATATGACCAGATAGACAACGCTCCCGAGGAAAGAGCAAGAGGTATCACAATCAACACAAGACACGTTGAGTATGAGACAGATAACCGCCACTATGCTCACGTTGACTGCCCCGGACACGCAGACTACGTTAAGAACATGATTACAGGTGCCGCACAGATGGACGGCGCGATTCTCGTCGTCGCGGCAACCGACGGTCCTCTGCAGCAGACCAGAGAGCACGTTCTGCTTGCCCGTCAGGTCGGCGTGCCCGCAATCGTTGTATTCATGAACAAGACAGACCTCGTTGATGACGAAGAACTTCTTGACCTTGTTGAAATGGAAGTAAGAGATCTTCTTTCTTCATACGACTTCCCGGGTGATGATCTTCCCATTATCCGCGGTTCCGCGCGTGAAGCGCTCATGTCCGAGAGCAAGGATGTAAACGCTCCCGAATACAAGTGCATTCTTGAGCTTATGGATGCGGTTGACTCCTATATTCCTACTCCCGAGCGTCAGTCTTCGCTTCCTTTCCTTATGCCTGTCGAGGACGTGTTCTCTATTTCCGGACGCGGAACGGTTGCTACGGGTCGTGTTGAGAGAGGTACGGTACAGGTCGGAGATGTTGTTGAGATAGTCGGACTTGTTGAGGAAAAGGTACAGACAACGGTTACCGGAGTTGAAATGTTCCACAAGCTTCTTCCTCAGGCAGAAGCGGGCGATAACATCGGAGCGCTTCTCCGCGGTGTCACAAAGGACGGAATTGAAAGAGGTCAGGTTCTTGCTAAACCCGGCACAATTCATCCTCACACAAAGTTTGTAGGTCATGTATACGTTCTTACCGAAAAAGAGGGCGGACGTTCCAAGCCTTTCTTTGCGGGCTACAGACCTCAGTTCTACTTCAGAACAACCGACGTTACAGGTGTTATTGAGCTTCCCGAGGGCGTAGAAATGTGCCGTCCCGGAGACAACGTCGATATGACGGTTGAACTTATTAAGCCCATCGCCTGTGAAAAGGGTCTCCGCTTCGCTATCCGTGAGGGCGGAAGAACGGTTGGTTCGGGCGTCGTTTCCGATATTATTGAGTAATTATATTGTAATTAATTTACTTTGTAATTAAATAGCAGGGAATTACGGCATTGCCGTAATTCCCTGTAAACAATTAAATATAAAATTTATTTTTGGGGTTTGGTGAGATTCCATACCGGCAGTATATAGTCTGCGAACGCCGTATGTTTTTACGGCGCCGACAAGGTGAGATTCCTTGACCGACGGTTAAAGTCCGGATGAGAAAAGATAAATTTACATCATTTAAGTAAACGCGGGTGTATTGGATTTTCGGTTCGTCGCCTTTTGCTTGCTTTGATGCGTTTGTCTGCCCCCTATGAAAGGGGATTTTTTGTTTTATGTCAGCATATAACAATTCTGCTTTGAAAATTAAAAAAACAGTTATACTCGCTCTTTTTTGCGCTTTGGCTTATGCTACGATGTTTGTCCTGCGTTTCAAGGTGAGTTTTCTGACGTTTGACGCGAAAGACGCGATAATTACAGTTGCCGGGTTGCTGTTCGGACCTTTGGCGGCGCTTGTCATATCCTTTATGGTCGCTTTTATTGAGATGATAACCGTCAGCGATACGGCTCTGTACGGATTTATAATGAACTTTGCTTCATCCGCGGCTTTTTCCTGCACCTGTTCTTTAATTTACAAATATCATAAGAATATTAAGGGGGCAGTAGCGGGACTTTCCGTTGCGGTTATTTCGACCACCGCGGTTATGATGGCGATGAATCTTATAGTCACTCCGTTTTATATGCACGCTCCGGTTCGGGATGTGGCAAATATGATACCCACTCTTTTACTGCCGTTCAATCTTACCAAATCGATACTTAACGCATCTCTTGTACTTATACTTTATAAACCGGTTTCAAGGGCAATGAAAGCCGCGAAAGTTCTGAGGGAAGAACCGTCGGAAAATGATCAAACAGATGCGGCAATCGTGAGGAAAAGAAAACTTACGTCGGTTGCAGTGACGCTCATAGGTGTTGCTCTTGTAATTCTTTCGGCAGTGGTGTTTATTGTTTTGCTGAACGGAGAATTTGCACTGTACAATTGAAAGTATAAAGAGTGTTTAAATTTATTTGTTGATTTTGGATATTATCAAAATTTGCTGTCTTCCTCGTAAGCATACATAAAACGCTTTTGCCGCCCTTTCCTTTGTTTGTCGAAAGTTGAACGGATTTTAATTTTGTTACAATTTCATGTGGACATATAGCGTTTGTTTGTATTATAATTACTCATAAAGTGATTGAGTCCTTTTTGTTGATTTGGGTTAGGGGTAATTCTATTTTAACAGATCTCAATCACTTTTTTTATGCATTTATCTGTTTCAGTCTCACATCTATTGTAACACTACAGAATTATAGATTATAAATGAAATTAACTATTGACAAACAGAAAAAATTATAGTATAATAAATACTGTTATACGGCAAAGTCCGGTAATGAATTTAGTTGTCAATATTCGACGCAGGCATAGTCTAGTGGTAAAACCTCAGCTTCCCAAGCTGAAGATGCGGGTTCGATTCCCGTTGCCTGCTCCATTGCGGATTTTCTCCTGCGAGGATTTCCGCGATTTTTTATATTTGATTTATTTACTTGATTATGTCGAAGATTTTTTGTGTTTTATTACACATACTATATGTATTGAAAGGTGATAAATCCATGCAGCAGCTGAAAATGATAAGATACAGCGCGCCGGTAAAGAAAAGGGAATTGCCGGACGGATATTTTTACAGAATGTTCGGGGGCACGCGCGAGGAGATTGAAGATTGGATAAAGATATGCAAAAACGGTCTTCTTCCGGAGGACGGCGGAATTGAATGGTATTACAGTTCAATTGAAAATTATCCCGATCTTGAACCGGAAAGAGATCTTTTTTTTGTGGTGGACTCTGACGGCAAAAGAGTGGCTACCTCTGCGTCCGTGTGTCACGGGGACAGTACGGGATATATACATATGGTTGCCTCTCTTCCTGAAACAAGGGGCAAGGGAATAGGACATGCCATGCTTTCTTTCGCGCTTGAACTGATTGAAAACCGCGGAGTTACACACACGGTGCTTACTACCGACGATCACCGTCTTGCCGCCATAAAGACTTATCTTGACGCCGGTTTTCTGCCGGTAATTTACAATGATCCGGAAAGCGATATGGAAGCGCGTTGGAAAAAGGTTTTGAGTGAAATGAAATATCCTGATGTAAAATTCATTTATGAATAACGGCATTGTCCTTTATCCGCGCTGAAACGGCGAACACGCTGAAAAGTTAAAAATACTTTAAAATTTTTGGGATATTACTTGAAATGTATCAAAAAAAGTATTATAATAGGTAAGGATTTAAATTTGTTTCGGGGGTACTTATGAACAACATCGGATTTGATAACAATAAATACATAGAGCTGCAGTCGAAGAAGATTCTTGAGAGAATTTCAAGCTTTGGCGGAAAGCTTTATCTTGAATTCGGCGGAAAGCTTTTCGACGATTATCACGCGTCGAGAGTTTTGCCGGGATTTTGCCCCGACAGCAAAATAAAAATGCTTTTGAATCTGAAAGAAAATGCAGAAACCATTATAGTGGTTTCCGCTAATGCCATTGAGCAGAATAAACTGAGAGGGGATCTGGGCATTACATACGACGACGACGCGCTCCGTTTGATTGACGCGTTTAACGAGGTGGGCATTTCGGTATGCGGCGTGGTTGTATCTCAGTATACAAAGCAGCCCGCGGCGGATAATTTTATAAAGCGTTTGGAAAATCTCGGGGTCCGCGCTTACAGGCATTATCCTATAGAAGGGTACCCCACAAACGTATCTACGATAGTCAGTGACGAGGGCTACGGAAAAAATGAATATGTAAAGACAACCAAGCCTTTGATAGTGGTTACCGCTCCCGGACCCGGAAGCGGGAAAATGGCTACCTGTCTTTCTCAGCTGTATCATGACAATCTGAACGGAATAAAGGCCGGGTATGCGAAATTTGAAACATTTCCCATATGGAATCTTCCGCTTAAGCACCCGGTAAATATGGCGTATGAGGCGGCTACGGTCGATTTGAACGATGTGAATATGATAGACCCGTTTCATCTTGAAGCAACCGGGGTAACGGCTGTGAACTACAATCGGGATATTGAAATCTTTCCGGTTCTCAAAGCGATTTTTGAAAAGATTTACGGCAGCTGTCCGTATAAATCCCCCACGGACATGGGAGTAAACATGGCGGGTTATTGCATAGTTGATGACGGGGTAGTATCGAGAGCGTCAAAGGATGAGATAGTAAGGCGGTATTTCGATACCATGTGCCGAAAGGTAAACGGTCTTGCCGATTCCGAGGAAATTTACAAAGCCGAACTTATAATGAATCAGGTCGGAATTGACAGCACATACCGCAAGGTTGTAAAAGCCGCCACCGAAAAATCCGAGCTCACCGGCGAGCCGGCAACTGCGATTGAGCTGCCCCAGGGAATTGTGACGGGAAAAACCTCAAACCTGATGGGAGCGTCGGCTTCCGCTCTGCTTAACGCCCTTAAGATGCTCGGAGGTATTGAAGATTCTTATCTGCTTTTGCCCGTGGAAATAATCGAGCCGATACAGAAGCTTAAAATTCAGAATCTCGGAAACCGGAACCCGAGGCTTCACGCGGATGAAATACTTATAGCTCTTTCCATTGCGGCGACTACAGATCCGGTAGCCGAACATGCCATGTCCCAGTTGCCTAAGCTGAAGGGATGTGAGGCGCATACAACGGTTATTGTTTCAGAGGTTGACAAAAATGTCTACCGAAAGCTCGGACTCAATCTGACCTGTACACCGGTTTACGCCACCAAAAAGTTATATCATAAATAATACTGCGATTGACGCTTTGAAGCGATGAATATTATT
>CALWJX010000026.1 GCA_944381085.1 uncultured Clostridia bacterium
CTTCGGCTAACAGTTCCTACTGCCAAGCCTGTAGCGGACTTTCACCACCAAGTTATTACGCGTGCCGAGCACACTGCTAAAAGCACTTGCTTACCAATGGCGGTACGCAAGTGCTTTTTGTTGGATTATTACAACGATACTTTCTGAAAAATCAATTTGAGACCGCCGCTTTTTGCTCTATATGAATTGACATGCCCGGTTAATTGTGATATAATTCACGTGAATATTTATAAGTGAAATATTATACTTAAATGAGATATTGTTTAAATTTCCGGGACTTCGTGATTTATTCCCCCGATATGGGAATGCATATCGGATTTTGACGGCTGTTTTCCCACCAAAGCTTCGAGCATCTGAACAGATCTTTCGTTGTCAAATGTCTGGTAATGCACATGCAGCACATCGCCCTCTGAAATTCCGGGTTCGCCCGGAACCGAATTTTTGTGTACCGAAAGCACCGTGCAGGTCGGCGGCCAGAGGATATCCCTGATTTCCTTTCCTACCGCGAATGAACCGGGCATGACCGTGAGATGCATGTTTACAATGTAGGCGCTTTTTCCCTCATGCTGCTGCTTTGCCTTTGCCTCAACTACGGTTTCCTGAAAGGATGGCACCGACGCGGTTTCTATCATAAGAAACGCTACAGTCACACCTGTCGCTATCGGTAAGAAATTACCGAGACCGCACAGGGCTTCTATTGCGAATGTGACAGCCGTTATCGGAGTTCTGGAGGACGCGCTCAAAAATGAAGCTATGCCTGTGATTACAATTATTATAAAGTATTTCTGCGGAAGAATGCCGAGATATATCAGACCTTGCGCGCAAAGCGCGCCTGTTAACGCGCCGAACGCGAGCGTGGGGACGAATAGCCCGCCGGTGACGCCTACCTGATTCGCGATTATAAGCAGAATTGAGCGTACACACAGATACAAAATGAGGATGTACCATATTCCGTGTCCATACATGATATTGTGGATAAGAGAATGACCTGTGCCGATGCAGTAAACAGATACAACGCCGAAAAGGCAAACGGCCGCAAAAACAATTACCGTTTTAAGTATAAACGGAATCTTTTGCAGTTTGGTTTTAATGAAATTTCCGATTGTTTTGTACAGCTTTGTGAAAGCTATAGCGCAAACGCCGCAGACAACCCCTACGATAATTGCTGTCCAGATATATTTAAGCGGAAGAATCAAATCCGTATAAAACCCGAAAAGAGAGATCTCTACGGCGAAAATGTCGCATAAAATGTTCATTACCGTCATACTTGAAATGACAGTCATTGAGGCAATCATAAATATCATGGGTGAAAAACGGCGGTGTGCCTCCTCAAACGCGAAGAAAATTCCGCTCAGCGGAGCTCCCGTGGCGCACGCGAATCCCGCGCAGGCTCCGCCGGTCATGATATATCTGTCCCACGCGGGGTTGTTTTTTGCGAATACACGCACGGTTCCTCTGCCGACGGCGGTGCCCATCTGAACGCTCGGACCCTCGGTGCCGAGCGGCACGCCGCAGAGAAATGTCAGCATTGATGAGGCAAACAGACCGAAAATGCTTTTTATCCAGCTAAAATCAATAAACCCGCGCAGAATGGCTATCGATGTGGGTATTCCGCCTCCGCGGCAGTCTTGGCAGAATTTTAAAATTAAAGCGGCGGCAAGTCCCAAAAGGGCGGCTATAGCGGTCAGCAGGGGAATTTCCAACGGGTGTTTTGAGACATATGAGTATACTTCCTGAGGAATCAGGCATATCCATGAGGAAACGACTTTAAACAGAAAAATCAGTACTCCCGTAAAAATGCCTGTTATAATTGAGAACAACAGGCAGGGAAAAAGAATATTTTTAATATAAGTCAGTCTGTTTTTTTTCATTTACGGATGCCTTTCGTTTTTGTAATGGAAATGTTGTTTGTTCGGCTGAGGATAAGCGTTTGATTTTAAAATGCAGCTTTAAATAATTATTTTAGAAAATGCGGAAAATTTACAAGCATAAAATATTATATACCCATAATTGTGTAATGTCAATAATAATATTGACCAATTTGTACATGCCTTTTTGTGCCGATGTCGGGGAAAACAGTATGTTGACGTTTTAAAATCTTTATTTTAGGCGGATGAGCCGTCTTTTTTGCGGTGCCGTTTGATTTTTAATTTTTTTACAAAA
This sequence comes from uncultured Clostridia bacterium, assembly GCA_944381085.1. Taxonomy (GTDB): domain Bacteria; phylum Bacillota; class Clostridia; order Oscillospirales; family CAG-272; genus SVTX01. The sequence continues at coordinate 2,164 of CALWJX010000026.1, forward strand.
TTTCGTAAAACCTGAGAAAACTCTGAAATAAATTTGACATGTATTTATGAAAGTATTTTCGGATCTGACATGAAAGGAGTAATAATGACTAAACCTACAGAATCAGGACAGACGCTTTCCGATGAGCAGATAGTTGAAATGTATTGGAAAAGGGAAGAAAGAGCTATACAAGAAACCGACAATAAATACGGGAAATTGTTATTTCGGATAGCTTACAATATTCTGCACGATTATTGCGATTGCGAAGAATGTCAAAACGATACATATCTCGGTGTTTGGAACACGGTTCCGCCAAACAGACCTGTTGTATTTCCGGCGTTTATCACGCAGATTATGCGGCGTATTGCGATAAATCGTTACAAAGAAAAAAACAGTAAAAAACGTATTCCTTCTGAGCTGACTGTATGTATGGATGAACTGAACGATATTCTACAAAGTAATGAAAAAGTGGAGGAGGAGTATGAAACAAAAGAAATAGGAAAGATAATCAGCGCATATGTGAGAAAGCTGTCAATAAATCAACGGTATATATTTATAGAACGCTATTATTTTGCGGAATCTGTTGAATGTATATCGGAGCGTTTGGGGATATCGGAGTCCACGGTATACAGATATCTTGATAAGATAAAGTATGACCTGAAACTATATTTAGAGAGGAACGGAATATATTTATGAATAAATATTTGATAATTGAGGCATTGAATTATCTTGATGATGATATTATTGAAAATCACATATGCAGGAAAAAAATAATGTGTGGGGATATTAACAAAGAAAAACACCCGATGAGAGTAAGACGCAAACTTGTATGCGCGGGAACATTGCTGATATTGGTAGTTTTTTTGACAGGTATGTATTTCGTTATTTTCCCAAAGATAGAATTGGATAATTACGTTGGAAATATGTCTGTAAAGTATGTGCCGAATTGGTTCGTTAAGAGCAATGACAATGAAATGCTGCCGTATTATACAGAGACAGAATTGTTTGAACGTGCAGATTTTGTATATTCCGGAACTATAAAGGAAATAAAGCAAATTAAAATTGACTTTGACGGAATTGTTGTATATAATTCTTTGATAACGATTGATGTGGATAAAGTTTATAAGGGCGAATGTCCGTCGAAAATTACGGTAATTGCCCCTCCGATAAGGGCATTTTATGACGATCCCGACAGCAACCTGCTGTACAGCATAAAAAAAGGCGATTACGGAATATTTTTATCTGAACAAATCTCGGAAGGCAAGCAAATGTCCGAGAACGGATGCGCGTTTGAAATTTCCGATATATGTGACGCGACTTTTATTGATGGCTCAAGATTTGGTTTTATTAAAAGAAAAAACAACACTGCCGAGTGCTGTGATACACTTTTTCCGCATAATAACAGCTCGGATAATGTATTTACATCTTTGCGCGATTACACATGGGACGATGTTGTTACGTATGTGGAACAAATGCTGAATACAGTTAAAAAGGGGAAATAAAGTTAACAGATAAAAAACCGCCATGTACTTATTTTTATGTATTTGGGTGGAAATAAATATATGATAACGGAAAGGAATTCACATTATGTTTGAGGCAACTTTTGAATCGCTTTATGAATACGAGTGTCCGGATTGGTTCAGGGACGCCAAGTTCGGCATCTGGAGCCATTGGGGACCGCAAAGCGTTCCGATGTGCGGGGATTGGTATGCCAGAAACATGTATATTGAGGGCAGTCCTCAATATCTGTATCATGTAAGGCATTACGGACATCCCTCGAAATTCGGGTATAAGGATATCTGCAAGCTGTGGAAAGCCGAAAATTTCGACCCGGACGGGCTTATGGAACTGTACTACAAAGCGGGGGCAAGATATTTTGTCGCGCAGGCGGTGCATCATGACAATTTTTTCAATTATTATTCCGCGGTCAACAGATTCAATTCCAAAAATATCGGTCCCATGAGGGATATATGTATGCTCTGGAAAAACGCGGCGAAAAAATATGACCTTCCGTTCGGACTCAGCGAACACCTCGGAGCTTCTTTTTCCTGGTGGCAGTTCAATAAGCACAGTGACAAATACGGCAAGTACAAAGGGGTGCCCTATGACGGAAACGACCCGGAATACGCGGATTTTTACCACGCAAACTATGAGCATGTAAGGGACTATATACCGGCGGTGCCGTGGTATACCGACAATAAAAATTATCATAAATATTGGCTTGACAGTATAAACGAAATGATTGAAAAATTTACCCCGGAGCTGTTGTATACAGACGGCTCGCTGCCTTTCGGAAAGCCGTGGCATACAGACGAGGAGGGAAAATCGTATGCCGGAGATGAAATTTACAATGAGGGACTTTGCGCGGTAAGCCGCCTGTATAATAAATCAATTGAGGTACACGGGAAAAATCAGGCGGTGTATCTGCAAAAGGACAGACGTCCCGAAATATATAATGTGGGTATTCTCGATATAGAAAAGAGCCAGCTGCCGGGTATTTCCAAAAGGCCATGGCATACCGATACCTGTATCGGAAATTGGTTTTATGACGCCAAGCAGCCATATAAAAGATGCGATCAGATAATCGAGATGCTTGTGGATATAATCGCGAAAAACGGAACGATGCTTTTAAATATTCTTCAGAAACCGGACGGCACGATTGACGATGAGGCAGAGTATATTCTGAAGGAACTGGCGGGATGGTTTTCAGTATGCGGAAACGGAGTATATGGAACTCGCCCGTGGAAAGTATACGGAGAAGGAGAAACCCGTGTAAAAATTGACGGATTTACGGAGGAGAAGACAAGCTGGAATCCGTCAGACTATCGTTTTGTTCAAAAAAACGGTAAGGTTTACGCTTTTGTTTTGTGCCCTCCCGAAAACAGGATTTGTGTCATCAAGAGCTTTTCGGATTGCGGGGTAAAGAATGTAAAGCTTCTGGGAGCGTCAGAGCTTGAGTTTTATCATAATCTGGGCATTCTCACCGTAAAGCTTCCGCCTGTGCTTCCCACTCCTTATGTCAACTGCCTTGAAATAGAAATCTGAATTTTGATTTAAAGCAACACCTGTAATTGATTACTGCCGCTTTGATTATAAGCTTTTTTCATCTTTTATTCAAAAACCCGAAATCTCCTCGGCAATAGGTCAACGCCATTGAGTGCCGTCATAATTTTTTCGGTATTGATTTGTTTGACGAAAAATCCGACGTGCGGAAAGCCGCAGGCGGAGTATAATCGGAATCGCGCGGTGTTTACCTGAGTTTGTTTTGACTTTAAAAAATAAAATTATCCTCAATTTGCCATACATATAAAAAAATCTACGCGGTAAAATAATAGCAGAGATGCAGAGCGGTCTTGAAGATAAAAGCAAAAAAATCTGATGATACGGGTCATAACTGAAGATATGATGCGCCTCATTCGGAATAAAATTGCTTTGTTTCTGAATGACGGCGATGTAGACTCGATTTATCATAGATTTAAATTTTAAAACACCCTCAAGATTTTCTTGCGGGTATGATAAGGAGATTAAGATATGGCAAGCAACAAGTCACTTGTTCCCGAAGCAAAGCAGGCTCTTGAACAGTTCAAAATGCAGGCAGCCAGCGAAGTTGGAGTACCTCTCAACCAGGGTTATAACGGAGACCTCACAGCACGTCAGGCAGGCTCCATTGGCGGACAGATGGTTAAGAAGATGATTGAGTCCTATGAGAACTCTATGAAGACAGGTTCCGCAAGATAACCTGATTTACCGATACGAGTATTTGACATTACCTTTTGTTCGGTAAGGTCATGCGGAAACTATCCGTTTATTTGCGGGTATTCCGTATCAACAGCTTCTTATAAAACTTAAAAAGGGTTGCCGTGCAAACGCGCGGCAACCTGCTTTTGTTTTGAAATGATTGCAAATAATTAAAATTTTATATTGTTTTTAAAATTTCGGAAAAAAGCTGACAAATTGGAATTTTTATGATATAATGTATACATGCATACAGCGTAAAGAAATCAATAAAATATTATTTAACGTGCTGTATGCCGCAGTTTTACTGACGTAAAACTGTCCAGGTTGTATCATATGAATAATGCATACAGCGTAAAGAAATCAATAAAATATTATTTAACGTGCTGTATTTGCATACAACATAAAGAAATCAAAAAATAATATTTACAGGTTGTATGCCGCAGTTTTACTGACGTAAAACTGTCCGGGTTGTTTCATATGAATAATGCATACAGCGTAAAGAAATCAATAAAATATTATTTAACGTGCTGTATTTGCATACAACATAAAGAAATCAAAAAATAATATTTACAGGTTGTATGCCGCAGTTTTACTGACGTAAAACTGTCCGGGTTGTATCATATGAATAATGCATACAACATAAAGAAAGCAAAAAATAATATTTTACAGGTTGTATGCCGCAGTTTTACTGACGTAAAACTGTCCGGGTTATCTCGGTAAATTAATGCATACAGTGCAAATAATTCAGAAGAATGTACTGTCACAAATTTCAAAGTTTTATGCGGCGGATTGTAGTGGAAACTTTAGTGCGGCATATGGTTTGCATTTATATTTGCGATGAGGGATAAAGGAGATAAAGTTATGAAAAAAATGATTTTGAAAAACTACGCAAGGCTTATTGTTACTTGCGGTGTCTCGGTAAAAAAAGGCGACATTGTAATTATCAACGCGGGGCTTGAGCAGCCCGAATTTGTTCAGATGCTTGTAAACGAATGTTATAAGTCGGGGGCGAGTAAGGTCATTGTGGAGTGGAGTTATCTCCCGGCGAAAAGACTTGATATAAAGTATATGAGTCAAAATGACCTTGGTACGGTGGAGACATTTGAAGAGGAAAAGCTTAAATACAGGCTTGACAAAAATCCGGCGATGATCCATATTTTGTCGGATGACCCGGACGGGCTTAAGGGCATTGACCAGAATAAATACACTCAGGCTATGAAAGAAAGACTCAGTGTGATTAAGCCTTACGATGATAAAATGGACAATAAATACAAGTGGTGCATCGCGGCGGCTCCCGGTCAGGCTTGGGCAAAGAAGGTTTTTCCCGGTGTGCGCACTTCCGTGGCGGTCGAAAAGCTTTGGGAGGCTATTCTTTATGCCTCAAGAGTAATTGATAAAGATGGAAACGCTCTGGACCCGGTAGAGGAGTGGAGAAAGCATAACGAAAGTTTTGCCGGACGCTGCGGAATTCTTAATAATGCAAATCTTCGTTTTTTGGTCTACCATTCTTCCAATGGTACCGACCTGAAAGTAGGACTGATGGAGAACGGCAGTTTTTTGGGCGGAGGGGAAAGAACGCTGTACGGAGAATATTTTAACCCCAATATTCCGAGCGAGGAAGTTTTCACGACTCCGCTTGCGGGCAGCGCCGAAGGCATAGTTTATTCGTCAATGCCGCTTTCATGGAGAGGTGAGATAATCGATGAATTCAGCCTGCGCTTTGAAAACGGCAGGGTCGTTGAGGCGCGCGCGAAGAAAAACGAGTCTCTTTTAAAGCAGCTGGTATCCATGGACGAGGGAGCTGCGATGCTTGGCGAATGCGCTTTTGTCCCCTATGATTCCCCCATCAGGGAAAGCGGAATAATGTTCTACGAAACTTTGTTCGATGAAAACGCGGCTTGTCACCTTGCTTTGGGAGAGGGATTTACAAATACGATCAGGAATTACACCGATTATACAAAGGAAGAAATGCATAAAATGGGTGTCAACGATTCTTCGGTGCATGTTGATTTTATGATTGGCAACAAGGACCTTTGTATTACGGGAATCCGAGAGGACGGAACCGAACTTGATATCATAAAGGACGGGGTATGGGCGTTCTGATTGACACTTCAGAAAAAAATCGGCGCCTGTTACAAAAGTGTTTTTATTTGCGGAAAAATACTATCACATTAAATTTTTAAACACGGATGAAAAAAGAGACAATTTGATTTATGAAAATTCGGTTTGACGCCGATAAATCAGGGAGGAGATATGCCGAGAAAACCAAAACCTAAAAACGCGCTTTCGGCGGGGCAGAGAGCGGCTTTATATGAAAAAGAACACGCGCAGAAATCCGGCGGTGAGACAGTCATAGAAGCGCAAGGTCAGAGTAAAACCGAAGCGGAGTCGGGCGACGGTGCAAAAAGTACGAAAAACAATACTGAAATATCCGGAAAATCAGAAGAAAATTTTCCGGGCGGAAATCATTCCGGAAGAAGAAAACCCGAAAAAAAGAAACCTCAATATGCCTGCGTTAAGGTCGATTTTTCCATACCGACGTCCAAAATCAAGCCCGTGCACGGGTTCTGCAACGGTCCTGTTTCGCAGGAGGGGGATATATCCTCGCTTTATCGGGAAATAGGGGTTCCGTTCGTGCGTTTTCACGATACCGATCATAATATATCCCGGTATGCGATTGACATATCCCGTATTTTTCCGAATTTTGACGCCGACGAGAACGACCCGGAAAATTACCGTTTCGCGTATACCGACAAATATGTCGCCGCGGCGTACAGTGTCGGGGCAAGGGTTATTTACCGGCTCGGTGAGAGCATAGACGCGGAGAGACTCGGGGGGTACTGTGTTTTGCCTCGTGATATTGACAAATGGATAAGCGTTTGCGTGCATATCATACGTCATTACAACGATTATTGGGCTGACGGATTCGCTTACGGATTGGAGTATTTTGAAATCTGGAACGAGCCTGACAATCCCGAATGTATAGACAGCCATGAAAACACCGAAATTTTCGGGTTTTACGGGCGTGTCGCCAAGGGACTTAAGCTGTACAATCAGAATCTCAAAGTAGGCGGCATGGCTTTTATGGGTTATAACGACATGTCCAGAGACTTTATCAAATATTGTGCCAAAAACAAAGCGCCGCTTGACTTTTTTTCGTTTCACGCTTACTTGGGGGAACCCGAGGAGATTCAGCCGGCTTTTGAGAAATTTTTGCCTTTGTTGCATAATCTCGGCTTGGAGGACACCGAGTTGATTCTGGATGAATGGAATTTTATTGAACGTCGTAACGATAACATCAACCCGTGGGTATATATCAAAAACGAAAACGGAAGATTTTCGGCGGAGTGCCGGGATATATTTGAAACCCAGAAAGGAATCAAGGGAGCGGCGTTTGCCGCGGCGTTCATGATTAAGCTTAACACGGCGGATAAATTGAGTGCGGCGTGCTATTATGACGGTCAGCCGTCAATTTCCCGTTGGTGCGGCATCTGCGACAGATACGGCAATCCGTCCAAAACCTTTTACAGCTTTAAGGCATACGGAAAACTGTACCGCGCGGCGACCGGAGTCGCGTGCGTGAGCGAGCAGTATGACGGTATGCTCCATACCGGAATTTATGCGTGCGCGGCATTGGATGACGGCGGGAAGGGGTATGTGATGCTTGCTTCCTTTGACGGGTGCGGTATGGTGGATCTGAGGCTTGACATGCTTCCGGAAAATGCTTATACGGCGGATATTTATCTGACAGACGGGGTGAAAAACCTTGAGCTTTGTGATTCTGTCCCGCTCTCGGGACTTAAAAAAAGACTGCTTCTCAATATGAGCGCGTACGGAGTCGCGTTAATTGAAATATATTAAAATGTTCTGAAAGGACTAAAGCTATGAAAACACATGATTACAGGTTTAAAAAAGCCGTCGCGGTCTGGGCAGCGGGCAGAGAAAGAGAGATGAATCTCACTGTTGATTTCACTGCGGAATTTGAAGGCGGTCTTGAGGATGTTGTGCTTTGCGCCGCCGCGTCCTGTTCGTACATAATTCTTGTGAACGGCGAGTTTGTCGCGCACGGACCCGCAAGGACCGCGCACGGATATTACAGGGTCGATGAAATTTCACTTGACAAGTATCTGCGGGACGGAAAAAATATTGTGGCGGTAAGGGTCGCGGGATACAATGTAAATTCGTTTTCCTATCTTGACCAGCCGTCGTTTTTGTGCGCGGAAATCATTTCCGGGGACAAGGTGCTGGCGTATACCTCCGAAAATGATACCGGCTTTTCGGGGTATGAGATGAAGGAGAGAATACAGCGCGTCCAGAGATATTCTTTCCAAAGGACGTTTACGGAGTCTTACGAATTGAATGAAAACGCGTTTTTCGCGGAGTACGGCAAGGGCGGAAATCGGATTCGGGTTGAGCGTGCGGGTGATAAAAATTACATATACCGCGACATTCCTTACGGAGATTATGAGAGAATAATTCCGCTCAGATGTATACAGAGCGGAAAAGTCTCATACTCGGAAAAGCAGAGTTATTACAATTCCCGTGAGATATCCGATATTTATGAGGCGTTCAAGGGATATAAGCTTTCCGAACTTGAGTATGCTTCGCATATAGAGGTCGGGAAAATGGATTTTTCAACTCCGTCGGAGTGTGAGCTTGGGACAGATGAAATCAAAGTCGATAGAGACAGCTATGTTGACGTTGATATGGGCAAAAATTACACCGGAATTTTTGAATTGGATCTTGAATTTGAGGAGAACGGGACGTTATTTTTGCTTTTCGACGAGGTAATGCATAAAAACAATATCGATTGTTTCAGACTTGGGACGTCCTCCATTGTGGCTGTCAGGGCGGCAAAGGGAGTTTATAAATTTGTAGGCGCCGAACCGTATGTAATGAAATATGTGCGTATTGTCGCAAAGGACACCGGAGTTACGGTCAAAAATTTCAGGCTGATAAAGATAGCGTTTCCTAAAAGCCGGATAAATGCGGAATTTGTCGGCGATGACGCGCAGATGAGAAAAATTTACGACGCCGCTGTGGAGACCTTTTGCTCAAACGCGGCAGATATTTATATGGACTGTCCTTCAAGGGAGAGAGCGGGGTGGCTGTGCGACTCATATTTCACCTCAAAGGTTGAATATGCGCTTACCGGAAAGAGCGAGGTCGAGAAGGCGTTCCTTGAAAACTTCCTTTTGCCCGATAAATTTGAGTTTTTGCCCGACGGTATGCTTCCGATGTGCTATCCGTCAGACCATAACGACGGGGTATTTATACCGAACTGGGCGATGTGGTATGTCCTTGAACTTGAAAATTATTATAAGAGAAGCTCGGACAAAGCGCTGATTGCAAACGCAAAGGACAGAGTATACGGCTTGCTTGACTATTTCAGGCAGTTTGAAAACGAATACGGCTTGCTTGAGTCACTAAAATCCTGGGTATTTGTAGAGTGGTCAAAGGCAAACGAGCTTGTGCAGGATGTTTCTTTTGCCTCAAATATGCTGTATGCTTCGTTCAAATCGGCAGTCGCGAAGCTTTATAACGACGGCGGGCTTTTGCGTGAGGCTGAAGAACTGAGAAATACAATACGAAAAATGGCGCTTACCGAATCGGGATTTTACTGCGATAACGCCTACAGAAGAGACGGAAAGCTTGTTTTGTCGGGAGAACGCACGGAGGCATGTCAGTACTATGCGTTTTTCTGCGATGTCGCCACACCGCAAACAGACGCCGGGCTTTGGAAAACATTGGTTGAAGACTTCGGATATGACCGCGCGCAGACCGGAAAATACCCGGAAATTTATCCGGCTAACGCGTTTATCGGAAATTACCTGAGGTTGGATCTGCTTTGCAGATACGGTTATTTTGACGCATTGTATGACAATATAAAGGGATATTTTACATACATGGCGGATAAGACCGGAACACTTTGGGAAAATGTGGGCGATTACGCAAGCTGCAATCACGGATTTGCTTCTTATGTCATATATTGGATGCGGGAAATGGGCATTGTAAAATAAATATTATAACATGGCGCGTATGTTACATGCTTCTTATGCGGGCTGTTATCAGCAAACCGAGCCGCAGCCCGCAAATTTTCACATTTATGTGCTTTGCCGCGGACGATTGTATGTAAGCAGGCTGACGCATTCCTTGCCGCGCTTTGAATCATATGATTTTTCATGCCGTTTTTTCCGTGTGTAAAGCGGAGGCCTGAAAATATTTGTGATAAGAATAATCACCCGCTGTCTCTTTTTAGATGGCGGGTGATTTTGTCGGTTTATAACAAGTGCACAAGTCGGCAAAAAACGGATTTATGCACAGGGAGTTAAACTCCTTTTTTTGATAAATTTTTCTTTGAGCGGATGACGGCTGTTTTTAGGATTTCAGATTATTTCAACGTGACCGTCGGTGTATGTTATGAATATTTTGTTTTCACGGCATTTTATTGCGACGCATGACTTTTTTTTCAATAATTTTTCTTCCATGTCATGCGAAAAACCGAACGGTATAAGCGTACCGTCAAACCTCAGACAAAGTGTGGAGAAAGGAGCGCACGCGACGCAGGCGATACCCGATATATTTTTGGGTACCAGCTGTGAACAACTGTTGTCTCCGGCGCTTTCGACATGACCGCTTGCGGTTACTCCTATTGTATGATAATCTCCGCATGACACGTATACAATATTTTCCCATGCGGATGTGTCGCATTGCCCGTATTTGTTGTTTCCCACGCAGACTACCTTTCCGTCAGACCTGAGAAACGCAGTGTGATATGTTCCGCACGCAGCCATCGAGACCTGATTTATATTTTCGGTGTCACATTGCCCGCAGTCGTTAAGCCCGCACATTTTTACGCCTCCGTCTGTCTGAACCAAAGCCGTGGTGTATGTCCCGCAAGCCGCGTAAGCGGCGTTTTCCGATTTATCGAGGTCGCATTGCCCGTAGCTGTTGTCGCCGTTAAGATAAAGTATTTTATTTTTTATATAGGCGGAATGGTTGTTTCCGCAGTCTGTAAGTGAGACGTTTTCTCTGGAGTGAAAATAAGTTTTGGCGGAGGAGCGGTTATATACATATAAAGTATTGCCGAAATCTATATATGCTTTTTCGGTGTTCGATACCGCCATGTGCGAGGAGAGTGTTTTTGCCGATATATAGAACGGAATATCATGTCCGCACGAGCGCAGTATCGTATTGTTGTCCGGTCCCGGTATAAACACATGGAAGCCGGTATTTTTCATACCCGCTTCGGAGACGCAGAATAATTCTCCGGAGTTGCTTATCAGGCAGACATAATATTCATCGCAAAATGCCGAAACTATGTTGTCTGTGTTTTCAAATCGTTCCTTCATTTTTCCGGCGTACAGCAGTTTGCCGTCCGCTCTGACCGCGACGGTTCTCTTGTCAGCGGCGGATATCGAAACCGCATTGCGCCATTTCTGAGTATTGCATTCTCCGTATTCGTTGCTTCCGAACGAATATACCATCCCGTCAGATGTCAAAAATACGATGTGTGAGGGTGAAAGTTTGACATCCGTGATTCCCGACAGCGCTTCAATTTCAGCTTTTGAGTCATACGTATTTCCGAATATATGAGGTTTTCCGCGCAAGTCAACGGCGACGGCAGTGTTATCGAAGGCAAAAATGTTCCGGATGTTTGTAAGCTCCGAAATTTCCGAAATCGGTGTGTATGCGTCTTCCGTATCGTCGCATACTATTGCAAAGAGTACATTTCCCTCGTGGGTAAGTCCGAGAGTGAAGTTATTTCCGCAGGCTATTTTTTGTATATCGCTCCAGTTGTCTGTCGGAAGCGGTATATTTTCTCCGTCAGAAGCGCAAAGCACCTTTCCGTTACGGCACAGAGCCGATATGTGATTGTTACCGTTATCTATGCTTAAAATATTTTCCCATTTGTCAATACCCTCAAATGCGCGTCCGATGCAGCTTACCTTGCCATAAATATCTATGCATGTGATAAACCCTTTTGCCGAACGCAGAGAGACGACAGAACCGCTCTTAAGCAGGCTTGTTTTGCCGGAAACCGCGAGACCCTCCGCGGCGCATACCGCGTATCTGCCGTTTGAGTCAAACGCCACTTTGCCCTCGTACCTTGAACAGTCAAATCGTATATTTTCAAGAATAAGCACAGGTGTTTGGTGTTCATCCGGATTCGTGGGCAGCTCGGTACGCGCCTTGTATACAGACGGGGACTCGTCGGAAAAGTCTTTTTTGTCCGTATTGTTGCCTACGAGACGTTTTCCTATGACCTCGTTTCTCTCTTTGTCGTAATCTTCAATGTTGTCAAAGAGCCTGAATAAAGATATATCGCACTGACCGTTTGTGTTTTGACCGCAGGCGTGCGGAAATCCGGATTTGTCAAGCCCTACCGTGTGATTTTTTCCGCAGTACACCGCGACGATATCCTTCCATTGAGATACGTTGCATTGCCCGAAGCCGTTGGCTCCCGCGGCGTATACGTTTCCGTGGATATCAAGCGCGACAATATGATTTTTTCCGCACGATATTGACACGATATCTGAAAATTGCGCAACCTCGCACTGACCGAAACTGTTGTCTCCCTCCGCGTAAATTTTTCCGTTATATCCGAGCGCGGCGGTGAAGTTTTCCGCGCAGACGACCTGGCGGATGTTTTTCCAATGTGAGGTAACGCCACCTCCGGAATTTCCCGCCCCGTATGTCATGACTTTCCTGTCCGACGTATAAATAACAATGTGTGTAGGGGATATACAGAAATCTGAGATGTTTTGGATTTGCGAAATGCTTTCATAATCAAAAGGGGCGTTGCCGCATATCTGTATTTTCCCATTGCTGTCAAGCGCGGCTATATATTCGGCCTCGTATTTTACGCGAACTATGTTTTTCCACTTCAGGACGGGAGAGGTGTTGATATACGCGGACCTGCCGGCTAACAGGACGCTGCCGTCCGAACGGACGCCCAGAGATATGTCGGTTCCCGCGCACACGGATGTTACGTTTCTCCAGGAGTCGGTATTGCAGCATCCGTTTTTATTGCTTCCGTAGGCTTTGACCGTGCCGTTTGCAAGCAGAATCAGAAGGTGGCTGTTGCCGCAGTCCGCGCCGATTGCCCCGCTTATTTTTTCGGTGCTTTTGGAAAGCATTGTGGAATATATTTTTTCGTTTGCGCTGACGCATACCGTCATGCTTTCGCTGCAATGAACGGAATCTTTCAGCTTCACGGCGGTTATTGCCGCGCTTTCTTTTGTTTTTTCAAGTATCTCCTGATCTGCTTTCTTGATTTCTCTTTCGGTGTCCAGATTATCAAAACTCTCATAAATCCGGTTGCCCGAAAGATTAACACTGAATTTTTTTCCCGACAGCATACGGACGTAGCCTTCGTTTGTGACATAATGAAGGCTTTGATTGTCACCCGCGCACATACAGGCATGACCGTCCGAGGTTTTGGAGTTCAGGACGGTTTTTTTGTATATAAGCTCGCCGGATTCCGTTATCACCGAAACCGGAACGGTATTCGGGTTGATGTAAACAATGCTTTTTTCAAAGAATTCCGGCTTTCTGTTTGAAGTTGACATAATGCTTCCGCCGTCAATAATCCCGAAAAGCGTCTCTCCGTTTGACGAGGAATATATCGAGAGCAGCTTATATTTATTCATGGATATTTCAAACTTTTCTGCGTTTTTTCCGGCGCAGAGAACTGTACCGTCCGACCGTAAAGCCGCCGTTATATTGTCGCCGCAGCAAATATCGACAATGTCTTCCCATCTTTCGGTATTGCATTCCCCATATGAGTTGACGCCGATACATTTCACATGTCCGTCAGTGTACAAAACCGCAATGTGAGAAGAGGAGCATTCCACGGCACGGGCGCCGCTTATTTTTTCGGGAAAATCAAATTCCGGTTTGCCGGCAACCGAAAGGTTCCCGTCGGAATCGACGGCGCACAAAAACGTTGCCCCGCAGGAAATATATCTGATGTTTTTCCATTCGTCGACATCCGAAAAATCTATTGCGGTATGCGTGTTGCCGGAGGCGGACGATACGACCGCGTGACCGTCGGAATACAGCGAGGCAAATATTTTGTTGTTGAAAGAAATTATACCCTTGCGTCTCAGGATTTTTTCCTGTTCGGGAGTTATGTTTTCTCTTGCCATTTTCTATCCTCCTGTTTCTCCTGATATTAATGCAAACTTTGCGCAATTTCGGTCTTTATTTTTGAATTCCGACTCGGATGCCGAAAATCATAACATTCCCGACGAACCGTAAATCACTGTATACAGCCGGTTGATAACATTTGATTGATTACTTAGCCGTATACATAATCCCGTACAGTTTTGCAAAAGCAAAACTGTGGCATACAGCTTATACTGTATGCAAATACAGCATATGAAACAATATTTTATTGATTACTTCACGCTGTATACAATTATAGCATGAACAAAGACAGTTGTCAAGTTTATGCGTTTTTTGGCATTTTAAAACCGATTGTTATTTATTTTAAAAACATATTGAATATTTGAATGGCATATGTTATAATTTTTAAAGACAAATCAGACTTCAGATAAGGAGTGTTCAAATTCATGATAACGGGGATTGATATCGGAGGAACAAAATGCGCCGTGGTGCTCAGCGACGGCTTTGAAATACTTGATAAAGTAAAATTCGAGACTGCCGACCGTGATTCAACGCTTGAGAAAATATTTGACGCGGTGAGAAAATTAGGCAAAACCGACAGGATAGGAGTAAGCTGCGGCGGACCGCTTGACAGCAAAAGAGGAATTATAATGTCTCCGCCTAATTTGCCCGGCTGGGATAATGTCCGCATTACCGAAATGCTTGAAAAAGAATTCGGAGTACCGGCGTTTTTGCGGAATGACGCCGACGCCTGCGCTTTGGCTGAATGGAGGTACGGAGCCGGCAGGGGCAGTCAGAATATGATTTTTCTGACCTGCGGTACCGGAATGGGCGCGGGAATTATTCTGAACGGTAAGCTTTACAGCGGCACTTGCGGTATGGCGGGTGAGATAGGGCATGTGAGAATGAGAAGTCACGGACCTGTCGGATACGGCAAGGAAGGATCATTTGAAGGCTTTTGCAGCGGAGGGGGTATAGCCCAGATAGGCAGAACCGTTGCGACAGAAAAGCTACAGACGGGGGGTGTAACCGGATATTGCGGCGGGTATGACGAGCTGCAAAAAATTACCGCCAAAAGTATTGCCGCGGCTGCCGGGCAGGGAGACCCTGACGCGCTTGAAGTTTACAGAGTGTTTGCACGGATGCTGGGCGAGGGAATCTCTGTGCTTATAGATATACTGAACCCCGAGGTGATTGTTATAGGAAGCATTTTCACGCGCTGTGAAAACTTGATACGCCCACATATGGAAGAAGTCATAAAGTGCGAGGCGCTGACGCATTCTTATGCAATGTGCAGAATATTGCCCGCTCAGCTGGGAGAAGCGGTCGGGGATTACGCGGCGCTGTCGGTGGCGCTTGAGGGGGAGGATTAAATGAGCAAAGAATATTCTAAAGAAGAATTGAAAACCGAACTGCTGACCCGATATCCTTTATTGCGCGACTGCATCGGGAAAATTGAGGAAATGCTTTTCATGATGGAGCGGACATACCGGTCGGGGGGGAAAATACTGCTGTGCGGCAACGGCGGCTCCTGCGCCGACTGCGACCATATTGTGGGAGAACTGATGAAAGGCTTTCTTTTAAAAAGACCGGTCACGGACGATAAGGCGGAGATGTTCGGAAAAATTTGTCCCGATAAAGCGGATTTTCTCGCTGAAAATCTGCAAACAGGAATTCCGGCTATCTCTCTTCCGTCTCAGAGCGCGGTGATAAGCGCATTCGCAAACGATGTAAAGCCCGAGCTTGTGTTTGCGCAGCTTGTGTTCGGTTACGGCGGGAAAAATGATCTTTTTTGGGGGATTTCAACCTCCGGAAATTCCGAAAATGTCGTATATGCCGCGATTGCCGCAAAGGCGATGGGGTTGAAAACCGCAGCGCTGACCGGAGAAAAAGAGAGCAGACTTTCCCGGATATGCGACTGCTGTATTATGGTGCCGGAGACAGAGACCTTTAAGGTGCAGGAGCTTCATCTGCCAGTGTACCATTATCTTTGCGCGGCTTTGGAAAGCATTCTTTTCGGACAAAACAATAAATAGGGGAGAGATGAAATGGAAAAAATACTTAACTCGTTTGGCGGAAAATGGAACTTGACTCTTGTGGAAAATCATGTGCTTGAAAAAGACGGCTTTTCGCCGGTTAACGCGGAACAGCTCATAAACTCAGGATACACTGCCGTACCCGCTTCCGTGCCCGGAAATTTTGAGCTTGATTTGTTTGAGGCGGGGCTTGCGCCCGACCCGTATTTCGGTCAGAATCCCTTTGGGTATCAGCAGTATGAAAACCGTCATCTTTTTTACAATACGTATTTTGACAGTGATTTTTGCGGAGACGAAAATACTTTTCTGGTTTTCGACGGCATAGATACCGTGGCGGATATTTTTTTGAACGGGGAATTTATCGGACATACCGAAAACATGTTTGTCTCACATGAGTTTAACGTCAAAAATCTTAAAGAAAAAGACAATGAGCTGATAGTCCATATATATCCCGCGACGATTTACGCCAGAAAATATGAGCTGAAGCCTATGCACAACGCGATGAGATATAATTATGAATCTCTCGCGCTGAGAAAAGCCCCCTCTATGTACGGGTGGGATATAATGCCGCGGTTTGTCTCGGGAGGCATTTGGAAAAAGGTGAGGCTGGTTCAAAGACCGAAAGAAAGAATAGAACAGTTTTACATTTATACGACCTCGACGGACATAAGGAATAAGTCTGCCTCTGTAAATGTGTTCTTTGAAGCGCACAGCAACGAGGACTATCTCAGGGGACTGAAATTGACGGTTGACGGAACTTGCGGCGATTCGGACTTTCACGCGGAGCAGGTATTATGGCATAATTTCGGAAATATTTATATCGGCGTGGAAAACGCCGTGTTCTGGTATCCGAAAAATGCCGGGGAACAGCCCCTGTACGACGTCACCGTGAAACTTTGGAGAGACGGCGAGGTTTGCGACAGTAAAAAAATAAAATTCGGCATACGCACTGTCGAACTTTTAAGGACGTCAACCACCGACGAGGAGGGAAACGGCGAGTTTGTCTTTAAGGTAAACGGGAAAAAAGTATTCTGCATGGGTTCAAACTGGGTGCCGCTCGACGCCTTTCATTCAAGGGATTTGAACAGACTGCATCCGGCGCTCGATATGCTTGACGACCTCGGCTGCAATATTGTGAGGTGCTGGGGCGGAAATGTATATGAAAACGATGAGTTTTTCGATTTCTGCGACGAACACGGCATTATGGTGTGGCAGGATTTCGCGATGGGTTGCGCTACATATCCTCAGGATGACTGGTTTGCCAAAAAGCTTTATGACGAGGCGGTATTTGTTGTCAAAAGACTGAGAAATCACGCGTCTTTAATACTTTGGGCAGGAGATAATGAGGTGGATTACGCATACGGCTGGAACGGGGTGGCAAGAGACCCCAACTATAACAGACTGACCAGAAATCTGCTTGCAGAGGTGATAAGAGAGTATGACGTTGTAAGACCGTATCTTCCGTCCTCTCCGTATATAGACAACGAGGCATACAGGACGTCAAAGCCCACCTCAGAAGAGCACCTTTGGGGACCGCGCGATTACTTTAAAGGGGATTATTACAGAAATACGGTTTGCCATTTCGCGTCAGAGACGGGATACCACGGCTGTCCGTCCCCGAAATCGCTTGAAAAATTCATCTCGCGGGATAAGCTTTGGCCGATTTTCAACGAAAATAACTATCCCAATAATGACTGGATATGTCATTCCGCGTGCATGGAGCCCGGTCCCGGCGTTCAGTCTGACTACAGGGTTCCGTTGATGACAAGTCAGCTTGTAACGCTGTTCGGCTCGATTCCGGACAGTCTTGAGGAATACGCCAGACAGAGCCAGATTTCTCAGGCGGAGGCGAAGAAGTACTTTATTGAAAGGTTCCGAATCTCAAAGTGGAGAAGAACCGGAATTATCTGGTGGAACCTGATAGACGGGTGGCCGCAGATATCGGACGCCATAGTGGATTATTATAACTGCAAAAAGCTGGCGTACAGTTACATAAAAAGATCGCAGAGCCGGCTTTGCCTTATGTTTGACGAACCCAAGGACGGAAAACTTACGTTGTATGCCGTGAACGATTGGCAGGAAAATAAGACCGTAAAATACATGATTGTAAATATCACCTCGGGCGAGCAGATGGCAAAGGGCATTTTTGAGTCGGAAAAGGATTCATCAACCTCTGTAGTGTCGCTTCCCGTGATGAGCGATTATAATTTTCTGTATATAGAATGGCGGACCGAGGACGGAATTTCCGGGTGTAATCATTTTGTTACAAAGACAAGGGATATTTCTTACAGTCAGTATATGTCGGATATGAAAAAAGCCGGGTTTTATCTGTTTGAGGGCTTTTAAGGTACGTAATTTTAGCTGTAAATATTAAATTTAAAGATTCCGGTTTAAATTTACTGTTTTGTGTTTTGACGCGGCGATTGCTTTTACTGCTTGAAATTTTTAAAAATTTTGCGGGTGACAGCAGTCTTTGCCGGTTTGCCGGAATGGAATAGGTCGGAATTTTGTCTTACAATAACAGAGGGAATGGCTTGATTTGTCTGAGCCATTCCCGTTTTGGCGAAAATATTCAAAAATAATGCGTTTCATGTTATTGACAAAAACCTTACTCAGTGATAAAATATTATGAGTCTTGTTAAGAAAGAATTTATATCCAATGAAAGAACTTCAAATGAACGAAAATTACAATTCCCCCGAATATAAAAGGTCGCGCGCTGCGTACAGCGCCGAGTGCGCTTTTGAGTACTTTGTGTCTTTGCTTGTTGCCGACGCGTTTTTATCAAATCTGCTTTCTTCAATGGGATTTGACGATTCGACCATTGGCATTATATCCTCGCTTATTTCTTTGGCGTTTCTGTTTCAGCTGTTTTCGGTTTTTGTGGTGCAGAGGATAACCAATGTAAAATTGGTGGCGGTGACAATTCACTGCGTAAGCCAGATGTTTTTCATGTTTCTGTATCTTGTGCCGTTTTTGCCGTTTGCGGAGGAATTTAAGACAATAACCGTATTTGCGTGCATTATTATCGCGTATTTCGGAAATTACCTTGTTACAACCGTGATTTTCGACTGGGGCAACTCTTTTGTCGATCCCGAAAAGCGCGCGAGATATGCGGCGGGAAAGGAAATGGCGTCCCTGCTGTCCGGAATATTTGTAACGCTTTTCATGGGATATATGGTTGACCGTTTCGCGGAACAGGGAAACATAAAAGGCGGCTTTATATTCACCGCCTGCATGATTTTGATTATAAATATATGTGACTTTTTATGTCTCATGCTTATTAAAAACAGGATAGTCAAAGAAAAGGAGTCTAAAAAAGAGCCTTTTTTGCAGGTTATCGGAATGATATTCAAAAACAAAAGCTTTGTATATGTTATTATACTTTCGGTTTTGTGGAATGTTTCAAACTACATGCTTCTCGGATTCATGGGTATTTATAAAACAAAGGATTTGTTGCTGTCCGTGGGCGTGGTGCAGATTATCAATATAGCCGGCTGTCTTTTCAGATTCGCTTTTTCAAAGCCGTTCGGAAAGTTTACCGACAGGCGTTCATACGCAAAGGGAATAAAGCTCGGCATCGCGGTAGCCGCCGTCGGTTTTGCCGCAAATATCTTTACGACTCCGTCGCTTTGGTGGATGGTTATTGTATATACTGTTTTTAACAATATCGCCATGGCGGGCATAGCCCAGAATATGAACAACATTACATACAGCTATATAGACCGTAAGTACTTTGTTCAGGCAACCGCGATCAAAAACAGCATCAGCGGATTGTGTGGCTTTCTTGCCTCGGTTGCGGGCGGGAAAATACTTGACTATGTTCAAAGCAACAATAATACAATTTTCGGTTTAAAGGTCTACGGTCAGCAGGTGTTGTCATTTATTTCTCTTGCCGTCGCCGTAGTTGCTATCGTATTTGTCAAAGCCGTGGTGGAAAAGCAAAAGATAATCGCAAAGTGATGTCTTGGCACATGGAATTTCAGTCAATATCTCTGACAACCTCGTCGGGAGGGGTTGTGAGGAGGACGGGATTTTCTATGTGCTTTTTTAAATATTTGAAAGCCGAGGCGTAATAATACCCGTCGCATATGCGCTCGTCCGTTACTACTTTCAGGTCAACGTATTTCTTTGAGATGAAGTTTCCGTCGCGGTCCTTTATGTGCACATGTCTTTTAATGCCGTAGGAGAAGAAAATCGGCAGATTTCCGAAGTTGTAAATATGGTGATAAATCGGCTTTATGCCCAGTGAACCCATGCTTGTGATTATCATAGAACCGTGAAACGGACTGAGGTCTGTGAGCTTTTTCGGCAAAAGACCCCAATAGTCCATCGCGGAGAGCAGTTTTACGGTCCACCGCAACAGAAGCCCCGGTATGTAACAGAGTATTTTGTTGAGCTTGTCAAATGAATTTTCGCTGCTTTCATCGCCCTTGTTGCTTTCGACCGCGCGGTTGAATTTTTCATATATATCGTCTATGGTATCGTCCGGCTCAAACCAGACCTTGATACAGGTATCGGGCGAGGAAACGGACATTTTCTTTTTTACGACCATTACTACCTGAATATCGTTTCTGGCATATATTTTCTGACCGCTCACAAAACGGTTTATTCCCGGATATTTGGCGACGCTTCTTACATAAGCCGCTAAAATAACATGCAGAATGCTGAAGTTTTTCTTTCCTTCTCTTATCTGAGATTTTACGAATCTGTCCGCGTTTGTCACGTCAAGCTCATCCGCAAAGGTGTTGCAGGCGTCGCATCTCATAGGCATGACATACGGCATGAATTTGTTCATGACGTTAATGGTGCGAAGCCGGTATCCGTCTTTCCGGTCTCCGAACCTGCGCTTGCGCTTTTTCTTGGGTTTTGCGGATTCTGGCGGCGGTGTTTGATTTTCGTTTTCAGAATGTCCGGGATCCGGTGCGCTTTCGGTGATTTCTTTTACTTTTTCTGCTTCCCGATTCATAAAAAATACCATGCCTTTCCGGGTATTTAAGCCTCTTTCAAATGAGACTTTGCTTTAGTGTCGGTTTATTTGACAATGTTTCTTGATTGTTATACATTCAAAATATTTATTCTTTATTTACTGTCGTTTTTGCGACATCATTCAACTAAAGTATATTATATAATAAAATCAATCCCGTGTCAATGAAATTTCACAATTTTAATGTTTCTTAATATTATTTGATTTTTTTGGAAGGTCGGGCACATATCTAAATGAAACGGTATTAATCGGAAAAATTTACGAAAGAAGTCAGTAAACGACAAAACTTCCTTGATTTTTTACGAATAACGTGGTATACTAATATTACATATTAAATTTTACCGAAAGGAAAATATTTAAAGCGATGAGGCATGTTGACATATATACGGACGGCGCCTGCCGGGGTAATCCCGGTCACGGAGGATGGGGAGCGATTCTTGTTTTTGAGGGCAGGGAAAAAGAGCTTTCAGGCGGCGAGGCGTTGACCACCAATAACCGCATGGAGCTTACCGCGGCGATATCAGCGCTGTCAGCTCTCAAGGAGCCGTGTGATGTTACTCTTACCTCGGATTCAAAGTATCTTATCGATGCGATTGAGAAGGGATGGGCAGAGTCCTGGAAGAAAAGGGGATGGGTAAAAGGAGACAAGACTCCGGCTCTCAATTCAGACCTTTGGGACAGGCTTCTCTCTCTTCTTGAGATTCATAAGGTTTCGTTTGTCTGGGTAAGGGGACATGTGGGTCATCCGTACAACGAAAGATGCGACAGGCTCGCGACAACATTTGCCGACAGCTTTAAATGAAGGTTTTATGAAGAAGCATTCAGTATTATGTATGGCGGTAGCGACATTGCTCGTTTTCTCATTGGCAGCGTGCAACAGAGGAAATGAGGACGAAAAAAACACTGACGTAACGTCGGACGGGCCTACGGCTCAGAATACCGAAAGAGTTTCCGAAGATAACACGGAAAAAGCAACAAACGGTGAGTCCGCGACACAGGAACAACACGAGAGCGAAAGCACGACCAAAAAGAATGAGGCCGAAACCGGAGAAGACACCCGCAAGGTGCTTATGTCGGATACGGGTACAAGTCTTAATCTGATTGTTAGGTACACCTGTGAGAAAAATGACGACGGAACGGTAACGGTAAATGCCAATATATCTCTTGAAAGCTACGCTTTGAATGTTACCGCGAGAAATAACAGCAATTACCTTAAGGTAGGAGATGAGACCTTTTATTTCTCGACCGACGCGATTGATTATAAGGGTGATACCAAGACCGAGTTTGATTTGGGTTCTCACACATTCACCGTAAAGGCTGACGGAGGCACCGTGCCGGTATATGCCGTGTGGCATTTTAACGGCACTTATAACGATAAGCCTATTAACTCTATAATAATTGATTCTGAAATCACGCTTTGAAAAACCCGGGAGCTTCCCGGGATACATATATACACAATACTGCCGCATAATACTGAATAAATGCTTTTTTTAAAATAATATATGAAAATCAAAGGAGTAATATTTGATAAGGACGATACCCTGATTGATTTATGTGAATTCTGGTATACGCCCTGCCGTGAAACCGCAAAATATGTGCTTGAGATGTGCGGACTTGAGAAAAGCGATTGTAATATTGAAGAGATGGTGACCGCGTGCGGATTTGATTCTGACGGAAGATTGATACCCGCCTCTCCCATGCAGTCGGGAACCAATGAGGATGTGATAGATGCGTTTGCGGAAAAGGCAAAAGCTCTTGGGGGAAAATTGCCTTGCGATATGCATAATATCGCGTTTGATTTTTTTCATGACAGTCTTATCAGATTCGGAAAAGCGGTTCCGGTGAACGGAGTCGATAAAGTGCTTCGTGAACTTAAAAATAAGGGTTTTAAGCTTTGCGTGGTTACTCTGGATGAGTACGCGATAACCCGCCATTGTCTTGAGCAATTGAATGTTTTTGAGCTTTTTGATACGGTTATCTGCGCTGATACAGTAGAAAATCCGAAGCCCGCGCCCGACGCCGCGTACAGATTTTGTAAAGAATTCGGACTGTCGCCGGATGAGGTCATTATGGTTGGAGACGCGCAAAAGGATATGATTTTCGCAAAACGCGCCGGAATCCACGGCGTCTTGTTTGACCCTCATGACAGGTTTGAGAAGTCTTCCGGCGAGTTTGTCATAAACAATATGAAAGATGTGGTTAAAATAGCGGAAAGATATCCCGATGTAGATTAATTTATACTTAAGTAAAGGCTTGGAGAATATTGACTTGTATATATTTTACCCTTAGAGAAATATAATTTGCTGTTTTTTTAATTGGAAAAAATTTTTTGATTAAAACTTTAAAATACCTCTTGACTTTTGTGTAACACAAAGGCTTATAATAATAACATCAAAAATTACAACAGTCAAGGAGATTTATTTATGAAAAAAACAGCAAAAATTTTTTTGGTAATTACAAGCATATTAACTATTTTTGCTTTCAGCGGTTGTTCTGATGATCAGACCTTTGAAAAGCAAAGCTATTCATCGGGCGACAGCGTCGTTGAGTCGGTTATAATCGACGTTTCGGACAGGGAAGTGGAGGTCGGAATTTCTTCAGATAATCAAATTCATATTGAATATTATGACAGTGAGAAGGAGTTTTACAATATTTCCGTATCCGAGGACAAAGTATTGAGTGTGAAGCTTGAATATGATAAAGACTGGCAGGATTTTATCGGAGGTAAGTCGTCTGAGGAATACCGCAAGATAAAAATCGAGATTCCGAATGATTTATTAAGCGACCTGACCGTAAAAACAACAAACGAAAAAATAAAGGTATCATCCCTGTCGGTTTTGGGGGATATTACTCTTGATTCCAACGGCGGAAATCTGGAATTTGAAAAAATTTCTGTCGGCAGCAGCTTTAACGTAACTGCAAAAAACGGAGACATTAAGGGCTCAATTATCGGAGGATGGGATGATTTTTCAATTTCCTGTGAGGTAAAAAAGGGCGAGAGCAATTTGCCTGAAACAAAAACAGGCGGAGGTAAAAGCTTAAATGTAAGCTGCAACAACGGAGACGTCAATATAGATATAAATCAGTAAAATCGTGCTGCTTTAAAAAAGCTTCAATTGTCACGGCGTCGCTTAAAATTGCAATTACGGCTCAAAAATTACTTTTTTATATTCTATGTGTATTCTCTTGAAATAAAATTCAAAACTCTATAAACACAATTAAAAAAATTCCTATGGCAGAATGAAAATGAACCGTCCGCACAGTTTGAGAAAGTTCATGCTTATATTCTGTCATAGGGGTTTTTAATTGTCCTTTATTCGGATTTTGTGTAAATGATGCGCGGTTTTTAAATAATACAGGATAATTTTATTTTCGGAATTAAGGCAAATTTCCCGTGATTGTGACACACATTATGTTTATCCGCCGAATATCATGTTAATAATACAAAATTTTTATTGTAACGGGGTAAACTTATTATGAAAAACACAAAATCATGCGGCAAAAGAACAGGTTTTTTCGGACTGCGTTGCTGTCATCATCATGAATGCTGTTGTCCCTGCCGCGGACCGCAGGGCCCACAGGGAGAGCCAGGACCACAGGGACCGCAGGGCCCACAGGGAGAGCCAGGACCACAGGGACCGCAGGGTCCACAGGGAGAACCCGGACCACAGGGACCGCAGGGTCCGCAGGGAGAACCCGGACCACAGGGACCGCAAGGCCCGCAGGGAGAACCCGGTAAACCGGGAGAGTCTGCAAATGATGTATTTGCTTCTTACTTTATCTTTGAAGTGATTTTTGAGAACGGCAATTCAATACCTTTGCTGACCGGAACAGCTGACACGACGGGAAATATCGAGCTTGAAAACAACACTGAGATAAGTCTTGAGCCGGGTTATTATTTTATATCTTACAGCGTATCAACCGTATTGGATAATCCGGGATATATGCAAATCACACCTTCCTATAACGGAATGTCGCATCTGGAATACGGTATATATTTCAGGACAAATTCGGTATTGTCCAGCGCGTCCGGGTCAAATTCAATCATAATTTATGTGCCGTCGCGGACGGACTTTAAACTGACATATAACAGCAATGTGACAAATCGTTCCGGAGAGGCTGGGGTTACCATTATTAAATTGTCGAGAGACGAATAAATATAACAAGCAGTTTGTGACAAACAATGGATTTGACAAAAATGTCTTGACTTTGCGCTTTTAAACCTTTTATTTTTCGCCTTTTCCCATCAATCGCGGTTCCTGGCGTGTTTTCCGGCAAAGTCGGGAAATGTTGACTAAAACCGGGTATATAATATGGCAATCGGTTACCCCGACCATTTTTCGGATTATGGGGTCATATTTAATTCAATATGATAAAATAGATATAAATCGAAGCTGGTAGTACAATAGGTCGTTGTCAATCCCAGGCGATTTCCGCCGCAATATCGTAACCGTACCTTTTTCGCATATATGACTGTTTCCTTCAGAAAAGACGGAGAAAGAAATCTCCGCCTTTTTTGTTTATTTATGAAAATGCCTTTTGATTGCCTTTACGATTTCTACTTGCAGAATTGACATAAAGGACAGACCGGCAACAATTAACCATTGTGTACTGTCAAGCACAGTCAGTCGGAACGCGCTTTGAAGCTCAGGTACAAATAGAATACAAGCCATCAGGATTGCTGATGCAACAAAAGAAAGCACCAGCCAGCGATTGCTCCCCTCTGCCCGCGCCCAAATCGGCTCAGTATTTGAGCGCTGATTGAAAGCGCGCAGCATTTGAGAAAAAGCCAGCACGCAAAAAGCCATTGTCTGGCCGGTCACATGATCTTCCAGGCTCGCGCCGATCCAGTAAGCGCAGGTAGTCATGGCTGCCACAAAGATACCCTGCGTAATGACCCTGCGCACCAAGTCTTTTTCAAACAAAGTGCCTGATTTTACCGGTTTATGTTTCATAATATTCTTGCTGGCCGGATCAACGCCAAGCGCCAGCGCGGGCAATGTAGCCGTGGCAAGGTTTACCCACAAAATATGAACGGCCAAAAGGGGAGCGTCCCAGTTGAACAGGGTCGCGACAAACAAGGTCAGAATTTCCGCGATATTGCCTACCAACAGGAATTGGATCACCTTTTGTATGTTACGGTATACGCGGCGACCCTCCTTAATGGCATAAGCAATTGTAATAAAGCTGTCATCCAGCAAGATCATGTCGGCGGAATCTTTTGCCACATCCGTACCGGTAATACCCATAGCAACGCCAATATCCGCCGCTTTCAAAGCGGGTGAGTCGTTGACGCCATCGCCGGTCATGGCGGTTACTTCGCCGCTGCGTTTCAAACTCCGGATGATGCGAAGTTTATCCGCAGGGGACACGCGGGCAAACACAGTCGTTGTTTTTACGGCAGCATCCAATTCGTCATCCGTCATCGTATCCAGCTCCTCGCCGGATATAACGGTATTGCCTTCCCGGTAGATATCCAGCTCTTTCGCAATGGCAAGTGCGGTCACCTTATGGTCGCCGGTAATCATGATTGTTCGGATGCCTGCCTGCCGACAGGTGCGTACAGAATCGGCCACTTCTTTTCGAGGCGGATCAATCATTCCTGTTACACCCACAAAAGTCATATCAAATTCCACATTCTCATCGTCATCTGTGGGAAGTTCCGTGAGGGTGCGTGTGGCAAAGCCCAAGACTCTCAAAGCATCTTCCGACATGGAGAGACAGAGTTTTGTGATATTTTCTTTGTCGGCTTCCGTAATAGACCGTACGCCTTCCGATGTCAGGATATAGGTACACAAGGGCAGCATTTCATCCACTGCGCCTTTCGTATAAGAAATCCATTTCTCATTGATGCGGTGAACCGTAGTCATCCTTTTTCGCTCGGAATCAAAAGGCTGCTCAAAAAATCGTGGGTATTCATCCTCCAGAGCTTCATGGTCGATTCCAAAAGCCTGCGCCATATAGATCAGTGCGCCCTCTGTGGGGTCGCCGATAAATTCTCCCTTTCTATCCGGGTCAAAACTGGCGTCATTGCAGAGAGCCGCCGCATAAACCAATTCTT
>CALWJX010000027.1 GCA_944381085.1 uncultured Clostridia bacterium
CTTCCTGACGCGTATATAACCATATCTTTATTATTTTCAGACTTTTTGGGTCATATCTATTTACAACACAGATTTTTTATAAAAAAAACAGGATTTGTTGCTTGTTGACATTTTTAAATATGTGAATTGTTTGCGGACCGGTTGCGTTGTTGAAATGCCGTACTGTTCTCGTGCCTGCTGTATAAAAAATATTTTTTTGGAAAAATTTTGTAATATGGTAAGCCCTTTTTCAAACGGCACGGTTGTCTTAAAATCTACCTCTGATTTTTGAAATGCGAAAACACCGTCCGTTGCGTTCGAATGTCAAGCCACATTAATGATAAATTTTTACAATACATTATAACATATAGATATATTTTAACCGAATTTGTTAATAAAATTAATATAAAATAACATGAGAGCAATTTTCACTTTGCTATAATCAAATATTGATTAAAATTTTAAAACGGTTTTTAATTATTTCGGTTAAAATATTCATCCCTCTCATGAAAGGAACGGTCATATGAGCAAAATAAAGTCAATATTCAAAGGTATTTCCGCGTTTCTCTACAGATTTTTTTATTCATTCCGTTTGGTATTTATCACCAATCCTTTTATTTTATTTATAATGATATTCATCGCGGTAATACAGGGGGCTGTTCCGGTTATTTCTTCCTTAATCTCACAATCTCTTATCAACTCGTTGCAGAATATAGCGATTGACGTCTCTCAGGGGGCGGAAATTCCAAACGTATATGACAGCGGTCTGCTTAAGCTGACTATATTTATGTTTCTGTTCCAGATACTCAACCGACTGACTACGAGACTCTCGAACTATACCTCACGGATTACAGGCGAACAGGTTGTAAAAACCGTTAAGCTTAAAATAATGGAGAAATCCAAGGAAATTGACCTGTCCTCATACGACACGCCCGAATTCTACGAAAAACTGGAAAACGCTAACCGAGAAGCGGGCACACGTCCGGTAACTATACTTAACAACACCTTTACTGTAATATCCACGCTCATATCAATGATATCATACCTGACTATTCTGGCTTCCGCTCTTCCGTTCGCGGCTCTCGCCATAGCGGTGGTAACCGTTCCGTCAGCGATAATCAACTTTATATACCGAAGAAAAAATGCGGAGTATGTGAGAAACAAAAGCAAATATCGCCGCGAGATGAATTACTACGCCGAACGCGCGGTGAACCGGGATGTCGCAAAAGAGGTGCGTATTTTCGGACTCGCGGATACTTTTATAAAAAGCTTCAAGGCGTCCTTTCTCCGGTATTTCAACGGACTTAAAAAGCTGATAATACACGAAAACATATGGCAGTCGATTTTTCTGATCTGCTCGTCCGCGGTAAACTTCGCGTGTTATGTATATATAATCGGCAATGTCCTTACAGGCAGCTTTCTCATAGGAGACTTTACCCTGTACACCTCTGCGCTTACAACGCTCGCCAATGAAATCAACACTCTCATCAACACCTCCGCCACGATTTACGAAGGGACCCTGTTTATAGACAATCTTATCGCGTTTCTCAATGAAGAGTCACACATAACAAATCCAAAGCTGCCCTGTCCTTCTCCCCGGCGAAACGTCGGTCACAGGATAGAATTCAGAGACGTTTCGTTTAAATATCCCGGCAGCGACGTTTATGTTTTAAAACACATCAATCTTGTTTTTGAACCGGGCGAAAATATAACGCTTGTCGGGCTGAACGGCGCGGGAAAAACCACTCTTATTAAACTCATGACACGCCTGTATGACCCCACCGAGGGCTGTATACTTCTCGACGACATCGACATAAGACAATATTCGCTGGATGACCTGTACCCGATGTACGGAATAATTTTTCAGGACTTCGGCAAATACGCCTACAGCGTAGGGGAAAACATTCATTTCGGCGACGTAAAAAGCGAATACAGTGAAGAGATGGCTTACGCGGCGGCTAAGTGCGCGGACGCCACTGATTTTATAGAAAAGCTTCCCGAAAAACTCAATACGCCGCTGACAAGGGCGTTTGAAAAAGACGGTACCGACCTATCCGGAGGTCAGTGGCAAAAGGTGGCGATAGCACGCTCCTTTTACGGCAAAAGCGACATTCTCATTCTCGACGAGCCTACAGCCGCGCTCGATCCGATGGCTGAAAATGAAATTTACAATCAGTTCACACAGCTTTCGGGAGGAAAAACCACAATCTTTGTTTCCCATCGGCTCTCAAGCGCCGTATCCTCGGATAAAATAGTAGTGCTTGAAAACGGGGGAGTGGCTGAACAAGGCACGCATAAGGAACTGATGGCACTGAAAGGAAAATATTATCTTCTTTTCACCACTCAGGCAAAAAAATATGAAGACGGACAAATTCTGCAAAATAAAAGCTTATAAATTTAAAATTTTACAATATAATTTTCCCGCGTTCATAATATAATTTCTGCCGAGTTTATTTGTTTACATTAATACGTCAAAAAAATTACCAAGCAAATATTAATAATAAGGACGGCATTTCAATGAAAAAAATCAATATTTCGGTCAATCCTTAACTTGAGCTGATTAACAGTGTTCTCCTTACAGGCAGATATAATGAAATTACCGCGCCGTTCATCGGATACGGTCTGATGAACGACGCGGAAAACGAATATACGTATGCGATAAAATCGTTTTTTGCCGATTATAAAAATCACAAAGTATGCTTAATAAAATAGATTTGGATTGCGGATACAGATATATTCCCAAAATACTCGAAAAATATAAAGAATATGACAGCAAACGAAATATATATCCCGATTTTGACAGCTTTTATCCCAAACTGATTGAGGTTTTTTCAGAAAATATTGATTAAGCTTACGCAGCTCAGAATAAAACGCAAATTAAAAACGTAACTGACTGAGTCAAATCCAAACAATGAACGGTTTGTATGACCGAATAAAATCATATGGTTTATATATGGCAAACATCGTCCGAACATCATCTTATTTGCATTTCTTTCACTCCCTATGCCGTGGGGTCGGATTCCTTTGCGGGTCGGTATCACACATAAAATCTGGTGTGCGGTGCAAACTGTCTGACGCTTATCCCGCGCGGTCGCTTTTTTAAACTATTACACTTTGCTGTTTATATAACATTCCGCACGGTCTGTCAGCGGCTCATAGGCATTCAGATATTCCGAAATACCGTCAAAATTCAACTCAAACCGGTGTTTGCCGCGGATATAAAACTGAGTGCTGAGTACCTTTTCCCCATCGTTCAGGTATATTTCCAGAACACTTGTGTCGGCGATCAGTCTGAAAGAAAATATATCCGACCTTTCCGTTACATAAGAATATACAGGTACAAAAGCGCCCGGCGTCTTGCTTTTATCCAGTCTGAAAAGACGAGTTCCGGCGTCGTATGTGATGACAACCTCCTCGTCCATTTCTTCACCACTCTCTTTATTTTCTCCGACAATGCAAAGCTGAAGCGGATTTTTGAAATTCTCGGTCTTCGCGCGGAATTCCATATCCAAAAACTTGGTTTTTCTGATAATCACCGATGACATAAAAGAATTGACGGAGGAGAATATTTTGCTTTTGCGCAGAAAATTGACTTCTTCTACCGGGCGAGCCAACATCCTGTATTCGCCGTTTTCTTTTGTAAGAAATAACTCTTGAGGCAGCGTAAAGGTTCCCAGCCAATATTTTGAATACTTGTTTATATTTTCAAACTTCCATGCCGTGCCGTCAAACAGCGCCCAATCGCGCAACCAGGCTATCATTATTCTTCTGCCCTTTTTGTCGTTGTAAAAGGTCTGAGAGGCGTATGCCTCCGGATTCAGATTCATTGAATTTTTACCGTCTGTCTGAGCCTCAAAGTGCAGCCTGCCCGCCTCGTCCTCAGAAAGGTTTCCCACGACATAGAAGATACGGCTGTTGCCGTCATTGTAATCATTGCCCAGAAACACCCATTTTTCCTCGCCGTCCTGAGTTTGCATCGGGAAAAAATCAGGGCATTCCGAGATGATTTTGCCGCCGTCGGGGTAGAAAAATTCATCGTTTAACGTCCAGTTTATAAGATTTTCGGAAGAAAAGAGCCGTGCCTGTTCTCCCGCTACCACCATCAGCCAGACGCCGTTTGGGTAATGCTTTGTTTTTACTCTGATTACCTTGGGATCGCGGAATCCGAGCGTGTATTTCTGTTTTCCGTTTTCAAAATTGTCTATAACGGGATTTCCCGGATATTTTTCGAATGTGGTTCCTCCGTCTTTTGAAAACGCGAGGCATTGGCGCTCAACTCCGTCAAAAGAGGTGTAGAGCGCCGCTATGCGGCTGCCCTTCGGAGTGCCGCTGTCAAATAAGCCGCTTGTGTTTTCTTCGTCGATTACGCAGGAGCCTGAGAATGCCTCTCCCAAGGCGTCGGGATATATGGCGTTTTGGAGCTGTTTCCAATGCAGAAGGTCGCGGCTTACACAGTGCCCCCAGCTTTTACATTCCTTGCCCTCTTCATAATTGCCCTGATATTGGTAGTACATGTGGTACAGGTCATTTTCCTTGTCGTAACAAAGACCGTTAGGGTCATTGAGCAGAGAAATGGGAACCGTGTAATGAAAGCGCGGTCGGAAATGCTCGTGCATCAAAATAGACTCGTCGGCATAGCGCAGAATCGTGAGCTTTTCGTCATTTACCGTAATATTATTGAAACCTACATATAAAGGTATTTCGATTTCTCCCTGCGGTTGAGGATTGCCGTTGACGACAGCATTCTCCTCAAGATATAAAGATAACTTTTCTTCGCTGTAAGGTACCTCGGCATAATACGACGTTTCGGAAATTTTCCTTTCCGCTATTGTCTGATTCGAGTCAATTCGATAATGCATTTTTATATCCTCCGTTCGTTTTTTGTATTCAATGCGAGGGCTTAAAATACAGTAAAAATCGGTTTGCGGTTCAATAGGGGGGGCAAAGCCCCGTTATTCAACATTTTCAGCGGGAGTCTGTATTTCCCGCTGAAAAATCAAGCGTCAGGACATCTTGATGCAGTTATAAAATCATATCAATCCCTTTGAAGAGCCTCAAGTTCGGCTATACGTATTGTCTTGATATAAACATCGGTATACTGGAGAGTATAACCTTTGGGAGGACTTGACTCATCAAGCTCAACCCTGAACAGATTGTTGTATATCCCGGTTATTGTCACTGACACGTCATTGAGCTGTAGCTTGGGATGTTTGACAGAAATGCTGAGATGTACATGCGGATTGGTTTCGTATAAAACCTTTATTTTGCTTCTGATGGATTCAATATTTTCCATGCGGCTGTATCCTGCCTTTCTTGAAATAAACAACCGAGATCAAGGTTGCGTTCGGAATGCGTTTTTTGGTTTTGTTTGGCGTTTTCTTGCCGGATTATGACTTTGCGTGTATTAGGGCGGGGCTGCACTTCGGCAAAGCTTTTTCGCATTTCCCTGACAATTTAAAGCCGCGATACAGATCGATTTTACATGTTCCATCAATGCTGCCTCCTGTTCATTTTCAGAGAGAAACAGGCAAATTTTACCCGCATCAAACCGCCGTTGATTACAGGTAGGCTGCATTGCTCTCATGATAGCTTAGCTATATAACCATTATAGTAAAAATTTGTAAATATTTCAAGCATATGAAAGTTAAGTTTTGAAGAAATTAAATATATGTATTCCGTGACATGACTTCTGATTAGAAAAATTTAAAACTAACGGTTATTTGACTTTTTTATTTCCGTGTTTTTCCATATTTTTAATTTAAAAAATGCAGACTTTCTTTTGTTTTTATCCGTAAAACATGAAATCAGACGGAAAGCCCAGAAAAACGGCAACAATGGCGGCAGGGCTGAAAGCACGGGAAATATTTTTCTCATCTGTGTATAAGGCAAAAAAACTTTTTTCAGAATAAATTGCGCTTTTCCCTCTGATTTTATTTCTTTAATTACCTGCCGCTCAACATCTCCGTATGCGGAGGCTGTCATAAATGACGAAAGCGTTTTTGTATCGCTGAAATTGCCGAGTTCGAAAATATTTCGGGTAAATTCACATATTTCTTTCTCAAAACCACACAGGGACAGCTTTTTGATCGCGTTTTCCACGTACGATTTGTCAAAACCGGGTTTTTCAAACAAATATTTTCTCAATATGTACAGGTCGCCGCAGAATCGGATACCGCATCCGCCTCCGCAGAAATGCTTTGCGAAGTGCGCAAGGAAATATATGTAAAAATCCTCGTCTTTCATAATATATTCACAAGATCCGGATTTTCTCTTCGCTCTTTGCCATATGTCGGCAAAAAACGACACGTAGGGGCTGTCGGAGGCAAAGAGAGTACGGTGCATTTCAAAATTATAAATCGGGGATTTTAAATAAACGTCGTGCACACCGGACGACAGCTTTGAAGTATAACCGCGCGACTGAAAAATTTTGCTTACCTGCGCCCGTTTTTCCTCAGGATAAAGTATATCGTTGTCGGCGAATTGTCTCATCCCTCTGTGAGGATATAAGGTGTTTATCACGATCCCTTTCAGCGGCATATATAAAACGCCCGCGTTTTCGAAAGCTTCAAAAATCGCTTTTCTTTCCTGCTCAAACAAAATCTCTTTTCTCAGATTTTTGTCATAATCCGCGCGGAACTGTGAAAATACCTCACCGGGTATGCTGTCGCTGATTTTTGCCGCCGCGAAGTAAACCGACGCTGAAATTTTCTGCCTTTTGCAGATTGCCGTTATCTTTTTCCAATCAACATTGGTATCAGGATAGGGAGGAAAGCTTTCTTTGACTGCCGCTGTATAAAGCTTTGCGGTATAAACAAGCTCGGGACTGATATAAAAGTAATCGGGGGAGAGCACCTTGCGGCAATACGCGACATATTCCGGGTCGTCGAAAGATATAAACCGTCCGCTTTTATAATAACCGTCCGCGACGGCTACTATTTTTCTTTTGGATACTTTTTCTGTAGCGCTTCTGTTGTCGCCTTTGGTTATGCAGTAAAATTTCTTTACCTGTATTATCCTGTGAAGAACATATTTGCCCCCGGACAGGCAGAGCGGGATGTCGCCTTCTTTAAGCTTCTTCGTATATTTTACCAATCTCACCGCGTCGCTTTTTTCGTCAAGCATGGGCATCATGCTGTCCCCGACGACGGGTTGGACAATATAACCGTTTTTTCGCAGCTCTTTTTTCAGAGTTGATTTCATTGAATAAGTCCCGCGCCCGACAGGGCGGTTATAACCGTTTGTATATTTTCACGCGCAATTTTCTCATCTGTCCGGAATTTTTCAACAAAATTTCTGACAAGTGTTTCCTCGTTTGTCTCGTTTTTCATCAGCTCCGCGATATATGCCGCGGTTTTATTCATCCTTATCATGCCGTTGAATTTACGCATGTTCTCATTTCGCAAGGACTCTCCTCCCGCGACTATCGCGACATATCCGTCCTCAACTTGGGTTATAATAAAGCCCTTAATCAACTTCATATATTGACCTGCCTTTTTCGGCACTCCTTTCATAGTATTCAGAACACGCATTTTTTGTTACCGCCGCTCGGAATACCCGTTAATCACGGCAGCCTTTGAAATACCAAGTCGGTATAACGTCGCGCATATTATTGTACCAAGAAAGTATTTCATCGGCTTGCTTCAGCATGGTTTCCACTTCGCTCTGCCCGAAAGGAATTGCCCAATATAAAGAAGAAAGCGTATTGCTTGAAATGTAAAGCGCAAGCAGCTTAAAAAATTCCAAAGGAACATCATTTTCAAAGTATCCGTTTACCATTCCCGAAGCAAATACAGGCGCTTTTTGAGCGCACCAGACTATTCGGTTAAACTCCTCCCAAGGGTCGCCGTAATCATTGCGGTTGAAATCGATGATATAAAGCTGTCTGTTTGTGCCTACCATCATATTTCCGATGTGATAGTCTCCGTGCAGATAACTCTGCGGTCTGCCTTTCAGCAAGTGACGGTTAGCGTTAATATAGTCAATAAAAGCCTGCCCGTTTTTATATTTGAGAGGACATTCGCCGTATTTTTTTATTTTGAGGTCAATTTTACGATTAAAACGGACTTCCCAGTCTTCCTGTGTCTTTTGCGCCGGAAGAGAGTGAATTTTGCGCAGAATCTTACCGGCTTCAAGACCGTATTTATACTGCTCGGTATCGGAAAGATCAGGAATGAAATCTTCCGCGTCAACACCGTCTATCCAACTCTGCAAAGAGAATACGCCCTCCTCACAAACGCCAAACTCCAAAGGCAGACACATGGGCACGTCAAGCGTCGCCACCTGCTTCATCATGTTGAATTCGGCTTGTTTGGTCTCAAGCTGTGAAATATCGGAAACCCGCAACAGATACCGGACTCCGCTCTCATCGGCAACACGGTATTTTCTGTCGCCGGACCAGCCTTTGTTTATCGGCTCTCGGGTTTTGAAATCTTCCATAAACACCTCCGACGTTTTTGATTTTAAAGTATTTTATGAATCGGATATTTTGTTTTTTCTTTGATCGGACCAAATAATCAGCAATACAGCCGAGAAAATCAATATACATGACAGAATTTTTGACCATGTCATTTCTTCTGACAAAAAAATCCAGCCTACAATTACACAGCTTGCGGGTTCAAGCATGGAGAGTATTGACGCCGTGGTTGCTCCAAGACCTCTTATACCCATCTGAAGCAAAGCTACCGCGATAAAAGAGGTTAATATCGCCACAATGAAAGTAATAATGAAGGCCTTGGGGGGAAGAATGTAGTTTATTTCAAACATGGTATTTCCGAAAGCAGACATGACGGTACTGAAAAGCATCATTACCAACCCGTTTGAAAGTCCCATATAACACGCTACTTTTATGGGATGCATGGTCGAAAGACAGGTTTTTTCCATACCTATAAGATATATCGAGTATGTAAGCCCGGATGTGACCGCTAAAAATATCCCGGTCCACTCTCCGCTTTGGAGGCTGCTTGACGACATTACCACTCCCGCTGTGGCTACCGCAAGGGCAATGCCCTTAAACAATCCCAGCTTCGTCTTAAAAAACAAAAAAGAAATAAGAGCGGTGAAGACAGGAAACAGAAAATGCAAAGTTGTCGCAAGTCCGACGTCAATATAACTAAACGACGTATAGTGCATAAGTGTTGTTCCCGCCCGGAATACCGCGCCCACCAAAACAATGGCTCCGAGTTCTTTTCTGCTGATTCTGAAGGGTATCTTCATTATAATCATTACAATAAGCAGCACCGGAAAGACAAGTATGTTTCTGTAAAAAGTCAGTGTTATGGAGTTGCTTCCGAGTTCATACGTATACTTTCCCAAAACGGGAGTTACGCCGAACAACAACGCCGAAATTACGGTGTAAATAAAACATTTTGTATTGAATTTCATATTATCAGATTACAGTCATTATCGGTATCAGACGTATATCCTCCGTATATAATTGATTTTAAAATTATTGTACTCATCCAGCGAAAAGATTACGCCGCGCATTTCTATCTCTCCGTCCGCCACAGAAAATCTGCTCGGCATATGATTTTTCATTCTTGTTATTACCGCATGGCTGTCGGTTCCGAGTATGCCGTTCACAGGACCCGTCATTCCGATATCGGTAATATATGCGCTTCCTTTTTCAAGTATCTTTTCGTCTGCCGTCTGAACGTGGGTATGCGTTCCGAAAATCATATTGATTCTGCCGTCAAAATAACGGGCTATCGCGTATTTTTCCGACGTCGCCTCGGCGTGTATATCAAGAAGCGCTAAGTCATAATTTCCGTCTTCTGCTTCAAGTACCGTTTCTACCGATTCAAAGGGGTCGTTCAGCGGGGTCATAAACGCCGTTCCCTGAACATTTATGCACAAAAGTCTGAAACCGTTTACACGTACCACGGAGCTTCCGTATCCGGGAGAACCTGAGGGATAATTTACCGGGCGTATGATTTTGTCCGGATTGTCGTCAAGGTAAGTATAAAGCGACCGCTTGTCAAAGGTGTGATTTCCCATAGTCATAAGGTCAACTCCGCAGTCAAGCACGGTTTGCGCGTCATTCGGAGACAATCCGTATATATCGCTCGCGTTTTCGGCGTTTGCCACGACAAAATCTATTTTATATGTTTCTCTTTGAGTCCACAGCACCTTTTTCAGGTATTCTATGGCTCTTATACCAACAATGTCACCTACAGCAAGAATGTTCATAAATTCTCCCACTGATATAAATTTATAAGTATACAACAACCCGGACGGCCTGTGCCGTATTCAAACACGGCAAGTAAAATATTATTTTCTTCCATTACGCTGTTAACAATGTATTTCCGATGCAACCCGGGCAGTTTTGCTTTGCAAAACTGCCGCATACAACAAATAAAATAATATTCTTTTTGATATCATCACGTTGTATGCTATTTTCCAACGCAAAAGCTTGAAAATATTTTTTGCACAATATCCTCCGAAACCGCTCTTCCGTCTATCTCGCCGAGCGATTGCATGGCGTTTTCAATGTCCGCGCAGCATATCTCAAGAGGCATATTCTGATTTATATGTTCAATCGCCTGTCGCGCAAAACCGATTGCCTGAGAAACCGCGAAATACTGTCTTGCGTTTATCAGCAGCGCGTCATGTCCGGTATCTAAATTTTTGTCAATGTATATATCGTTTACAAGCTCACTGAGTTTGTCAAAGCCTTCCCCGGTTTTTGCGGACACCTGTACGCTGTACTCAAACTCGTTTGTAACACGAGAATAATCAAATGTTCCCATGTCGGTTTTGTTGATTACCGCCACGCCGATTTTATTCAGTCCTTTTATTTTCGCGGCAAAATTTATATCCCGCTCGTCCGGTTCGGAATTTCCGTCAAAGACCGCGAATACAAGCTCGGCGTCCGCAAGAGCGTCATACGCGCGGTTGATCCCGATTTTTTCAACCGGGTCGTCCGAGTCGCGCAGTCCCGCGGTGTCGGACAGGCGCAGCATCACCTTTCCCATAGTAACCTTTTCACACAGAATGTCCCTTGTGGTTCCTTCAATATCGGTGACTATGGCGGCGTCTCTGCCGACGATTCGATTATACACAGAGCTTTTGCCGGCGTTGGTTTTTCCGCATATGACGGTGCTTATTCCTTGGGTTATTGCCTTTCCGGTTCTGTAAGTGCCGGCAATATTTTTCAGTTCCGAGACCGCGCTGTTTAATGTCGAAATCATTTCGTCATCGGAAAGGTCAGCGAGGTCTTCGTCGGGATAATCTATGTGCGCGAAAACCGCGGCAAGAACATCACGCAATGATTCATAAACCGGCTTCGTTTTTTCTGTGAGTACACCCCTCATTCCCGCGCGTGCCACCGCGATTTGCTCGTCGTTTTCCGCGTCAAGCAGATTGCCGAGAGCTTCCGCCTGAGAAAGCTTTAGCTTTCCGTTTATGAAAGCCCTTTTTGTAAATTCACCCGGTCCCGCCGCTCTTGCTCCGGCCTTTTGCAGGGCAAACAAAACCTTTTGAGTGACAAGTATCCCTCCGTGACATGATATTTCTACCGTATCCTCGCCGGTAAATGAACGAGGGGCTTTAAAGTAAACCGCCATGCCGTCGTCTATCTGTCGCGGGGCTTCCTCCGGATTTTCCGGTGGAAAATAAATATTCCCGTATACGGCTCTGCCGTGTTCTGTCATGGACAAAGGCTTTCCGGATAACGGCTTAAATACCTTTTCGGCGATATCTGACGCCTTGTCACCGGAAATTCGCAAAACGGCAATGCCTCCCTTGCCGTAGGGGGTGCTGACCGCGGCAATTGTATCATGCAAACTCATAAATGCTGTATCTCCTTTTTTGACCAAATACGATCCGGATTTCTATTAAATAAAGGGCTTTGCCCCGACATTCAATTTTTTAAGTGTTAGATATATCTCACACTTAAAAAATCAAGCGGAAAGATATCTTGATTTAGTTACACATAAAAAGGCGGAGCCTATTTAAGGCTCCGCCTTTAATCAGATTTTATATCTGTTGCCCTTCGCAGCAAAGTTGCCTTTTACAACAATGGTGTTTTTGTGACAATTAATTACAGGCATTACAAGGCTTCAGCCTTCATTTTTGACGGTTTTCTGATCTTCAAGGTAAATAACAATCTTGCGATTGTTTTCCGAGCCTATAGAGTTTGTCGAAACTCCGTCTATATTCTGTATCTCGGAATGTATGATTCTTCTTTCATAAGGATTCATGGGCTCAAGCATAACGCTCTTTTTATACTTAAGCACTTTTTCCGCCATTCTTCTGGCTAACGCCCTTAAAGTTTCCTCGCGTTTTGCCCTGTATCCCTCCGCGTCAACGGTGATTTTGACATAATCTCTTTTTTCGCCGTCTATCTTTTTGTTGGCGGCAAGATTCGCAAGGTACTGAATCCCGTCAAGCGTCTCTCCATGATGCCCGATAAGCACGCCGGCGCCCTCGCCTGTGATATCTATAAGCTTTCCTTCGCCGTCCGACTCCTTCATCTCCACGTTTACCTGAAGTCCCATGTCAGATACAAGTTGTTTTACAAACGCGATGGCGAGATTTTCCGGACTCGGAACATAAACCGCGTTTATTTTTGCAGGCGCCGCGCCAAGTCCGAACAACCCCTTTTTGGGCTCTTCCAAAACCGTATATCTGATATCTTTTTCCGAAGATGCGTTCAGCGCCGACACCGCCGCGGCTACCGCGTCTTCAATTGTCTTTCCTGTTGTTACCACTTCTTTTTTCACAATTATACCTCATGCAATAAGTTCCGCGGACAACGCGGCTCAAAAGATTGAATTTTAGATATTAATCTTTATGTCTTTGTCTGCTTTTCTCGTACAGACATATCATACCTGAATATTTTATTCCGGTTTATCACTGCCGTCTTTTTTTCTGAACAGTGATTTTTTTTCTTTTTTTGATTTTTTGGTTTTATCGTCGGCGTCTTTTTTGTCGGATTCGTCCTTTAGCGTCGCTCCCTGCGTCATTTTGCTGTCAGGCAGTTTTTCCGCGCTGTCATTCGTTTCGGGCACGGAAGCCTGTTCTTCTTCGGGAGGTTTCGGACAATAATTGCCGTTCTCGTCATAATCGTCATCGTCTATATGGTGTAAAGACCTGACTTTACCCGCGTTTTCTGATTTCTGAATCTTCTTCGGCAGCTTTCCGTACATTTCTTTTTCGGCAGCCTTGTAATCCTCTTCCGTAAATACCGGCAAAGGCATTGCCTTGCTCATTATAAACTGCCTGCCGACACCCACAATGCTCTTGAAAATCCAGTAAATACCTACTGCCGCGGGAACGGTAAAGGTTACGAAAACGCTCATTATCGGCATTGTGATATCCATCATATTGTTGGAACATGCCGCAGCCTTGTCATCCGCGGTCTGAGCCGGCTGGAAAGTCAGCTTGCGGTTTATCTTCATCGAAAAGAAATATACAACGAACGTCACTACCGGAACAAGCAAAAGCCAATACATCCATTTTTCATCAAAAGTGAACCCGAACTGCGGAACATAACCCATATTGACGGGTCCTATATTGAAGTTCGGCGTGTTGGAAAGCACATTCTGTATTTGCCCGTATACTTCGGGACCGTTTGCACAGAACTCTTTTATGCCCTCAAAGTCGTCAAGTCCCACGACATTCATTCTGCTCAGTACTTCTATGGTTCCCCTTGTCGCGTTGATTGTCAGTCCGAGTCCGCCGCTTTCCGGCTTCGCCGTCATATAGGCATAAACTACGTTTGTAAAATCACCCGACATGCCAAGCACGTACTTCAAAGGGTCGATAACCACATAATACAGAATAATGACTATGGGCAGCTGTATAAGCAAAGGCAGGCATCCGCCAAACATATTGAAATTTTCTTTCTGATAAAGCTCCTGGATTTCCGCCGATACTTTCTGCTGGGTGGCGCGGTCGTCGCGTCCCTTATACCTGTTTCTTATAGCCATTTCCTTCGGTTTAAGCATGGCTTGTTTTATCGAATTTTTCTGCTGCTTGATTGAAAAAGGTATCAGAACGATTTCTACAATAATAGCGAATATAAAAAGCGCGAGTATATAGCTTCTTGCCGGCATAACTACCGTTATCCAGTTGAGAAAGGTACCTATCCATGAAAGCAGATGATCAAAAAATCCTTTTTCCTGATCGAAATTTACCGTTGTCTCACTCCATCCATTCTCGGGTTCGCTCGTATCGATCGCCGGAGCCGCGCAGCTTGACATTATAAATACCGCGATTACAAGTATTCCGAGCAAAAAAGCCGCCTTTATCAGCAGTTTTTTCCTTGAATTAGGCTTGTTTTGTCTTGTTTCATTCATTTGAAATTGCAGTCCCTCTCATTTTTTACGAATTTTTCGGACTTTTCGGGCTTTCTTTCCAAGGCAAATCGTACACGAATACAAACCTGTTGTCCCCGGAAACACCAAAATCATTGTCCGAATCGTCAGACCCGTCCCTTGGGTTTCTCAATCCGGTAAGCGGCACCGGATCATACCCGCCGGCACAGAACGGATTGCATCTTAATATTCTGTATACCGTGAGTATCAACCCCACGAAAAAACCTCGTTTGATAAACGCTTCCGCGGCATATGACGAGCATGTGGGCGAAAACCTGCAGCAGGGCTGGCGCTTTAACGGCGACAGAACTTTTTGATAAAAGCGTATTAAATAATAACAAATATATTTCATTTGACTTCATCCCGGAAATCTTTTTTTTCAGGAAGTATTCCGAGCTTTTCAAAAGCATATTTCAGTTCCTTGCCTATAGCCGTGCTTTTTTTCCCGTTGATATCCGGCTTTGCGCTGATTACTATCAGATATCCTTTGCACAGATCCTTTTCAACCGAGGCGTACCCTGCCCTGATAATTCTTTTGGCGCGGTTGCGCAAAACAGCGCCCCCTACCTTTTTTGAAACCGACAACCCAAGACGGTTGACATAAATCTTTTGAGGATGACTTTTCCTCAGCTTCTGCGCTTTCAGATCCTTGAGCAAATATACGCACACGTATCTTCCGAAGAAATGTTTGGAGGATTTATATGCTTTGTTATAAAGATGGTGTTCCTTTACAGCGGGATATTTCATTCGGTTCCTCTTTCATGACACTGCCAAGCTTACGATATATTAATTCCGGCGCCGTTTCGTCAATACACTGAACTTTGATATGCCGCTCAAAGTTAAAAACCCCGATGCTAATCCTTACAAGACTTGCCATTATAACTCTTGAGATGATTAGATCACCGGCGGTTTTTATGTTTCAAAATCTGTCAACGATAATGACAAATCAATAGGTCAGTCTCTTTCTGCCTTTTGCGCGACGTCTTTTAAGGACAGCTCTTCCATCGGCAGTTCTCATTCTTTTTCTGAAGCCATGCTCTTTTTTTCTCTGACGTTTTTTGGGCTGATAAGTTCTAAGCATTATTTGCACCTCCTTGATTGTTTATGGGAAACGTTTGACAAACACCTCTACTAAAAATTTCGGTGCGCTACGCTTTTATACAATGACATCCTATATTATACACGATTACAGCGGCGTTTGTCAAGAAGTTTTTAAGATAAATTATTAATTTTTTTATAATTTTTGGAAAACAGAAGCTCTTTAGGGCAGAATTGCGCAAGGTTATTCCGGAACCTTGAAATTGTCTTTTGATTTTTAAATCCGCGTGAGCAAGAATTTTGTAAGTATCTTTATTTATATATCAGAGGTATCGGTTTTTGTTGTCAATCGGAAAATCGCATAAATGTCAAAATTAAAATTCAATGAATTTGTGAAAAGCTTGTTGACGGACATTTTTAAAAATGTTATAATATATATGTAGCTATCTAATTTAAAAAATAATCGGCTGTATATGTCGGTTTTGCGGACACATGATAAAAATAAAGTTCTGCCGTTGTGAAATTAATGGCAGGAAATTTTAAGAAGGTAACAGAATTGAAAATACTTAAAGAATCCGAATTCCGAAACG
Organism: uncultured Clostridia bacterium; assembly: GCA_944381085.1. Taxonomy (GTDB): domain Bacteria; phylum Bacillota; class Clostridia; order Oscillospirales; family CAG-272; genus SVTX01. Next base: position 15,923 of record CALWJX010000027.1, read on the forward strand.
AAATAAAAAACTCCCCCGCAAAAGCGTACCTTTTCTTCGGCGAGGAAGATTATATGAAAAATCACGCTTTAAGTCTTGCGTCGAAAGCAATATCTCCCGATACCGCCTTTGCGCCTTTCAACGACATGAGACTTGACGCGCTTTCGTATACTCCAGCCGCTTTGTCCGACATGCTCATGCCGATGCCGATGATGTCGGACAGAAAGCTCGTAGTCGTTTCGGGGCTTGATTTCAACGCTATGAAGTCGGGGGAGATAGATTCACTGTGCTCGGTTTTAGGGCAGCTTGATGAATACGATTACAATACGGTTATCATAAATACATCTTCGGATCGGTTTGATTGGGGAATTTTGCCTAAAAGACCGTCCGCATTGCTTACAAGGCTTTCGGAATTTGCTACACCTGTGTATTTTGAGAAAAATTCCCCCTCGCGACTTGCGTCATGGGTAGGAAAGCATTACGAGCATAACAACGTGAGCGCGGAGCCGCAGGTATGTATGTTTACGGTGGAGTACTGCGGCAGAGATATGTTCAGGCTTGCGCTTGAGACTGAAAAAATCTCTTATTATGTTCTTTCATCCGGCAGAAAAGAAGTGACGGAAGATGACGTAAGGTCGGTGTCCGTAAATACCAATGAATACGACGCCTTTGCTTTTACAAACGCGATTAACGCATCGGATAAAGACAAAGCGCTCATGATACTCGGAGATTTGAAGGCAAAAAAAACAGACCCGATACTTATCATGGGTGAAATAACCAGAACCGTCTGCGACGTTGTTTCGGTAAATGAGATGCTGAACGGCGGATTTACCGTAAAGGAAATTTCCGACATGCTGAAGATACACGAATACAGAATAACCCTTATTGTAAAAAGTAAATTTGACGACGAAAGATCGCGCATACTGCTCCGGAAATGCAAAAAAGCGGATATGGATATAAAATCAACCGCGGACGGGTATAAGGCACTCGAAAAGCTTATCTGTACTTTTTGAATTTTAAAAAAAGGATCAGAATAGGAGCTTTTAAGGGTTTTTCCACAGTTTCCACAGGGTTTTCCACATCAAAAGGACTTGTCCTCAGCCAAAAAAACGGATTTTCCTCAGCCTATTTTACAACTGCCTGAGGAAAATTTGCGCTAAATAACAGATTCCAATAAAGGAAATAACTTACATGAAACAGAATTACCGCTTTGCGGATGTAATAATTTCCGCGGAATTTTCCGGAAACTACATAAAAAGTCAATGCAGAGAATATGAGACCTGTCTACCCGCGGTGACGAATATTGAAATAACCCCCGAAGATATTGTTTTTGAAAGGGAATATGCAAAGAAAACTTTTCCGGACGTTCAGAATGTGTCGGACGGTTACCTTGAAAGCGTCTCGTTTCACAGAAATCTGGCGCGTGAATTGTCAACCTACGGCGTTGTACTCATTCATGCCAGCGCGGTTATGCTTGACGGTACGGCATATTTGTATTCCGCCCCGTCCGGCGTTGGAAAATCGACGCACGCCGGACTTTGCAGACAGGTGTTCGGAAACAGAGTGGAGATCATAAACGATGACAAGCCTTTTCTCAGAAAAACAGAAGAAGGTATTTTTGTTTACGGCAGCCCATGGGACGGCAAGCGCCGTTTGAGCCGTAATATTCGCGCGCCTTTGGGAGGTATATGTCTTCTTAACCGAGGAAAAGACAACGTCATAGAGCCCGTTTTGTTTAAAGACGCACTTCCCGTTCTGATAAGTCGCACTTATATCCCGTCTGACGAAATACATGCGGAAAAAGTGATGGAAGTCCTTTGCTCGCTCTCCGAGGTAAAAATATGGGATCTGCACTGTAATGTTGCACCGGACGCCGCCCTGCTGTCTCTCAATACCATGAACGACAGTCGCAATGACAGCGGATTATCGGTTTGATTTAATTTTTTTGAAAAACCCTTTTTTTATAAAAAAGCTTATATAAAAAGCTGTTGTATAAACGTAATTATGAGTTATACAACAGCTTTAATATGTGAAAGGATTACGCCAAAAGCCCGCTTAAGCGCTCCATGGCTTCGGCTGTTTTTTCATTGGTCGAGAATGCGGTCAGCCGGAAGAACCCCTCGCCGTTTTTGCCGAATCCGGAGCCCGGGGTTCCTACAACATTGGCGCCGGAAAGCAGACAGTCGAAAAATTGCCATGAATTCATCCCGTCCGGGCATTCCATCCAAATATACGGAGAGTTCTTTCCTCCCGTATAGTATATGCCGAGTTTATCGAGCGCCGAAGTTATCAGTTTTGCGTTTTCGCGGTAATAATCAATGTTTGCCTTTATCTGCTTTTGTCCCGTTTCGCCGAACACGGCCTCCGCGCCGCGTTGAACAATATATGACACCCCGTTGAATTTTGTGGTCTGACGGCGAAGCCACAGCTTGTTGAGACGGTATTTGTCGAATACAAGACTCTTGGGGACTATGGTATATCCGCATCTTGTCCCCGTAAACCCCGCGGTCTTTGAAAGAGAGCAGAATTCCACGGCGCAATATTTTGCTCCCTCGATTTCATAAATGCTGCGCGGTAAATCCGGACTGCTTACAAAAGACTCGTAAGCCGCGTCGAACAGAATGACAGAGCCGTTTTGCAAAGCAAAGTCGACCCAGCTTTTAAGCTGACTGCGACTGTACACCGCGCCAGTGGGATTGTTCGGAGAGCAGATATAAATCAGTTCGGCATGAGTGTTTTCGTTCGGCATGGGAAGAAAATTGTTTTCTCTGTCGGCGTCTGCAAAGCTTATGCTTCTCCCGTCCATAATATTGGTATCGACATAAACGGGATATACCGGGTCGGGAATCAGTACGCGGTTTTCTTTGCCGAAGATATCGAGAATATTGCCGAGGTCGCTTTTCGCCCCGTCCGAAACAAATATCTCATCCTCATCGAGTTGTATTTTTCTATCGGCGTAGTATGACCGAATCTTTTGCCGCAGAAAATCATACCCCTGTTCGGGTCCGTAACCGTGGAAGGTTTCGGCTTTCCCCATCTCCGATACCGCCCTGGTCATGGCGCGTATCGCCTCGTCGCAGAGCGGAAGAGTCACGTCCCCTATGCCCATTTTTATAATATCGGTTCCCGGATTGCGCGCGGAATATTCCGAAATTTTTCTCGCTATCTCCGAAAAAAGATAATTTTCGGTAAGATTTGTGTAATTTTTATTAATATAAACCATAATTTTTGTCCTCTCGGCTTTTTTTTGAGTTATGTCTTTCATTGCGTAAATTCGCTTATATCCACCGTTCCCTCAAACGCGAAGTCTGCTCCTCCGGTCATGTAAACAGTGCCGTCGTCGGTATATCTTACGGTTAATTGTCCGCCTTTTAACATTACGTTTATATCGTCGTTTCTAAGACAGATATTGTTCTCAACCGCTGCGACCGCGGCGGCGCACGCTCCCGTTCCGCAGGCAAGCGTTTCTCCGCTGCCTCTTTCCCAGACACGCATTTTCAGAGTTTTTCGGTCGAGTACCTGAATAAATTCGGTATTTATACGCTGCGGAAAGAGCGGATAGTTTTCAAATTCCGGTCCGATTGCGCAAAGGTCAAGTTTGTCGGGGTCGTCTCCGAAAATGACGCAGTGCGGGTTTCCCATAGAAACGCATGTGATGTAATAATCCTTGCCATGCAGCTGTATTTTATAATCCACCGCTTTATCAGCGTTTATATCGACCGGTATTTTTGACGGGTTAAGTTCCGCTTTTCCCATATTTACCCGAGCCTTTGTAACCTTTCCGTTTTCGGTAAACAGCGAAAGAGTTTTAATCCCGCTTTGGGTTTCTATCGTGAGGGGATTTTTGTCAAGCCTTTTTTTGTCATGGAGATATTTTCCCACACAGCGGATAGCGTTTCCGCACATTTTGCCCTCGCTTCCGTCCGCGTTGAACATTCTCATCTTGGCGTCGGCGACATCCGACCGACAGATGAGCACAAGCCCGTCGCTTCCGATGCTGAAATGACGCTTTGAGAGCCCAACCGCCAGACGTTCGGGACAGTCGATTTTTTGTTCAAAACAGTCGATGTAAATATAGTCGTTTCCGCAGCCGTGCATTTTTGTAAAATTTATTCTTTGTTCGGTTTGCTGTTCTCTGCTCATTGTAATCACCTCATGCCGCCATAGGCGGCTCAAACAGACATAAAAAATTTTCGGTTTCGCTATGCGAAACAATTCGCTATGCGAAACAATTCGCTATACGAAACAGTTCGCTATGCGAAACAATTCGCTATACGAAACAGTTCGCTATACGAAACAATTTTACATAGCGAAACAAAAAGCGTTCAGCTATTTAGAAAATTATGCGTGACTGCCGCCGCATTTTGATGCGATTTAATATTTTTCACTCTATTACTCCTAATTTTTCAGCGGCGACAGGCGGTTTGGTTTTTACGTTTTCCGAAATTTTGCGCTCAAAGCGGTTTTTGTAAGGTTTGTCGGGTATAGAGGTCGGATAATTACCGCTGAAACATGCCGTGCACAGACCGGTTTTGCCGCCAAGCGTTTGCGCTCCCTCAAGACTTAAGTATCCGAGACTGTCTGCGCCTATTATTCGGGCGATATCTTCAACCGGATGATTGCAGGCAATCAGAGTGTCCTCGGAGTCTATATCGGTGCCGTAAAAACAGGGATGCATAAAAGGCGGTGAAGAGATGCGCATGTGTACCTCCTTGGCGCCAGCGTCCCGGAGAAGTCTGACTATTCTCTCGCTTGTGGTTCCGCGTACTATGGAATCGTCTATAAGCACTACTTTTTTCCCGCTTACGGCGCTTTTTATGGGATTGAGTTTTATTCTCACCTTATTTTCCCTTTCGCCCTGACCGGGCGAGATAAAGGTTCTGGCTATATATCTGTTTTTCACAAAACCAATGCTGTAAGGAATGCCCGATTCTTCCGAATATCCGAGCGCTGCGTCAAGCCCCGAGTCTGGTACGCCGACTACCACATCCGCGTCCGCAGGATGCTCCCTTGCGAGAATTCCGCCCGCGAGCTTTCTCGACTGATGAACCGAAACGCCGTCTATTTCGGAGTCGGAACGCGCGAAATAAATATATTCAAAGACGCAAAGAGTATGCGGACTTTTGCCGCAGTGATCTGTAATCGATTGTACCCCGCTGTCGGAAAAAACCACTATCTCTCCGGGTTGAATATCGCGTATAAATGCGGCTCCCACAGCGTTGAGCGCGCAGCTTTCCGAAGCAATGCAATAGCAGCCGTCTTCTGTTTTCCCGTAGCAAAGAGGTCTGAACCCATTTGGGTCCCTGGCCGCGATCAATTTCTGAGGAGACATTATTACTAAAGAATACGCCCCCTTTACGGTGTTCATGGCGGAGTTCAGAGCGGCCTCTATAGTGGGATGCGTAAGCCTCTCCCGCGTTACAATATACGCTATTGTTTCGGTGTCGCTTGTCGTATGAAAGATAGAACCTTTGAGTTCAAGCTCCGTGCGAAGTGACGCCGCGTTTGTCAGATTTCCGTTGTGGGCTATGGCAAGAGAGCCTTTTATGTGACGTACCTCAATGGGTTGGCAATTGGCACGGATCGTCGCCCCGGTCGTACCGTACCGGACATGCCCGATTGCCATATTACCCTCTCCGAGCGTGTTTAATTTTTCCGGAGTAAAAACCTCGCTCACAAGTCCCAGGTCCTTAACCGATGTGAATACGCCGTCATCGTTCACTACAATTCCGCAGCTTTCCTGTCCTCTGTGCTGAAGCGCGAACAGCCCGAAGTACGCTTTTTTTGCCACGTCCGTTTTTTTCGGTGAATAATAACCGAACACACCGCATTCCTCGTGTATACTCAAAATTTTCTCACCATGCCTTTCTTTGTCCTTCGTATGATTCAATTGACAGACAAAACATATTTATTTACGGTGCGGCAAATCATAAAAGCAACCCCGCTTTTTTCAGAGCCGAGGACACAAGTCCGCAAAACAGCGGGTGAGGCTTGTTGGGACGGCTTTTGAATTCGGGATGAAATTGCACGCCAATGTAAAAATCATTCTCCGGTATCTCAACGGTTTCCACGATGTATCCGTCGGGAGATGTTCCGCTTACCACAAGCCCCGCGTCAATAAGGGCTTTGCGAAAATCGTTGTTGAACTCAAAACGATGGCGGTGTCTTTCGGATATTTCGGTTTTTCCGTACGCGCGGTACATTTGTGTGTCTTTAAGAATTCTGCACGGATACGCGCCCAGACGCAGAGTGCCTCCTTTGTCAATATCCTCGTGCTGGTCGGGGAGAAAATCAATTACTTTGTGCTTTGACTCGGGATCGAATTCGCGTGAGTTCGCGTCAGCCATTCCCGCCGCATATCTCGCAAACGCTATTACCGCGACCTGCATCCCGAGACATATGCCAAGATAAGGAATGCTGTGTGTGCGGCAGAATTCCGCCGTAATTATTTTGCCCTCTATGCCTCGGTTCCCGAAACCGCCCGGAACAATAATTCCGGAACATTCACCGAGCTTGACCTCAACATTATCTTTATCTATGGTTTCGGAATCTATCCATTTGATGCTGACATGAGTTCCGTATGCATATCCCGCGTGGCTTAACGCCTCTGCCACCGACAGATATGCATCGTGAAGCCGAACGTATTTGCCTACAAGTCCGATGGTTACGGTTTTGTCTCGGTTTTGAATCTGTTTTAACATTTTGTTCCAATCGCTCAGGTCAATATCCGGAGCGTTGATTCCCAATTCCCGGCACACGATGGAGGAAAAGTTGCTTTTTTCAAGCATTACCGGCGCCTCATACAGTACCGGCAATGTTATGTTTTCGATTACACAGTCGGGCTTTACGTTGCAGAACATGGATATTTTGTCAAATATTGATCTTTCGATGTGCCGGTCGCAGCGAAGAATTATTATATTCGGATTTATGCCCATGCCCTGTAGCTCTTTTACCGAGTGTTGAGTGGGTTTTGATTTGTGTTCGTTTGATCCGCTCAGAAAAGGCACCAGAGTTACGTGTATAAACAGGCTGTTTTCCCTTCCGACCTCAAGCGATATCTGACGCGCGGCTTCTATAAACGGCTGGGATTCTATGTCTCCTATTGTACCGCCTATCTCGGTTATCACAACGTCGGCGTCGGTTTTACGTCCCAAAGAATATACAAATTCCTTGATCTCGTTGGTTACGTGCGGAATCACCTGAACCGTCGAGCCGAGATATTCTCCTCGGCGTTCTTTGTTAAGCACGTTCCAATAAACTTTGCCGGTGGTCAGATTGGAAAACTTGTTGAGATTTTCGTCTATAAACCTTTCATAATGCCCCAGATCAAGATCGGTCTCCGCGCCGTCTTCCGTGACATAGACCTCGCCGTGCTGATATGGACTCATTGTTCCCGGGTCTACGTTGATGTACGGGTCGAGCTTCTGAGCCGCGACTTTAAGTCCTCTCGCCTTGAGAAGTCTGCCCAACGAGGCGGCGGTTATGCCTTTGCCGAGACCGGAAACCACGCCTCCGGTTACAAAAATATATTTTTTATCTGTCATTGAAATCACCGTGCCGTGCGGTTCCGGCGTTATACCGTAAAGAAAAATACAGCCGCTTTATTTGTACTTTCCGTTAAAAAATTTCGTCTGATTTTTTGTGAAACCGAAAAAGGCGTCGGCAAACTCGTCTGTCCAAAGTTTTGCCGGACGCCATTGTCCGTTATCTTTACATACATGTTTATTCTTTGTTCGGCTTTAAACAATTTCCGCGATTACTTTTCATATGTAAATATGATTTGACCGGCTATCTCACGGCGAGAGATTCTTTGATCCATCGCCTGCTTTTCAATATAATAGTGAGCGTCTTTTTCGGACATTCCGAGGTTTTCGATAAGCAGCCATTTCGCTCGGTTGATAAGGCGGATATCGGTCATTTTTTCCTGAAGGGTTTTGTTTTTCTGCTCCATTTTGCGCAGTCTTGCATTCATCGCAGTCAATAATTTCACCGCCGCGTAGAGCGCCTGACGGTGAGCGGGTTTCGCCATGGTTAAAACGCCGCTGTCTTCGGTCTGATATGATATTTGCTCGTAAGAATCGTTTTTCACAAGCAGCAATACTCCCGCAAGACCGTCGGCAAGATCCGTGGCGAAATCAACCCCGAACTCGTCAGCCAACGGTGTATTTACAATAATAATATCAAACCCGGAGGACAAAAGCATACGTTTGGCTTCCGAGGCGCTTGTCACATGCGCAATTGGGGCATATTGTCCGCCTGGCAGAATCTCCTTAAAACAGTCATACAGCTGCCTGCTTGCGGAGACTATAAGCACGCTGTGTATCGGTTTTCCGGAGGTCATAATCAAGCACCTCCGTCTTACTCAAAGCGGAAAGGAAGAATATTCTGTATCCACTCGCTCGATTTTGCCGTCAATTCCGCTTCCGCAAGGCTTTCCGGCAAGCTGCCGAATGCGTCGGAAACGGATTTATCGGCGTTTTGCAGATTTATATTTACCGGCTGCGGCGGCGTGAGATTTTTTTGTATTCCGTCAAGACCGGCGTAAATCAGCAAGGCGTACGCAATATAAGGATTGGTCATGGGGTCGGGAGAGCGAAGCTCTATGCGCTCATGTTCTCCCCTAATGGGTGGAATACGGATAAGCTGGGATCTGTTTTCCGGCGACCATGTGATGTATTTTGGGGCTTTGTTTTCACCGAGTCGCTTGTACGAATCCTCTGCGGGATTGAGAAAATAAGTCATTTCCCTGATATGCTCTATAATGCCCGCCAAAAAGGGCATGGTTACATTTTTTCCGTAAAGGCTTTTTACCGACAGGTTGATATGCAGTCCGTTTCCGCTTTCCCCCTCAAGCGGTTTCGGTGAAAAATCCGCGTACAGACCGTTATGTTGGGCAGTGGTTTTTACGACCGTTATAAAGTTCATGTCGTTGTCCGCCGTTCTCAGCGCGTCACTGTATCTGAAAACTATTTCGTTTTGTCCCGGACCTTCTTTATGACGCGAGCTTTCGGTCTGGATCCCCATGTCAAGCAGAGTAAGGCAGATTTCACGGCGTACATTTTCTCCCTTATCTTCGGGCGCCACGTCAAGATATCCCGCATGGTCAAACGGAATTTTTGTGGGGTTTCCGTTTTCATCCAATTTAAACAGATAAAATTCATATTCCGAGCCTATCTGCACTGATATTCCGGCGCTGTGGGCGGCTTCAACGGCATGTCGGAGAATGTAACGTGAATCTTTTGGAAAAGGGGATTTGTCCTGATATCTGATATCACAGAACATGCGCACCACTTTTCCGTGCGACGGTCTCCAAGGCAAAACATTAAGTGTATGGGGCAACGGAAAAAGGAGCAGATCTGATTTGACGTCCCCAAATCCGCAAATCTGTGAGGCGTCAAATGAAATTCCTTCCTCAAACGCACGGTCAAGCTCGCTCGGCATTATTGAAATGTTTTTTTGTCTGCCGTTAATGTCACAAAAGAAAAGACGTATAAATTTAACATCTTCCTGCTCAATAAATTCAAAAACCTCGTCTTTGGTGTACATCATGTATTAAACCTTCCTTTTGTTAGTTCTGACGCTTGCGGAAATTCTATTTATAATAAAAAAATAAAAGGATGCCGAAAACACGGGAAACACACCCCGCATAACGGTAAACATCCTTGTCTACAAGATTATTATACAGCAAAGTGAAAAAAATGTCAAGCGGATTAAAATGAGTTTTCAATTTTTTAACATTTTGTTTGAATCTATGTGTTGACAAGCTTTATAATGAATAGTATAATTATTAATATAAGGGCGACAACGGAGCCGCAGGCAATATGCCTGTGGCTTTTTTGTTCATGTCATTTCTGTGATATGAGCATATGCATATAAAAATATTCAAAAAAGGAACAACATATGATATTCAAATTTTATTTATAAATTCAACCTGAAATATCGTTCCTTAATATGTGATGTAAAAAAGTTTTAGCGGATTTCGACCGGTTATGTTTTTTCAGATTGTCTGAAGATATTTAAAAGTTTGGAAATTTAATGAAAGGGTATATGAATTGTGAAAAGACAAAAGGTAATAATTCTGGATTTCGGCGGTCAGTATAATCAGCTTATCGCGCGCAGAGTACGGGAGTGCAATGTTTATTGTGAGGTTATGTCATACAAAACGCCGCTTGAAAAAATCAGGGAAGAAGAGCCGATAGGTATTATATTTACCGGCGGACCGAACAGTGTGTACGAGGATTTCTCGCCGAAGACAGATAAGGCTATTTTTGATTTGGGCATACCGATATTGGGAATATGCTACGGATGCCAGCTTATCGCTTATTTGCAAGGGGGAAAAGTAAGTCCCGCGTCGGAAGATATGGCGAGGGAATACGGCAAAACCGAGACTTATTTCGATACATCCTGCAGTCTGTTTAAAGGATTGCCGAAAAGCGGGATTACTTGGATGAGCCACGGGGATTATATGTCTGAGCTTCCGGAAAATTTCAGCCTGGCGGCGCACAGTGACGCCTGCCCAAACGCGGCGATTGCGGACGAGTCCCGTAAATTATACGGAGTCCAGTTTCATCCGGAGGTAGAGCATACTCAGTACGGAAGGGATATTATACATAACTTCCTGTTCTGCGTCTGTCATGCCAAAGGCGACTGGACGATGGATGATTTTTGCGAAAGAACTATATCCGAACTCAAAAAGGAGATAGGAGAGGACGGACGAGTTTTGCTTGCGTTGTCGGGAGGGGTGGATTCTTCGGTTCTGGCGGCTTTGCTGGCGCGGGCAATCGGAAACAGGCTTACCTGTGTGTTTGTGGACCACGGACTGATGAGAAAAAACGAAGGTGACGAAATAGAGGCGGCTTTCTCCAAATGGGATTTGAACTTTGTTCGGGTAAATGCGGAGCGGCGTTTTCTTGATAAGCTTGCGAATGTTACCGACCCTCAGCAAAAAAGAAAAATTATCGGGGCTGAATTCGGATATGTATTTCTGGACGAGGCGGATAAATTTGGCATAACAAACAAAGACTTTCTGGCTCAGGGAACTATTTATCCGGATGTGATAGAATCCGGCAAGGGAGACGCCGAGGTCATTAAAAGTCATCATAACCGTCTGCTTCCCCCGGAGGTAATGGCGCGTTTTCGCGGCGTACTTGAGCCGTTACAGCTTCTGTTTAAGGACGAGGTAAGACTGCTCGGAGAAAAGCTCGGACTTCCGAGGTATCTTGTCATGAGACAGCCTTTTCCGGGACCGGGTCTTGCAATAAGAATAATAGGCGAAGTAACAAAACAAAAGGCGGATATGCTCAGAGAAGCCGATTATATTATGCGCCGGGAACTTGCGCAGAGCGGCGAGGACAGAAATCTGAACCAGTTTTTCGCGGTCCTTACAAACATGAGAACAGTAGGTGTAATGGGTGATGGAAGAACTTATGATTACACGCTTGCCTTGCGTGCGGTCACCACTACTGACTTTATGACTGCCGATTTCGCGAGAATACCGTATGAAACGCTGAACAGAATATCGGTACGTATTGTCAACGAGGTAAAGGGCATTAACCGAATCGTGTATGATATTACGTCTAAACCCCCGGCAACGGTTGAGTGGGAGTGATGACTCTCGGCTGAGATGTGCTTAAAAAGCCAGTATTTATGCGGGTTTGCGGGTATAGCCTGAATCACCGATTCGTTTTTGCAACACTTTTGCAACACATCACGCACAAAAAAGTTTTGCAACAGATGAAATAGTTATAAGTGGCTTTGTGGTAAAACTGAGCAATGAGTACGGGATTACGGGTACAGACGATCAGATCGTAACCGTTGCGCTTTCCCAAATCGGGACGATGGGCGGCGATCCGTACTGGTCTTGGTACGGTTTTAATTCCCGTGTCGAGTGGTGCGCTTGCTTTGTGAGCTGGTGTGCTAACGAGTGCGGGTATATCGACGCTGGCGTAATTCCGAAATACGCAGGCTGCGTCAACGGCGTACAATGGTTTAAGGACAGAGGGCAATGGCTGGATAACAGCGCAGAGCCTACGCCGGGTATGATTATCTTCTTCGATTGGGCGGACGAAAGCGGTCAGGACGGATTATCCGACCATACGGGTATCGTCCAAAAGGTGGAAAACGGCAGAGTTTACACGGTCGAGGGCAACTCCGGGGATTCTGTTCGTCAGAACAGCTATCCGGTTGGGTATTATGAGATACTCGGCTACGGTGCGCCTGCCTATTGATCGGAA
>CALWJX010000028.1 GCA_944381085.1 uncultured Clostridia bacterium
CGAGAAAATAGCAAAGCCAGCCGAGCCAGTCAACGGTCAAGATGAACGGCGCATTTCATGCGCCGCCGTTGACAGTCACGCCCGTCTTTGCTAAAAAGTAATCAAGGCGGGAAAGCCCTAAAATGGCTTCCCGCCCATTTCAATTTTTAGAAAAGAAACGCTCCAAAATCAGAAAGAGAGCGGCCAAGCACTTTGAGGGATTGGCCGCCTTGTCCACCCATTCAGCGGGACAGCGGGCGGAGGTCAAGGCCGGGTGTAAACCCGTTCATTTCAGCCTTGACGGTTGCCCGTTGTCCTGCTACTTTTCCGGGAGTGTGGCCACAACTTCGGGACACTTTGTCCACAAGTTGGAGCGTAGGACGAGGGACGGGGCGCATACCGCATTTGATGTCAGCAGCCTTCACGATCTGCGTGTATTTCCTTGTAAACTGACCTAAAGAAACCGCAAAATAATTTCATTTTATTTTTGGTTAATTCCCCAATCAATAACAAAATATTAACAATTTGTTGTTGATTTATATCTTTTGCCGTGATATAATAATTACAGTAAACATATAATTGTATTTTAGTATTCAGTTCGGCGCCTTTCGTAGTATAAAACGAAAGGTTTTTGATGTTAATTTATTTTTGTATGCGTTAAATTCATTTTTCCCGTGTCGCGTATTTTATCCGCACAAAAAATCGGGAAAAATTATTGTATTCGGAAGAAAGGTAATCTTTCGCATTTGTTTTGCGAACGAAAAGGGTAATACGAATGGCAAAAGAAAACAGAAATATTGTCAAAGGTTCGTATCTTTATTATAAAAACAAACCGCTTGTCAGAGAAAAGGATACTATTTGCTACGGTGACTTAAGTGAGAAATGCGTTTTGATTTTTGAAATAATGTCCTACGTTGAGGAAGAAGGGCTCAGAGTTCCCGGAACGGTTTATATTCAGATTATGAGCACCAAAGACGGTCAGACCCTAAAATGCGAACAGAAAAACGGCATGTACGAAGCCTTCAACTACGGCATGTTCTGGTATGAAAAGCTGTTAAACGAATAATTTAAAATTTAAAAACAAGTTTTGGCTGTTGTTTTCCCATGGACGAAAGATACAACAGCCATTTTTATGTAAATTTTTTTCTGTTATTGCTTCCAAGACGGGATTTCGTCCTTGAAAAAATTATAAAACTCAGAATTAGTAACCATTGAAACACCGGCGTCGCGCATCATTTCAACAAGACTTTCAAGTCTGTCATAAAGGTTAAATATATCGAGCTCATACCCGTGTCCCCAGACATAGAACAACATATCCTTATCATTCCGCGCGTCAATAAAGCTTTTCGCAAGCTCAACACACCTGTCATCACAGATGCTGCACGTAGGCATCCACTTCAGAAAATATTCCGGAAGTCCGAACCCGTATGTAGAGGTTGTTCCTCTGGCAAAACGCATACCCGTATGTGAATTTACAAGACTTACGGTTGTGTCGGTATACTCCGTATCGCCGCCCGGCCAAGCCATGCCTGTCGGGGATATGCCTGTCAGATTCCTTATATTTTCAGAGTCCCCGCATATTTCATTTACAAGCGCCGGTATATCGCTGTCGTATATTTTCAGAGACGGATGATGCAGGGTGTGAACCGCCACATCGAAACCGTCATATATTCCCGACTCAAGCTCTTTTTCGGTAAAACGGATATGCGTCACATCGGGACGGTCAAAGCTTTTGCCTACCCAATCCCAATTTGCTCCGCACAGCCCCGTATTGATATTGAACGTACAGCAATACACATTATTCCTTTTCAGAATTTCCATTATCTTAAGATCCTGCGTAATTCCGTCGTCAAAGCTGAGCGTAAAATACTTCTTCGGCTTTTCCTTTGACATATTCCCTGTTTCTCTCACAGATTCTTTTTTAAAACTTGACATATTAACCCCGTACCGCTTTCGCGGCTCAACAGAAATATAAATTTGAGTGTATAAATTATACCGCGTTTTCGCTTTCCTGTCAATATGATTTTTCCGAAATTCAAAAGCAAATTAAAAATATATCGGGACGGACGGCATTATCAGAACACAGGTTCTCGTTTGTCGATTGCGGTATAATTTACAGAATCAAAGACAACGGTGTTGACAAAGAAAACGAAATAATGTAAAATGTATACATAATGTCGAAATCAAGCATGACAATTTTCAATTGTACCGTTCTGTAAACAAAAACGTGGGTATCCGGGAAAGGCTGCTGCTGTCATATGAATAATACAAATAACATTAATAACAAATACAAAAATCCACACGCCGGTCACAGGGACAGAATGAAGGATAAATATCTGAAGTCCGGCATAGACAATTTCTCCGACCATGAGCTTTTGGAAATGCTCTTGTACTACGCTCTCCCGCAAAAGAACACAAACGAACTCGCGCACAACCTGATAGCGGAATTCGGCAGTCTCAAAGGCGTGCTTGAAGCGGACACGGACTCGCTTATGAGAGTAGACGGGATAAAAAAACACACAGCCATTCTCCTGTCCCTCGTCAACGGTATAAACCGCCGCACCAGAATCTCGGAAAACAATGACTGTATGATTTTTGACAGCCTATCAAAGGTAGGCGAATATCTGCTGAACTATTATTCCGGTCTTTGCCGTGAGCAGGTCTGTGTAATGCTTTTCAACAACTCCATGAAGCTTATAGATTTTGTAAAAATCTCGGAGGGCAGCGTAAACAGCGCCGCTATAGATTACAGATCTATAGCGACGATTTCTCTCACCAAAAACGCCTCCTGCGTAATACTGTCGCACAATCATCCAAACGGGCTCGCGATACCGTCCTCCGAAGACAGAGAAGTTACAAAAACGGTTGAGTCCGCGCTCTCTGTGCTCGGAATAACTTTGCTTGAGCATATAATCGTGGGGTCGGAAAATTACATGCCGTCAATGAAAGCCGCGTTCGGATTTATGCGCGCGGCGCCGTCGCTCATGAAATTTGACAAAGACTTTATTGATAGATTTTATAACAGCTGAGTTCAGCACATCTGCTTTTTGATTTTTTCCAAAGCGCACTTTTCAAGCCTTGAGACCTGCGCCTGAGAAATTCCGATAGCCTCGGCTATCTCGGTCTGAGTGCGGTTTTTGTAGTATCTCATGCTGATTATCTTCTGTTCCTTTTCACTCAGCTTCTTCAAAGCCTCCTTAAGCGCGATATTCTCAAGCCAGATCTCATCGCCGGCGCCCACATCGCTCAGCTGGTCGATGACATAAATGGAATCCCCGTTTTCGCTGTACACCGGTTCGTATATCGAAATAGGGTCCACAATCGCTTCAAGCGCCCTAATCACCGCTTCCTTTTCTTCGCCCATTCGCTTCGCTATCTCGTCGACAGTAGGCTCACATTCCTTTTCATTCTGCAATTCTTCTCGAACCTGAAGCGCCCGGTAAGCAAGGTCTCTTATCGAACGGCTTATCCTTATCGCGTTGTTGTCGCGCAGATACCGCCTGATTTCTCCGATAATCATAGGAACCGCGTATGTCGAAAATTTAACGTCAAGCTCGGTATTGAAATTGTCAACGGCCTTTACAAGACCGATGCATCCCACCTGAAACAGGTCGTCAAGATTGTCCTTTCTGCCGGTAAAGCGCTGTATTATCGAGAGCACAAGCCTTAAATTTCCGTATATAAGCTCCTGCCGTGCCTGCATATCCCCGTTTTTGCTTTTTATGAGCAGGTCTCTTTTCTCTTCGTCATTCAATACATTTAATTTGGCTGTATTGACACCGCATATTTCAACCTTATTAAAATACATAACAATCTCCAAAAACATCCGACTTTAATGAAAAACCCATTATCATACATTAGTTCTGTAAAAAATGATAATCCGGTAAATTAATTATTCCCTTACATGGATTTATTAATTCATTACCTGATTTTACCTTTCGGACACGGATTTCGGAATTGTTACTTATTTTATTATATTATTATTTTAATTTTGAATTTCAAAACAGGTCGGAATTACCTCCGACCCGTACTTTATTATTAAAGAATATAGTCTGTGATACAGTCATCCCAGTGAACAAAAATTTCTCCGTTGATTAAAAGTTGTTCGTTTGAGGGCAAAAGCTCGCTCCATTTATGCTTGTAGCGGTCAATAGCCCAATCATCCCGGTTAAACCTGCGCCAGAGTACGGTTCTTCCGTTCTTGTCAAGAAACTGCTCCGTAGCCACACCGCTCTTTTCAATGTTCATAACACAAACCGTATCGAATGTTTTGCCCGCTATCGTAACCCTATATCTTCCCACAATATCCAACAAAAACGCTTTGTCCGAAGCCGTCACAATATTTCCGGTTCTTCTTATGTCCCCTTTGGGTGAAAGGTTTGTCTCATTGCCGCAGTTATCTTCACCAAAGCCCCAATTGAGCATAAACTCGTCCCCGTCCAGAAACGTAATATATTTTTTTATATCACCGTCATCTCTGACAGTAGCAAGATAACGGCAATGCGTTTCGGTCAGCTGGACGATAAAAGCGTGACAGATATCTTTGCCTTTGCCGGAACACACGGTCTCTTTCGCGGTAAGCCTGACGCCCTCTATTCCATGAACCATTGCTTTTCCGGTTACTTTCATGTCGAAGAGCCGGATGCATTTTCCTGACGGACTTTCATACATTCCCCACCTGAGCTTTTCACCTGCCTTAGGGACAATAAACCATCCCATGATCTCCTCCCATTTCACCGAAAACGGGATTTCATCAATTTTTTCAATCACATATTCAGGTAAAAATTCGGGAAGTTTTTTCATAACAATCTCTCCTTTCGATGTTTCGGTTTGATATGGATACCGGTCTTTAAAATTCCGCTTGGCGGTAAAAAGTCGGCTCTTTACCGTTCCGAGCGGCAGACCCAATAATTTTGATATCTCGGCAATCGGCAGCTGCTTCCAAAAATACAGATACAGTACCTGCTTATCCTTGTCACTGAGTAATTTCAGAGTTTCTCTTACAACAGATATTTCCGATACGCCGTATCTGCTGTCAGTCAGCTCTGACATAATCTCAGTCGGAATGTGTGACCGAGCCGCCTTCTCCCGGAAGTAATCGTTGCACTTATTCCGCGCTATGCTGATTATCCAGAATTTGAAAGAATCAATGTTTTTAAGCTGATTAAAATTCTGAAACGCGGCAAGATAAGTCTCCTGCAGAACATCATCGGCGTCAAATTTTTCGCCTATGCGGAATCTTACAAATCGTTCAACGGCACACCGATTGCTTTTTAAGAGTTCTTCAAAGTTTTCCATATCTTCACCTCCTCCGCTTGCTTTTTAAAACCGGTTTCACTTATACAGACGAAAAATAACATCAAAAGGTTCATTTTTGTAAAATATTTTTTACATAAAAAGCCGCCGCAAACACCGGACAAAGCACGGCGCTGCGGCAGCCAATAATTTTTTTAAAGGATAATTATCAATCCTTTATATAGTCGTAATCATAATCATATACGCCGCTTCTGAATTTATCGGGCGTATATGTCGGAGCGTTCGGGTCCTCATTGTCATGATAAAATACCTGATCCCATGTGTTTCCGTTGCCTTCGTCCAATTCAAGGTGCTCCGTCCATTTCGCGTTACAGTAAAAAGGATCCACAAATACAACATTGTACATTTGATCGGTTGTCTCCCTATGATCGTTTGTAACGGTATAGCTCGGAGATTCGGTATAACTGAAGGTAATATCAATATCCAGAGCCGAGCAATCAAGCAGTGTAAGACCATCCACAGCGTCATATCCCACAAACGCCGCCAGATTATGGAATCCGGTCATCTTGAGAGTCTCGGCGCGGCAGTTTTCAATGGTAACAAATCCTCCGAAGTTGCCTCCGACAAATCCCGCGCATCTGAACGCTATATTTTTATGTCCCTCGGAATAGTTGTCCATATATCCGTTTATCTCAAGATTATAGACTTCGCAGTTTTTGATGTCGACAGTGGTATTCGCGCCTATATAACCTATAAACGCCGCGTTCTGCTGACCGTACGCCTCAATGTAGAAGTCGGACATATTGAGATTCTGAATTGTCAGGTTTGTTCCCGAATATATTCCGATAAAGCCGTTGTTCTGCTCGCCGTCCTCGCCCACAATTCTTATATTTGAAATCGTGTGATTATTTCCTTCAATAACAAGGTCATCGGCTCCGCCGTCAAGATACAAAGGCTCCCAAACCGGCATGTCCTTACAGTTTATGTCGGCGTCGATACTGATTGTAAGACCTGAAAGATCCTCATAATCGATATTAACATAATCATTGAAAGCATAGAGTTGCTCGGCGTTGGAAATATGTATTATGCCGTCCTCAACACTTATAAGCCCGCCTTGACTGTCACTGTCGTCTGTTTCTTCCTCGGTCGTTGTTTCCTCGGTAGCTGTCTCGGAAGACTGTTCGGTAGTCTCAGCCGCTGTCGTTTCCTGAGACTCCGTATTCTGAGCCGTCGTACTTGCGGAAGTGTTATTGTTCTCTTCTTCGGTCTGACATGAGGCAAAGGAAATACAGCCTGCCAGGATTAAACAAGTACTAAGAAATATTGCCAGAAATTTTTTCATAACTTACCTCCCATTTTTTAAGCGTTATGCTTTTGTATACATTATAACATACTTTTGAGAGTTTTTCAATAAATTTACAAATATTTTTTGTATTTTTAAACCTGATTTAAAAATACCGTTAAAATTATTCGTTATTTTCCGATAAAATTCAACATCATATCATACCAAACCGCTCCGCCGTGCACAGATTTTGAAATTCCAAGCGGCAAAAAACCGAATTTTTTGTAAAAATTTATTTTTTCCTCTTTACAGGTAAGGATAACTCCCTCTCTGTGCTCCCGCTTTGCTTTTTCGATAAAAGAGTCGATGAGCAATCCTCCGACTCCTTTATTACGATACTCCTCAATTACGCAAAGTCCGTAAACCGCCGCCCATTTGCCTAAAGGGTCATGCAGACTTGCGTTTTCAAACATCTCATCGCATATTCTGTCACTGTTGACGCAGGCGCCGTCGATAAAACCGACAGCGACGCCGTTAAAGCTTCCGCCTACCTCCTCCGGCTTGCGGTCTGTGTCAATAGCAATAAAAAAGCCGTCGGGAAAAATATTCAGCCGTTTTTTTAATTGTTCCGGACTTGCCGCCTCTTTTTCCGGAAAACACGCGCTTTCTATTCGACAAATTGTTCCGACATCCGACGGCGTGGGTCTTATTATCTGTATATTCATATATTAAACGCACCTCAATAATGCTTTTTGAAAAATTCGGATACCACAGCGTTGTGAAACTTTCGTCTGTAACAAAAATACTTGGTTTTGTCCCTGCCATAATGAACGGCGTTTGTCAAAAGCAATATCCACAGTCCGGTTTCGTTGTCCGCAAATACGGAAGTGCCCGTAAATCCGGTATGCCCGTAACTGCCGACGGAAAACAGGTCTCCTCCCGGAAAAGTTATATCCTCCGCGCACAGCTGAAATCCGAGACCGCGCGCTTCAGCCTTTCCCGAAGTAAAGTTGCGTACCGCCATGTCAAACATCCTTGAGGAAATATACTGCTTTCCCTCAAAGACGCCTCGGCATGAAATCATCCTCGCATAATTTATCATGTCCGACACACAGGAAAAAAGTCCTGCGTTTCCCGAAACTCCCCCGAGAAAATAAGCGTTTTCGTCATGTACCTTTCCCTTAATATATGTATTGCGCACGCTCGAAAATTCCGTGGCAGCCACATTTTCCTCGTTGGGATTAAATCCGCTCCTTTCCATTTTCAAAGGAACGAACACATACTCACACGCCAGTTCATCCAGACTTTTGTCGGATATTTTCTCAAGTATATCGGCAAGCAGCATATATCCCATACATGAGTAATATACCTGCTCTCCCGGTCTGCATACAGGCTCGGATTTTATTATTACCTCGTTTTTACCGCGGGGGTCGGCGGCGTATTTTGAAAGCGCTATATGCGGAGTTATGCCTGAGGTGTGTGTCATCAGCTGCTTTACGGTCACTCCTGCCCGACCGTCGGGCGCGTCCGTCATATCATAATATTTATCAAGAGTATCTGTAAGCAACAGCTTGCCGCTCTCGATAAATTTCAGAGCAATCATCGTTGTACAGACAACCTTCGTAAGAGACGCCATATCGTACAGTGTGTCAATATCCGCCTTGATTTTTGTCGGAAGCTCCTGTCTGTTCCCCAAAACTCCTTTCAGAAAGACCTCATTTTTACAACCTACAGCGTATGCGGCGGACGGAAACGCTTTTTCATTTACACCTTCGGACAATATTTGTTCCGCGTTACAAAACATTTCGGAATCCTCGTAATTTCATAAAAATTTTATTCATAAATAAATTATATTAATATTATCATTATTTTTCAAGATATGTCATAAATATCCGGTGTAAATTTTATGTGTTTATTATGTGATTATTTGTTGAATTGATGTTGACTTTTGATTCACGGCATGATATAATATATACATAATTGTCAACATTAATAAACCGACATTTATGCAATCTGAAAAATATACCCCGGAAAGGAAATCAATCATGAA
Source organism: uncultured Clostridia bacterium (assembly GCA_944381085.1). GTDB lineage: Bacteria > Bacillota > Clostridia > Oscillospirales > CAG-272 > SVTX01. Next base: position 8,568 of record CALWJX010000028.1, read on the forward strand.
CAAACGTAAGCTTATTCTGACGGTACTCGCTATGCTTTGTGTATGCGCGCTCTTTTGCACATACCTGACCGTAAACGCCGAGTCGCACGACGTTGACATATGTCAGAGCAACGAAGACAACACGGCAGTAGGACTGAGTTCACCAATAGGCGTAAGATTAAAAATGAACGGTCCTTTCACCTCTTTCAAGTTCTTCCTCGCCACATATACGGGAACCGACAGAAAGGTGACCTTTGAAATTTACGGATGGAATCAGGATTACGATACGACCGTTTCCCAGACTCCGCTCGCCTCGGAAAAAGACATGCCGATAGCCGACAACGCGTATGCCGGACTTGAATTTGACCCGCTCCCCGCGGGAGAGTACCTTATTATGGTAAAAGACCCGGTAAACTCCGTCGCCCTATGGAGCAAAAACACGGTCACCGAATTTACGGGATTTGTTTACAAGGACGGCTCGGAGCTGAGTCATGATCTGACGCCGACTCCGGTTGTAAAAATCACTTTTACCGAAGAGCTCGACCAATATTTTACTCAGTGTGAAGCGTCAAAAGACCCGATAGACGGCAATCATACCACTCCTCCCGAGTATGAAATTCCCTCGGACAGTCTGATATACACACATAAGGTAATGCCCGACACATGGGTATTTACCGACGGACTCGGAAGAACTTCGCTTACATATGAGGACGTCGGCGGTCCCAAGGAAGACAAGACGCTGGCGCTGTTCTACTGGTCATGGCACGAAGGTCAGGGCGACAAGCCGCCCTTCAACAATCAGGAATTTCTTGAAAAATACCCCGAGGCGCTCAACGATTACGATTTTGAGCTCTGGCCTGAGGTCGGGCAGGTGGCGCACTTCTGGAATGAGCCGATATACGGGTATTATAAAACCGACGACGAATGGGTGCTTCGCCGTCAGGCGGAACTTCTGGCAAACGCCGGGGTTGACGTTGTGTTTACCGACAACACAAACGGCACCTTCACCTGGAGAACCTCATATCTTGCAATGTACGAAACCTGGACGCAAGCAATGGAAAACGGCGTTCTGACCCCCAAAATTTCTTTTATGCTGCCGTTTTCCGCCGGTGAAGAGTCAAAAACACAGCTTAAAGAACTATACCTTGACATATTCAGGGAAGACAAATATCAAAATCTCTGGTTCTATTTTGACGGAAAGCCATTGATTATGGCGCATTCCTCCAATCTTAGCAGCACAAGCAATGTCGAAAAGGAAATTTTAAATTTCTTCACTTTCCGCGAGAATTACGCCGGATACATAAATCAGAACCCCTCACCCAAAAACTGGGGCTGGCTGTCCACATATCCGCAGGCCGTCTATTACGCGAGTCCGAGAGATAAACGGAACAATAACCCCGAACAGATAACCGTAGGAGTGGCGATAAACCACAACTACAAAACGCATCAGATAACCGCCATGAACGGCAGATACGTCATAGGCAGATCATACTCCTCAACAGGTTACCATACGGAAGAAAACGCCAAGCTTTACGGATATAATTTCACCGAACAGTTTGATTACGCGCTCAAGGTAAATCCCGAAGTGGTATTTGTAACCGGCTGGAACGAATGGATAGCCGGACGGTATGAAACCTGGCCGGACGCGGGAGCGGGAGCGGTAGTGAAAAACGCGTTTCCCGACCAGTGCAACGACGAGTATTCGAGAGACCTTGAGCCTTCAAAGGGCGACCTTAAAGACCACTATTATTATCTTTTTGTAAACTATGTCCGCAAATACAAGGGCTGTAATCCGATTCCGGAGCCTAACGCGGCAAAGACAATCGATATAAGCGGAAATGTCGAGCAATGGAACTCCGTAGAACCCTACTACGCCGCATATATAGGAAACACCGGCGACCGTGACAACGCGGAAGGATACGGTACTCTTACATATTCCGAATATTCGGGCAGAAATGACATCATAGGCGCGAAGGTGGCAAGAGACGATGACAATCTGTATTTTCTTGTCGAGTGCAATGAGGATATAACCCCTTACACCGACAAGCTCTGGATGGTGCTTTACATCGACTCCGACCAGCAAAATCAGGGCTGGGAAAGCTTCGACTATGTTGTAAACAAAACCTCGCCCACCGAAACCAAGGCGTATCTTGAAAAATTCACCGGAGACGGATACCAAAGCGAGCTTGTGGGAGAGGTTGACTATAAGACCTCCGGAAAATATATGCAGATAAAGATTCCGAAATCAATGCTTTCGCTTGAGGGCTACGACTTTACGATAAACTTCTCATGGACAGACAATGTACACGATGAATCCGACGCCGGAGTGCTTACGGACGGCGAATATAAATACAGCACTTTCAGCGGAGATATACTCGACTTCTATATTTCCGGAGACGTCGCTCCGGGCGCGCGGTTTAAATTCAGCTATATAAGCACATCCGAAAACGCCGGAAAAACATCGGTTGAATCAGACAGCACGACGAATGAGACAAACACAACAGAAACCGGCACAAATGAAGGTGAATCGGATATATCAGACGATAAATCCGGATGCAAATCCTCCGCAGATATTCCGTCAGTTCTTCTCATGGCAGTCATCGCATGTACAGCCGTATCCCTGCATATTAAACGTAAATCGAAACAGAATTAAACCGGAGCTAAGTCCGTCATTCAATTTTTTCAGTTGGAGATTGCATCTCCCTGCTGAAAAATAAGCGGCACCCGTCTGAGAGAAGTGGGTGCGTCTTAATTCAGTTATAACTATCTCTGTTGTAACTATTATGGCGCCTGAACTTTACACTCATCTATAAAATAAATGTTTATAAGGAGAACTTTTATGATTTGTAAAAATTGCGGCAGCCCCGTAGACGATTGGATGAAGGTTTGCCCCAACTGTCAGGCGAATATAGATGACCCGGGAGAAGAAAAAGTAGAAATCCGGCTTGACGAACTGAATACCGAACAGAACACATATTCTCTGGGGTGGTATCACGTTCTTATCAGATTTTTCCTTTACGCAATTGCCGTGTTGAACGCCCTGTCGTCACTGGTTTATTTTCTCGGTATTCCCTACGGCGAATTCAAGGACATTGTATATGAAGTTTATCCCATGCTGAATGTGGTCAATATCATTTACGGTTTTGTTGCCTTGGGAATCGCGGCTCTCTGCATATTTGCCAGACAGGCGCTCGCGCACAGAAAAAAATCAGGTCCTGCTCTTTTCTATTCAATCTATATAACCTCCGTTGTGTCAAATATTCTGTTATTTATTCTGTCTCACATTATAATTACCGATACGACCATCGAATACGGCGACACAGTTCTCACCTTGATTGAGGGAAATGTTATTTCTCTTATGTCCTCTGCCGCGTTTGCAATCTTTATGATTGCCGCAAACCGCGTTTACTTCAAAAAAAGAGCATCAATGTTCGTAAACTGAAAATTAATATTTTATACAGTGTTAAAAAATCATATCGAATGTATAAAAGATGTATTCTTGATTTAATGTACGACACGAAGCAATCAGGCTATATAATAACTTTTTGTTATTGTCCGGATCGTCTCTATAATCTATCGACTTTCATAAATTTTCTTAATTAAAAGAGTCGGCTCAAAGCATGTATGGCTTTGAGCCGACATTTTGATTGTCAATATATATGCCTGCTGACATAATAAAATATTCATAAAAGATATTCACTGTTCAGCGTCGTTCTGTCCGTAGCGTTTTTCAAGCATAATATCTTTAACCTTCATCAGACGCGTGATATTCCCTCTTTCGTTTTCCTCAAGCTTTGTCTTTATCCGCCTTATGGCTTCAAGATATCGGGGCATCATTATATATTCAAGAGCATTTACCCTGCGGCGGGTTCTTTCAATTTCTTCCGCCAGCATCTGCGCGGTTTTTTCATATTGCGCAAGCATCACCATATCCTTCAGGACGCCGGACAATTTCGCAAGAGAGGAATCAAGCTCTCCGGAAGTAAAGGCAAAACCGTAATTATAACTTTCCGCTCCGTTTTCTCCCATCAGGTCAAAATTAAACACGGGAACAGTAACACTCATAATGTCTCTATAATCCACATGCAAAGTTCCCTCTTTTTTGGGCAGAATCAAAGCCTCCTGAAGCATTTTTGAACCCGTAAGCGCTTCCGCCGCGGAAAAGCTTTCATAAACACCGCCGAACGCCTCTTCCACACGGGTTCTGAGCAGCTTATATTCTCTCACAACTTCAATAAATTGACGCATCAGTTCATCTCTTTTGTCTTTAAGCAATTTATGTCCACGCCGCGCGGTATTATATCTCAATTGAAGTTTTTTAAGCTCCATCTTGGTGGGATTAACTCTCAATTCAGCCATAAATCACAAAATCCTTTCCGCCTAATGATTTATTTCTCAACCAACCTTATTGAACTTACATACATGGAATCGCCTTTAAGAGACGCATCAAAGAAGTCAAATCTAATCATGTTTATAATTCCCTTCCAATAATCAAGCTCTGACATATCTATTTTCAGCGTATGATACTCTCCGTCTTTGACTGTTTCAACCATTATCTGATATGCCGCATTGGCAGAAGTTATTTCGTCACAGCAGATAAACAGCTGCATATTTGTTGCCGACGAAGAGACATCAGTCGGTACCATATATGTAATTTCAAGATATTTATAATTTTCCGCCAACAATTCCTTTGACGAGTTAATATAGTTTATAGAGAAAAAAGCATCCGTCATATTTGCGCTGTTATTCGATGTGACGGTGAATCTGAACGCTCCGTCCTCTGCCGTAACGCTCGATGAGTTTGTCGAAAGTATATCCAGATAATCCGGATTTGAAAAATCAACAGAAGCATAATCAAGCGGCGCTTCCGCCTCTCCCGATGCGTTTACAAATATGCCCTGAGCAATATCATCGGTCACCGTAATATGGACATCAAAGGAAAATCCGTTCGATGTAACGGTCACATCTGTCTGTCCTGTCTTCTTTGCCGTAACAACACCCGTCTCACTTACTTCAATAATACTTTCATCATATCCGGTAAACGTGGCGTTTTCTACTCTCCATCCGAGGTTTTCAAGACTTTCAGCCTTATTGGTATATATTTCCGCGAATTCACCGTTTTCATAAAACAATCTTCCGCGAATCTGCGGTTTGTTCAGCGCCCGCTCGGCGAATACTATAACATATTCATCTCTCACGGGTTCAAAACCAACGACCTTATATGAATCGGGAGCATAATCCTCACTGTCAACCACCGTGACGTAAAAGTAATTTTCCAAGCCTTCATACTGAATAGTGACCTTTGTCTTTCCGACATTCTTTACCGAAATTCTGCCCCTATCAAGCTCAATTACATTTTCATCCTCAACGATGTAAACCAGATCTCTGTCCGACGCAATATTTCTTTTTGAAAAATAAGTGTCGTACAGATAAACTTCTATTCTCAGGGTATTCTGCTCGTCAGACAAAACAAACGAATCATCCTCGGCTCGTATCATGACGCTGTACAGCTGATCTCCCGTAAGCACCGGCGCAAATTCAGCGTCCTTATCAAAACAAGGCTTTTGCTTTTCAAGCTCAATGTCATTTCCGTCCGAAAGCTTAAGCGTTATATTCTGAACTCTCGTATTCCACTGACCCCATCCTGTTCCATACGCATAAATCACACGCAGTCTGTCGCTGTCGCGTTCAAGGTTTATATGTCCGTTTCTCGCGGAAGATATGCCCGCGTTGTGAAGCGCGGGATAAGTCCCCTCTCTCACCGCGTCAACCAATTCAAATGTAAGTCCGTCATTAGACTCAAATATCGCCAACCAACTTGAGCTGTTCATTCTGTCGCCGGTAGCGACACCGATAAATTTTCCCCAATCCTCAATGTACTTTATATCTAAGGAATCGGTGTTTACTTTCGCCGCCACTCCTTTAAAGTCAATATCCGCGGGCCAGTTATCGTTCTTCGCGTCCGCGGTTGCGACCATAAGATATTTTCCCGAAGGACAATTTTGCGTATAGTATATATAAAGCGTTCCGTTCAGCTCCACAAAGCTCGGTTCACCAATGCCCCAGCTTGTATATTCTTGGTCGTAATAAACAATAGGTACGTTTTCATCTCCGCCCCAGCCATTGCCGTTCCATTTTTCAAACGGTCCGTCGGGATTTTCAGAACGTGCCACATACAGATTATTGCAATACCCCTCGACGTTGAGCGTTGAAGTGTACCCCAAATAATAATACCCGTCAAAATATACGACTCCCGGATCGCAACATGACAGACTGTCCATTGAACCTCTTGTGGGTGTGAGAACTATTTTTTCATTGCTCCAGGTTTGACCGTTATCGTCAGAATGACGGTATGAGATCCAGTCCCATTCGCCCTCAATCCCGACACACGCGAAATACGCGTCAACACTGCCGTCATCATTGTACAGCATGGTGCAACCGTATCTGTAACCCCAGCTCTCGCCTTCGGGAAGCTGATATATATCATATCCCTCTCCGTTAACCGCGGCGTCAATCACCTTTGAAGCATCCGGTTGCACTGTCTCGATTTTGGTGGATTCAAAATAATCCTCGGTTTCTTCGGGCGTTTTTGTCTCATCGGAATTTGCGGTGCCTGATGTTGATTCCGGGTAAGTTTCTTCATTTTCCATACTTTCACTTTCCGTACTGCTTTCACTTTCATTTAAAGAATCCGATAAATTCGGAATTGTGCTGTCTTCCTCCGTGCCGGAAGCGTTACACGCCGCCACAGCCATGACAAAAAGCGACAAAAAGCACAGAATCAAAGTGATTTTAAACATAAAAAATTTATTCATACCACAAAATCCTCTCTTCTCAGGCAGTTACTTTGCAGGCCAGTACTTTTTAACGTATTCGGGCTTTATTCTCTTCATTTCCGATTTCGGAAGTATGGAAAGCAGTTCCCATCCGAGATCCAATGTCTGTTCTATGCTTCTGTTTTCATAAAATCCCTGATTTATATACTTTTCCTCAAACGCGTCGGAAAACTTTGCGTACAAACGGTCTATCGGGGTAAGCGCGGCTTCTCCCAATACTATCATAAGCTCTTTTGCCTCTTTTCCCCTCGCGTAGGACGAGAAAAGCTGGTTCATAACTCCCGCGTGGTCTTCTCTGGTCTTCCCCTTTCCTATTCCCTTGTCTTTAAGTCTTGACAATGAGGGAAGCACATCAACGGGAGGCAGGTATCCTTTCCTGTACAACTCACGCGACAGAATTATCTGTCCTTCGGTAATATAGCCGGTAAGGTCGGGAATCGGGTGAGTTTTGTCGTCTTCGGGCATCGACAGAATCGGTATCAATGTAATAGAGCCTTCCGACCCCATTTTTCTGCCCGCCCTTTCATACATGCTCGCAAGGTCGGTATACAGATATCCCGGATATCCCGCTCTTCCGGGCACTTCTTTGCGCGCAGCCGAAATTTCACGCAACGCCTCGGCGTAGTTGGTCATATCCGTAATAATTACAAGCACGTGCATATCGCAGTCAAACGCGAGATACTCGGCGGCGGTAAGCGCCATTCTCGGAGTGGTTATTCTTTCGATGGCGGGGTCTGACGCGAGATTCATAAACAGTACGGTTCTGTCTATCGCGCCTGTCTTTCTGAAATCCGAAATAAAGAAATCCGCCTCCTCAAAAGTAATTCCCACCGCCGCGAAAACCACCGCGAATTTCTCATCTTTTCCTCTTACTTTTGCCTGACGGGCTATCTGAGCCGCAAGATTGGCGTGAGGCAGGCCTGACCCCGAAAATATGGGAAGCTTCTGCCCTCTGACCAATGTATTGAGTCCGTCTATTGTGGATATCCCCGTCTGAATAAATTCGGACGGATAATATCTCGCGGCGGGATTTATGGGAGAGCCGTTGATGTCAAGCACTTTTTCGGGAATTATATTGGCTCCGTTATCTATCGGTTCGCCCATTCCGTTGAAAACTCTGCCGAGCATGTCCTCCGACACCGCAAGCTCAGCTCCGTGCCCTAAAAACCGAACCTTGGATTTGGCAAGATTCAGACCGGCGGACGATTCAAAAAGCTGTACCAGAACATTTCTTCCGTCCACCTCCAGCACGCGGCAGCGTCTTATTTCTCCGGTCGGAAGCTCTATTTCTCCGAGCTCATCATATTTAACGCCTTCCACCTGTTTAACAAGCATAAGCGGTCCCGCGACTTCTTCGATTGTTCTGTATTCTCTTACCATTTCAATCAGTTCCTTTCGTCAGATGCGCCCGCGAGCATATCAAGCTCATTCTTGATTCTGAGTTTTATCGCCGCATATTCTTCCCTGCACCTGTCATATTCGACAGACTTGAATCTGCTTATCTCCTCACGGGAAGGCAACGCCGAAACTTCCTCAATGTCCGCTCCGTTTGAAACCGCCGCCTTAGCCATATCCTCGTAATAAAACACCAGCTTCATCATCAAAAGCTGCTTATCGAGCTGAGTAAAACTGTCTGTTTCCTCAAAAGCGTTCTGCTGCAGAAAATCTTCCCTTACCGACCTTGCCGCCTCAAGAGTAAGACGGTCTTCCGCGGAAAGCGCGTCAATGCCCACAAGCTTGACGACCTCCTGAAGATTGTCCTCAACCTGAAGAATCTTTATACACCTTGCGGTAAGTTCTCTCCACTCTCTGCTCACATTGCCGCAGAACCAGTCCTCAAGCTTTTCGCGGTAAAGCGAATACGAATTCAGCCAGTTTATAGCCGGGAAATGTCTGCGGTAAGCCAAGGAAGAATCAAGCCCCCAGAATACCTTTACAATACGCAGAGTCGCCTGCGTAACGGGCTCGGAAATATCCCCGCCCTGAGGAGATACCGCTCCTATAGCCGTCAGCGAGCCCTTTCTTTCGTCACTGCCCAGACATACAATATTTCCCGCCCTTTCGTAAAACTGCGCCAAACGTGAGGTAAGATAGGCGGGATACCCCTCTTCTCCGGGCATTTCCTCAAGCCTGCCCGACATTTCCCGAAGCGCCTCAGCCCAACGTGAGGTCGAGTCAGCGATTACCGCTACCGAATACCCCATATCCCTGTAATATTCGGCTATGGTAATACCCGTATAAATCGAAGCCTCGCGCGCCGCGACCGGCATATCGGACGTATTAGCTATGAGCACGGTTCTTTCCATAAGAGATTTTCCGGTCTTAGGGTCGGTAAGTTCGGGAAACTCAAGCAAAACATCCGTCATCTCGTTTCCGCGCTCTCCGCACCCTATATATACGACTATATCGACGTCGCTCCACTTGGCAAGCTGATGCTGTACCACGGTCTTACCCGATCCGAAAGGTCCCGGCACGCACGCCGTTCCGCCTTTGGCGATCGGGAAAAGCGCGTCTATAACTCTCTGACCGGTTATCATCGGGACCGACGGCGACATTTTCTCCGCGTAAGGACGCGATATGCGCACAGGCCATCTCTGTATAAGCGTAAGGTCGATTATATCTCCGCTCGGCAGTTTGACTTTGCCTATCCTGTCGGTCACGGTATAATCTCCCGAATGTATATCAACAATAGTCCCCTCAAGACCGGGCGGCAACATGATTTTATGGTCAATTACATCATTTTCTTTGACAATGCCGAGAATATCTCCCTCTTGCACACGATCGCCGAAATTAAGCTCGGTTTCAAAATGCCAGATTTTTTCCCGGTCAAGAGCGGGAGCATATACACCTCTGGCAATATTGGAGCCGGATATTTCCTTTAATTTTTCCAAAGGACGCTGGATGCCGTCATATATATTGGAAAGCAGACCGGGTCCAAGCTCTACCGAAAGCGGAACGCCCGTATCAACAACGACATCTCCTCTTCCGAGACCGGCTGTTTCCTCATACACCTCAATAGAGGCACGGTCGCCGTGCATTTCAATTATCTCACCGATAAGACGGTTTTTACCGACACGGACAACGTCAAACATGTCGGCCTCTCTCATCCCTTCCGCGATTACAAGAGGACCCGAAACCTTTAATATTTTTCCTTCTATCATCTGTCTTATCCTTCCCTAATTTTTATCCTTAAAAAGAATATCCGCTCCGACGGCGCGCTCGGTCGCTCGCCGGATATTTTCCATACCGTAACCCGAAGAGCCGTCTTTACCGGGCACCGGCACTATTGCCGGAAGCGGCAAATCCTTATATTTGTCAATGAGCTCACGCAATTCCACGGCATAGTTCTCAACTATAAAAATCACGGCATTTTCTTTGTCTTTGGCAAGAGTTTTAAGTATTTCGCCCGCCGCCGACGAGTCATCCGCCTCATAAACCGAAAAACCGAGAGCCATAAATCCTATAACGCTGTCCCGGTCGCCGATAATACATATTCTATACATAGCTTTCTCTCAACCTTTCTCTAATAACTGTCGGAGAAATCCGGTTCCTTTTGGCGCTCGTCAGAATTCGCAGGTTTTTAACCTCATATTCGCGCGCGACAAGATATCCTATTGCGACTTCCGGTCCGAACGGAATCATCTTTGCCTCTTTTGCAACTTCCATGTACCTGTCGTCCGCATACTTCTCGATAAGTCCGAGGTTGTCCCGGTTTTCCGACGCGAAAGCGGCAAACTTTCCGTAATCCGTATATTCAAGCATTTCAAAAAGTCTGTCCAAACCTCCGGCGCAGGCTTCCGGATAGAAATCACGTTCAAAGCTTCCTCCCTCAACGAGAGCCTCCCGAATTAACTTTTCACCCGTGGAGTTTAATAAATTCATGCTTATCAAACGAATGCATATCATAATATTTATCAGCGTTATCCGGGTATTGACAAGTTTCACTGACAGTTCGGACCCGTATTTTCCCGCGTTTTCAAGCATATCGGCAAAGCAGGCTTTGTCCACACAAATATCAATGCCCTGAGGATTTTTTGTCTTCGCATAAATCTCCTGCGCCTGAATTGCCGCCTTTGCCATATTGGCGGGGTATCCGACGTCTTCACCGGCGACAGCCGCCACAGCGTCTTCGGCAGTTTTTGTACCGCATTCAAACAGCATACCCGACGGATCGATTCCTCTGACGCGGCATTTTATTGCCGTTTTTATATTATTGCAATCGTAACCGTATCTCAAAAACTCATACATCTTCGCATCGGGAGTCAGTTTTTCTATCAGAGTGCAGGCATCGGAAAAAATTTTTTCGAGCATTCCCTCAACGTCAATAACACCGTCGGGGTCGCTTATAAGCCCGGTTTTCTCGGAGATCCGATTAAGCACTTCCTCATAAGATGAAGTTTCGACAAGAGACGATATAAAGTCCTTGCCCATAATCTGATTTTCCAGCGCCCTTATACGCGACGAACAGTACATATATTCGGTTGTATTAATTTTATAAGCCATAGCTTTGACAGCCTTTCAATCCATAATCTTCTCGGCAAACCCGTTTGCTTATATCTGCACATGCAAATTCAAAATAACGCGACATATCCAAACCTTAAAAAGCGTACCTTTTTGTGATAATACGCCCTTGTCACTCAAAAACGCGCGTCAGTCAGGACCGTCTTTTGTATCAAAACTTTCGCCGTCCGAAGATTCTTCCGATTCTTCTTCCGGTTCGTCTTCCTGATATTCCGAATCTTCAATTTGTTCAGACAGGTCTTCCGGGTCTGAATCCGCATACTCGTCATCCTCGGTATACTCATCTTCATTGCTGGAAAGCTCGTCCTCCGCAAACCCACCCTCGGCAGGTTCTTCTCCGGAAAGCTCTTCTTCGTAAAGCTCGTCCTCGGATAATTTATCTTCCGCGGAGTCGTCAGACAGAGGAAACAGCGTAGCCATCACCTCTCCCTCAAGTTCACCGCGTAACTCGCTTGCAATAGACTCAAACGATGCGTTTATCTCTATATCCCCGCATTTCAGAATTATACCGCCCTCAATATCCGCCGTATTGTTTGAAAGAAATACTTTATCGAGAATATAACCGCCGATTTTTCCTACCGTTGCGCGCCGGACCCCGGCGACTATATACTGACCGTGCGCTTCCTTGTCCCGCTTGTTCATTATGACCTCGTATTTGTCGGGGGAAATATTTTCACCGTAAAGGCGCATACTGTCCTTTTCCGACTCAATCTGTTCACTTAAAACACGGCAAAGCAACTGCGTCATAAGCTCGCGGTATCTTTCGGCGTCAAGCTCGACAATCTCCTTTATCGCGCTTAAAAACACTTCATCCACAAGGCGGTTTTTCATCGACAGCATGATATCCCGCTTGTTCATGGCGACCTCGGACATCGATTTCGACTTTATGTGTTCGCCTTTGCTCAGCGCGTCGGTATACATACTGTCCTGTATAGCGGACATCTTCTGCTCGCACTCAAGGTTTATCGCATCGCATTTTTCCTGCGCTTCTTCTATTATCAAGCGCGCTTTTTCATTTGCGTCGTCTATTATCTTCTGTGTTATTTTTTCAAGTCTGACCATTTTCTCGCCCCTTTCTGCGGATCAAAACAACTCGTCCGGGAATCAGGCGAAAGGACAAATAGATACGATAATAAGTGTGATAATCAGCGCAAAAATCGCATAGGTTTCAACAAGAGCGGCAGAGGTAACGGCTTTTCCGAGCTGGTCGGGGCGTTTCGCAAGCAGATTTATACCCGCAGCCGACACTCTGCCCTGCTTGATTGCCGACGAATAACCCACAAGCGCATACGGAAGCGCCGCCATAAGGAAATATGCTCCCTGCGAAGTCGTAAGTTCTACGGGTTCTGTGAACAGACCTATTTTAAATATTATGAAAAATGCAGCCACTAGACCGTAAACACCCTGCGTCATGGGCAACGCCTGCAAAATCATTGATTTACCGAAAAGCTTCGGATTTTCACTGACAAGTCCGCTTGCAGCCTCACCGACTATTCCGACGCCTTTCGCGCTCCCCATACCCGAAAGAGCAACTGCAAGTCCCGCGCCGAGAATCGCAAGATTTTGTCCCGAAAAAATCTGCTCTAAAATTTCTAAAAACTCCATTTTCAAATCTCCTTAAAATTTAATTTATTGTTAATTTTTCAATCAATAGTATATTCTTCGCTTGGCTCGACCGCCTCAAAAGGATCTCCGCCGTCTTCATAGAACTTATTGAAAAACTCCAGATACTGCAATCGGCTTGTATGAACAAACGAACCCAGAATGTTAATCGCCAGATTTAAGGTGTGACCAATCAGTGTGGCCAATATCAAAGCCACAAATCCACCGACGGTAGCGCCGCTCATCGTCCCAATCAGGTTAATAACCTGTCCGACAACCGCGGAAGCAAGTCCCAGGGCAAGAATCCTCGAATATGAGAGCAGGTCGGACGCGTAACTCGTAATGTCATAAAGCCCCAGAATTCCCTTCAACAGTTTGACGACAATATTTTTTTCGTGCCTTCCGTGAGTAAATACAATCATAGCGACGCCGACGCCCACGGTTATCCAGCCGGGCAACGCGCCGAAGACAAAAAATACTCCTATTCCGGCAAATATCACCCACCATGACCCGATGTCAAAAATCGCGTCGAATACCTTGCCTTCCTTACACAGGATATAAAATTTAATAGCCATTCCGGCTATCAGATGTATACCGCCGACCGCCAACGCGACCACCAGAAAAGTCATGGGATTATCCATCGGATTGAACCAAAGCCCGTCGAAAAACGGATAAATTTCCTTCGCGTTCTCTATTCCCGCCATATTTTGCATAATCGCGTAAGGGAGGTCTCCGAACCATCCGCCGAATATCACACCCATTATCATACTCGAAATGCCGCAATATCCAAACATGTTAAAAGACCTTTTGGTTTTCTCGCTCATTCCCATGAGTGCCGGAAGGGCAAATCCGCAGACCGTAAGTACAAGTCCGTATCCCACATCGGCAAACATCAGTCCGAATATGAAAAAATAGAATATACTCATTATGAACGTCGGATCAAAGCTTCCGTATTTGGGATACGAATACATCCCCACAACCCATTCAAAATTCTCCGAAAATCTGTTGTTATTAAGAAGAACGGGAGGCGTCTCGGTCTCGGAAGGATCTTCAATCTCATAAGCACAGCAGAGCTTATCAAGTTCAGCCGAAAGCTTTTCGACTCTCATCTGCGGCGCCCACCCCACAAGTACCGCGCAGTCTTCGGTCGCCGCCATTTTCTGCTTGTTGATTATTTCGGTCAGTGAAGTGTTTTCTATATCATATAATACCTCGATATCCGACAGATATTCCGACAGAGAACGCAAATCTTCAGTCAGATTTTCGATTTCGGAATTCAACTGTGCGACTTCTTCATTCAGAAAAGCGATTGCTTTTTTGGGGGTCTTATCGACACCCGGAAAGCTGATTCTGATAAATCCGAGAGAGGAAAGCTTTTTTGCAGCCTCATCGGTATCCGATTTCAGAGATATAAGAGAAACATAAACCGCGCCCGCGTCTCTGCTGACAATGTCCACCGACGCATATAGCTCTCCCAACGCCTCGTCTATATCGGATTGCTCGGTTCCCGCCGGCATACTGCCGATAACAAGATCGGCTCTGTCTGTATTACACAGCCTCAGTGATACTCCGTAATCAATCCACGGCGTCAGGGATACGATAAGCTTTTCGTCCGCGCTTATCCGATTTTTACATTCGTTTATTCTTTTTAAATCCGAGTCCGCCGCTTCAATCTTTTCCCAAGTGTGCTTAAAACTTCCGTCGGACACAAATTCTTCCCTGTCAATTTTCATCCTGCCGTCGCCAAGCTTTGACATGCGGCTTGAGTACTTTGTAAGAACCGGCAGGACGCGCTCGATTTCAGCCAATCTTTTTTCGGCGTCAGAACGCTGAACATCATAATTCATTTTTTCAAGCAGATATCCGCACTCGTCGGACTCCGTATTTCTCACATCGACGCACCGCAGCTTTATCAGGCGCTTGATCATTTCGTCGACACTGTCTTTCGGCGTGATAACCGAAAGCTTTTTCATTATGCTTATTGACATTCGGATATAATCCTCCGCAAAACGATTCTCACTGCGTCATTCATATTCATGCGAGCTTTCTTTTCCGCCCATTTGGTCCTGAAAGCCGCTTTTCTGCGGTTATCCTCAACAAGCGCCGCCGCGTCGTCTCTCACCTGTCCGACCCTTTTGGCAAAGTCCTCTTCCAGCTCCGCCTCGTATTCACTGCATTTATTTTTCATGCTTTCCTGTGCATGGTCTACCATAATTTTTGCCTTTTCGGTCGCATCTTCAATTATTTTGCGGGCTTCAGCCTCAGCCTCTTTTACCTTCAGTACCGCTTCCTTTGACATAATCATCCATGCCTTTCCACATCGTTACACGAAATGCCTTAAATCTAAACACGAAAAAAATCCCGTTATTCATATAAATCCGGCAAATCTGTATTTACAGTATTATCCACAAAAAGTATAACACAAATTGGATTAAATTTCAAGTATTTTCATTAAAAATTTTTATATTTGGGTGATATGATATTTTTACGTCTTCGCTTGACCGTTAATTTTGTAAATTTATTCCACCCGTCTTTAATTTCAACTGCATATGTTAGTATGGAAATAAAAACGACACCCCCCAACCGCGCCGCATTTTGAAAAAGACGGGCGAAAACTTTCAGTCATTTTGACAGTGCTATTACCTTTTTCAGCAATCTGTATAATAATTTTTATGCTCCGGAAAATAATCCCGGAGTGAAACTCACCTATGCCGGCGCTCAAACAATC
This sequence comes from uncultured Clostridia bacterium, assembly GCA_944381085.1. Lineage (GTDB taxonomy): Bacteria > Bacillota > Clostridia > Oscillospirales > CAG-272 > SVTX01. The sequence goes on from CALWJX010000028.1 coordinate 24,234, forward strand.
AGTTAAATTGTAAATTCGACATTTATAAATACTTCTGCATATAGTATTCTTTTCTCATCGTTCCGTCTTTAAGCTTATACGCATTCGGTTTTTCGGACACTACACGGAAATCGAATTTTTCGTAAAGACGTTTTGCGCGTTCGTTGCCTTCCATAAACTCAAGCTCCATAATCTCGGCGCCCCGTTTTCTCGCCTCGGAAATAAGCTCAGAAAACATTGAGGAACCTATGCCGACATTCCAATATTCCCTGAGAATCGCAATCGCGACTTCCGCACGGTGTGATGTTTTTATCCCGCTTTTGAATCTTAACTCGCAGTTTCCCGCGACCTCATTGTCCACATAACATGTCATTGTCAAAATATCAGGCGATTCAAGCATACGTTTTACCCAAGCCTCTTCTTGTTCCACATCAATACTCCACTCTTCCGGATAACGCGCGAGAAAATCAGTTTCACCGCATGATTTCTTTATGAAGTTCAGCATCTTTTCGGCATCCTCAACACACGGACTTTTCAATATAGCCGTTCTGCCGTCTTTTAAGGTAATTTTCTTTTCGTCAAATATCATTTTGTCGCTCTCCTTTCTGCCCGAAATCAATCAATTGAACCAATATCATATGTTTATAACCGCGTCCAGACACAGCTCAAGCGCATATGAAAAAGAGTCGGCGCCCCAGTTACGTTCATCGTAATTTTCAACATCAGCCAGCGTATCCGCGGTAAACAGAATACATCCCCATACGGCGTTACGTAGAGATGCGCACGCGGCGAGAGCGGCACATTCCATTTCCACTACCTCGCAGCCCTCCCGTTTTCTGTACGCTACCTTTTCCTTAGTTTCACGATAGAACCCATCGGTTGTCCAGGTTATTACTTCACGGTATTCAAGCCCGTGTTCGGCAACGGTCTTTTCGATTGCTTTCATGGCAACCGCATTGATTTCCACAAAGCGCGACGGCTTCATATAATGGTACGAAGTTCCTTCATCACGCAATGCTTTGTAAGGAATAAGAAAAACATTCTCTTCAAAAGCCGTAAGCGCTCCGCAGCATCCGCCGGTAATGATCTCCCGCACGCCATATCCGATTAACCAATCCATCAGCTGAGCCGCGGGTGAGGCTCCTACCGGCGCCTGACACAGACACACATCTTCTCCTTTGTACCTGACAACATATATCGGGTAGTCTTTCGTTGCCGACACAAACTTACCGACCAAAAAGGCTTCATGCGATTTCGCATATTCATCAATATGCTCTCCTAAAAAGGCGAATACGGCCTTTTTAGGTAGCTTCAGATTCAGATTCTCGTGCGTCGGCATTATGACGGCCGACCAATCCGTGTCAAACTCCAAAATAGGAAATTCGTTCTTAATTATCATACTTCAATCCCCTCTCCATTCAAGATATCCGCTTGTAAACGGCAGATGAGCGGATTTCTTTGTCCCGGTATGTACAAAACCATTGGCAATATACCAATTTTTCAGCACAGCATTTTCTTCGATAATACCTATTTTTATTACTTTTCCGCCCAATGATCTGACAGCATTCTTTGAGTAATCAAGCAGAAGCTTACCAAATCCGACGTGTCGGTACTCCGACAGAACAGCAAGGTTGTGCAGCTCGAAGACTTCGTCCCCTTGCTAAAAAACGGCGCAAATCGAATATGAATCCGACCTGCACCGCATTAATCTTTAATATTTAAAATCAGTCTGTATGCAAATACAGCAAAAGTATAATATTTGTCCGATTTCATCTTGCTGTATACATTATACCATAATTAAATGTTTTGTCAATACAAAAAAATTATTTGTTAAACAATATTTTAATTCGGCATTGCGGTAAAGTATTTGTTTATATCTAAACAAACAGTTTCCTTATTTGTGTTTTTAAATAATCCCAGACAAGCAAAATACATGCTGTCAACATCAGGAGGATTTATTTTCATAAAAGTCTGATAGCTTGTCCATTTTCCCGACGCATATTTCAGCGTATCCGCCATAACCTTTCTCACGGTCAAGGATTTGTTTTCATCAATCAGTTCCAAAACAAATTCCTGTTTTTCATCCGACAAATAATCGGTCTTACCGTCTCCGAAAACCCATATAATGTTTCCCACTGTTCTGGTTATGTCGTCCCACTCTTCCGAAACACTCGTTTTCTCATCTTCAATATCGTAATCAGTCAGTGTTTTCATTATATTTCTGCCGGTCAATTCATATAAACTTCCGCAAATTATGTCTCTGTCAATCGGTATGAAAATCTCATCCTGTACCTTTATTAAAAAACCGTTTATATCGCCGGAGTAAAAATTTCCGGCTCTTATTTCTTTATTTTCCACTATGCTGTCACATGAAGAAACCGCAAGTCCCACATTTTCTATCAGCAAGGAGGAAGTATTAACGTAAGATGATACCGGAAACATTATAAGTGAAAAGAAAATAATACCGTTTATTGCCGCCAGCAACTTCGGAAACAGCGCTTTCTTTCTTTTGGAAGCAGCCTTTTTACCGGATATATTCAATATTGAACTTACAATAATACACAAAATCACATATACCGCAATAAAAATCAAAGTAAAGATAACCGGAACCGAAATCAGTGTAAAAGATTCTTTTCCAACCTCGCCCATAGCGGTCAATAAATCCAAAAATTCTTCAGGCAAGCTTTCAGACACTTTTTCATATATCAAATCCGCAAAGATATATTTAAGCTTTGATGTCGCGAGACACGATATAAACACGGAAAAAAACAAAACGACGGTTTTTATAAGCGATTTAAAAGTTCCGTCTTTTCTCCACTTATAAACAAATACCGCAACGGTAATAAAAAGAATAATGCCGAAAATCAGCGTAAAAATACTTATTTTCATATTATTTTATCTTTTCTAATATTTAATATAACTTTTTTAAGTTTAATATACGGCAAAAAGTTATGATAATTTTGCCAACCAAAAGGTCCGTAATTTTGGCAAGACAAAAATGCGCCTTATGCCCCTTTTGATGAGGCGGCAGTTTAGTATGTATATTATTAAACTCGATTAAATGCTCTTTGATAAACAAGTCGCATAAACCGTGCTTCAATAATCAAACATTAATAGACAGTCCGAAAATTTAAATATAAAATAAAAAACACGGCATAACCGTGCATTATTTTATAATATTTTCAAAACCCGACAAAGAAGAAAGGAAAAAGAGTGAAGAGGGATAGAGAAGAAAAGAAACTCAAACAAGCAGAACCCACAAAAGGTTCAAGCCCTCGGTCTATTAGTAT
>CALWJX010000029.1 GCA_944381085.1 uncultured Clostridia bacterium
CTTTCGCAAAACTGTCCGGGTTTCTGTATACAGCGTAAAAGGCATACAACGTAAAGATTTATAATAAATAGCATTTTACTGGTTGTATGCCGCAGTTTTGCTTTCGCAAAACTGTCCGGGTTTCTGTATACAGCGTAAAAGGCATACAACGTAAAGATTTATAATAAATAGCATTTTGCTGGTTGTATGCCGCAGTTTTGCGGATGCGAATATGTCCGGGTTGTATCTGTTAATTTATTTGGCGGCATGATACAGTCGCCGATTTAATCAATGCATGTGTCTGAAAACCTCCGGCACTCTGATATGCGGATTTTCAGACGTTGAAAGGAATGAAAAAACAAATGGAATTTATCAGAAAGCTACCTATACCTCAGGAGATAAGAGAACAATACCCGTTAAGCAGAGAGTGGACCGACAAAAAAGCGGTATTCGACAGCGAAGTCGCGGATGTGTTTACGGGAAAGTCGGACAAGAAGCTGCTTATAATCGGGCCCTGCTCGGCAGACCGCGAGGATTCGGTGTTGGATTATGCGGAACGTCTTGCCAAGCTGCGGGATAAGGTGTCTGATAAAATAATAATAATACCGCGGATTTATACTAACAAACCGAGAACCACCGGAGACGGTTACAAGGGTATGCTTCATCAGCCGGATCCGGCGAAGGGGGCGGATATGCTTGCCGGCGTGATAGCGATAAGGCATCTTCACAGAAGGGTAATACAGGAAACCGGAATGTTTACCGCTGACGAGATGCTTTACCCGGAAAACTATCAGTATCTCAAAGACGTTTTGTCGTATGTCGCCATAGGCGCGAGATCAGTGGAAAATCAGCAGCACAGACTTGTGTCGAGCGGAGTTGACGTTCCTGTTGGAATGAAAAATCCCACGGGGGGGGATATCTCCGTCATGCTGAATTCGGTTATGGCGGCACAGCATCCGCATACGTTTATTTACCGCGGCTGGGAAGTAAAATCTGCCGGAAATCCGCTGGCGCACTCCATACTCAGGGGTTATGTCAACAAACATGGGGAGTCAATGCCGAATTATCATTATGAGGACATTGAATTTCTCTGGTCGGAATATAATAAGAAAGGGCTGAAGAATCCTGCGCTGATAGTGGACTGCAACCATGCCAATTCCGCGAAAAAGTACAAAGAGCAGTACAGAATAGCCACCGAAGTCCTTCACAGCTGTGCTTTAAACAGTGATATATCAAAATTGTTCAAAGGATTTATGGTGGAAAGCTACATAGAAGAGGGCAGTCAGAAGATAGGAGAGGGAATTTACGGAAAATCAATTACAGATCCTTGCATCGGCTGGGCTGACACCGAAAAATTCATATACGGCATGGCAGAGCGTCTCTGAAATCCGCTTACGCAAAAACGGCGGTGTAATTTTAAATTTATAAGCGCCGCAATTCTGCTTGGGTATGGTCTTTCATTGGAGGTATAATGCTTAGATTTATTTATGTTATCATAATGAGAATATTTTCTATCATTCATTTTTGTCCCAAAATGGCTCATTACGGTAAGCATACGGAAAAATACAGCGAAGACGAGTGCTATGATTTGGCGCGGGACCTTATCGGCAGGGTCAAGAAGACATGTCGTATTACGACAGAAGTTTACGGGCTTGAGAACCTCCCGAAAGAGGGAGGATACATAATGTTTTCCAATCATCAGGGAAAATATGACGCGCTGGGAATAATTTCGGTACATCCCAGACCGTGTTCGGTACTGATGGATAAAAAACGCTCAAAAATGCCGATTGCGAATCAGTTTGTAGCTTTACTGAGGGGTCAGAGAATTGACCGCAAAAATCCAAGACAGCAGATCAAGGTGTTGAATAACATCGCTTCTGAAGTAAAAGACGGCAGGATATATCTTGTATTTCCTCAGGGAGGGTATGCCAAAAATCAGAAAAATAATGTGGGTGATTTCAAATACGGTTGTTTTACAAGCGCGTATAAGGCAAAATGTCCCGTAGTGCCTGTTGCTATAGTGGATTCTTACAAACCGTTCGGTGAAAATTCCCTTAAACATGTCACAACCAAAGTTATTTTTCTGTCTCCCCTGTATTATGAAGATTATTGCGGACTGAAATCTCCGCAACTGTGCGGTATTGTTAGAAATTTAATAGAAGATGAGATAAAAAAACATATATCTGATTAGAGCTTTCGGTTTTGATGAATATTTTGCGGATCCATGGATTTGCATTATATAAATTTTTCAGATGCAGGAAAGGATTATGCACTATGAAAAAAACAGGTCTTTTTATCTTGATTTCCTTTGTCCTTTGCACGACGCTTTTGTTTTCGGCATGTAAGACGGACAATCCGGAAAACAACAGAGATGCTATCGTCTCAATGTGGAATTCCGAATTGAGCGGTGAGAGCAATGGCTCCGGCGCGGAAAACGGCGCTGTTTTTGACGCCGCAAAATGGTATGAGGATGTGCTTTCACAGATTGCCGAATGTGAGATCACCGCAGAGCTTAATGGGGAGCAAGAGAATCTTTATTTGGGCATCAGGGACGGAGTGATATACTCAAAAGCGGATAACAGTGACGCAAGTTATGCTTTTATAACCGAAGATTTCAAGATTGTCAATGTTTCCGAATATGACGGACTGCTGTTTTCGGATGTGACTGATTTTTCCTCGGTTCTCGGAATGATGAGCGGGGAGCCCGAATCGGACGGTACAAGCACTCTTCCGGAAATTAAACTTCCTGAGATTACAAAAGAAATGATTACGATTACCGACGACGGCAAATATGTAATCAGCAATGAGTACATGACTGACGTGATGACCGAAGTGATTATGACTTTGCAGGGAATAAGCGGCGAGGAAACAACAGACTCCTCAATTGCCGGCGAGTCTCAGAAAAATGCCGTAAAAGCTATGATTGAGACATACATGGAAGCGCTTAATATGAATTTTTACCTTACCGCCAAATCGGAAAAAATAACCGGTATGGGTATTTCAATGGGCGCTGAGGGTGATGACGCCGACGAACTGTTCGGGCTCGAAAAGCTGAGCGCGTCCCTGACATTCGATGTTGACGGCGACAATAATCGCGTGACCGGGCTTGATATGGTTTTTGAATATCAGGAAAAGGCCGCCGACAAGTCATATAAAAGCACTTTGAGCATAGACACATCATATGACGATAACGGAGAGTTTTCAAAAATCAGCGTTGACGCGGATATAAATATCGGCGGGGTTACGATTGATTCGTCCTATTCCGATTCGTTTGACGGGGAATATACGGGTACGGAAATCAGAGGCGACTTGTCAGCTCAGGCAGATTTTGTTCTTGATCTCGGAAAAATGAACGAGGAAAACGGCGAGGTATTGAATATATCGCTCAAGACCGTGATCGGAAACATGAAAGTTTATACGGTCGACATGTACAATGAAACTCTTGACCAAGAGCTTACATCAAAGCTGTTTGACGGCACCGAGTATTATTTTAATATAAGCGGTAAGGCAACTGCCGTTGATGAAAACTCCATATCGGTTGCCGCCAATGTAAACACAAATATCGGCGATGAGAAAATCGAACTGAAGGTCGCGGGTAATTGCACTATAGGCTCCGCGGACAAATTCCCGACAATTCCTTCGGATGTGATTGCGGAAAAGGACAAAGCCTTGGAGGAATATAATCCTTTGGAAGGGCTGGTCGGAGATTATTTCGGACAGTATTAAGTTTTTAGTGCCAATAAGCTGCAATAGAAGAGGCTTGCCGCAATTAGCGGCAAGCCCCGAATTTTATAATGTGAAGAAATGAAGATTATTTAATTACTCAACAGTGTTCATAAATTTTTGTATTTCGTTTTTCAACGATCTTGACCATCTTGAAGACTGCGAAGCAATGTTATTTCTGCCTCCCGCTATCATACCTCTGATGCTTCCGGTGGCGCCGCTCCATCCGTAAACGTATGCAAGGTCATATACACGTGTCTGGAGAATAAGGTCGACCATAGGTCCGGACTCCTCATCCTTAAGCCCCTTTAAAATGAGGTTCTTTTCATAGTATGCCGGAGTAAGGTACTGCTTTGAATAGTATGCCATGGCTTCAATCATGGCGCAGGTCATTTCAAGGTTGTCGCCTGTCACGCTTTTCAAAATTGAAACCATTCCGCCGACTCCGTTCATGTGAGAGTAATATTCGCCCTGAGCCTCGTTGAGCATCGGATAAGGAATTACGCCGAAATCAAGCTGATATGTTCTCAGGCGGGTTACGCACTGCAGACATTCTCCGTAGAACAGGGCGTGACCCTCTCCGAAGCATTTAAGACCGTTTTCCACAACGTTTTGGTTGCCAACGACTTCCATGTCGAGCGCGACGTCTTTTGACATGACCTGAATAGCGGCGTCAATCGCGTCCGCGGCTCTTTCTATATCGAGTGAGTATTCGGGAACATCCTGATTGTTCTTCTTGACAACGCTCAGTCCGGCTCCGTAGAAAAGAGAGTAAGGAACGTTACTTGTTACGGCAAATCCGATTATTCCGTCATTATACTGAAGTTGTCCGTCGACAGATTCTATCGCGTTTTGCTCAAACTCATACATTTTCGCAAATGTCCATTGCTTGTTGTTTACGAGTTCATATATATCGCCGAGATTTTTATCCGCCATGATTGTTTTATTAAACATTATGATAAATGTTCCGTCGTTGTCGCTTGTGAGCAGGTCGCCCGTAGCATAGTAAAGTTTACCGTCTACAGAAAGTTCCTCGGCTGCTTTGTTGTCCCACCAGGATTTTTCAAGGTTAATATGTGAAATATCCGAGGAATTAAGATCGTAAAGTAAATTTTGCGTGGCTATTGAGGCGGTGTCACTGAGCGATGCTATTGCCGCCTGAAATTCTCCCGTACCGGACCTCACTTCTGTAGACACCTTTTGTTGGGCGGTTTCGCCGCTTTCAAGCGGAATCTGAGCGATTTGTACATTGTACTTGTTCTGAATCAGATCGTTTCTCTGATATACGGCGTCGTTGACGGGTTCAGACTTCAGATTTTCGGCATAGATGTCAACCGTCTGCCATTCCCCCGCGTCGCTTCCTTTTACGAGAAACGTGAGCGTTTTGCCGTTGAAATTGAATTCCGGAAGTTCGAGCGGCTCTCCGGTATCCTCAGATTCCCCGGTATTGGTGGATGAGTTATCGGGAGCCGACGTCCCTTCTTCACCTGTGCCGGTCGCGCAGGACACCGTGGCGAGGCACGTGACCAACGCAAGGACAATTGCGATTAATTTTTTCATTGGATTTTCCTCCTGTTTTTAAAAATTATATCAAAGGGTATTTATATAATTGACTTGTCAAGGGGTTCGGGAGATAGTCACACGGCTGACGGACCAAAAAGAAATTTCAATGTTTGATTTATGTAAAATCTCCTTAAAATAAGCATTAAAATAAGCATTAATATTATACTATAAATAATTATTTTTTTCAATACCAAATAATAATATCTCTGTTTTGCACAAAAAATTACTTTTTGAGAGGAAATAAGATTTGTAAAATTAGTACTTTTTCACAAATTGAACCTTTTACATTGACAAGAGAAATAAATCGTGATAAAATGAAGTCCTGAGCTTCAACTATAGAATGAGAGGTAATCGTCCGGTGAAAAAGGTTATTATCAAGATTATATCAAAACGGCGGGAATTTGACGAGAGACTGACGGATCTGATAGGAAATTTGCTTGAATCGGAAAGTATGTACGGAAAGCGACAGCGTGATTTTACATTTAAAGACGCGATAGAAGAAATTGTAGGAGATACGGACACGGAGTTTTTGGAAAAGCTGACGGAGAGTTTTGAGGACAGTCAGGCAATAGAGGTTATAACAGAAGGGTTTATTATGGAAGATAATGACGGAAACATTGAGATTGAATACGATGAAAATGATTCTGAGGATTCCAATGGGACGATTGTCAGAATTATATTCAACAGAAATGAGCCGGGACTTGTGAGCGTCGTCCGTGAGGGTGATATTAACACAATGCTCTCGTTTGAGAGCGGCAAGCGCCATAAAAGTGTTTATAATACCCCATATATGCCTTTCGAGTTGTCAATAAACACAATAGAGGTCAAGAATACGGTTTTGACGGACGGCAGACTTTTTCTGAATTATCTTATCGAGATAAAAGGACTGAGCTGTGACAGGTGTACCATAGATTTTGAGATAACTCAACCGTGAAACGCGGAACCGAGGCTCCGGCTTCATTAAATTTTATAATAGGATATGTCAAGTATACGCTCCGGGTTGTGATAAACATAGAAATTTCAATAAATTAAATAAAACGATTGACTTTGTTTGCAATTTAATGTATAATATTGTTGTTGAATAAACAAACGGGAGGAAATCGGTCATGAAAATACATGCAGCAAAGCTTCAGGGCGGACGGGCTTTGTCGGTACCCGGTTGTTTTTTTGCATTCTTTATTAATTTAATGATTTAATATTGCCGTGTGGTTAAGGCTATGTCTTTCTGCGCGGCTTTTTGCTCATTTTGTACGGTTTTGCTTGGAATTTTGAAATAAATTTCTTCGCGGGTTCGCCGCCGGAAGTGGAATTTTATATTTTGTTTGCGCCGCCTGTAGCGGCATGGGAGGGTTTATATGAAAAAAGTCGGAATAGTAATGGGGAGTGACAGCGATCTGCCTGTGATTGAAAAAGCTTTCGGAGTGCTCGAAGAATATGGCGTGCCGTTTGAGGTGCGTGTGCTTTCGGCGCACAGAACACCGTCGGCGGCGAGAGATTTCGCCGCGGGCGCCGCTGACAACGGATTCGGTGTAATAATTGCCGCGGCGGGAAAGGCCGCGCATCTTGCCGGGGCGATGGCTGCCAACACCACATTGCCCGTTATCGGTATACCGGTTAAATCTTCGACATTGGACGGACTTGACGCGCTACTTTCGACGGTTCAGATGCCGTCCGGAATGCCGGTCGCTACCGTGGCGATTGACGGAGCCGCAAACGCCGCTTTGCTTGCCGTGCAGATTCTTGCGGTAAACGATCGCGGGCTTTCTGACCGTCTTAAAGAAAAGAGAGCCGCGGGTGAAGAAAAAATACTGAAAAAGGACAAGGAAATTTCCGAAAAATACAGCAGGGGATAATTTTGACGCTTATAACCGAATTAAGATGTGTTGCCGCTTGATTTTTTCAGTGGGGAGATACATTCTCCCGCCGGATGACGGGGCTCAGCCCCCTTATTGAATAATTTCTAAAAAAATAAAAGTGAAAGGAACAATAAATCATGGAAAAAAGAGAACAGTTATACGAGGGAAAAGCCAAAAAGGTATTCGCTACGGAGAATGAAGACTTTTGCATTGTGTCGTATAAGGACGACGCCACGGCGTTTGACGGGGCAAAAAAGGGAAGCATCAGCGGAAAAGGCGTAGTCAACAACAGAATGTCAAATTATCTCATGGAAAAGCTTGAGGCGGAAGCAGGTATACCTACTCACTTTGTTGAAGAGATAAATGACAGAGAGACTGTTGTCAGAAAGGTTTCTATAATTCCCCTTGAGGTTATAGTCAGAAATATCGCTGCGGGTTCTTTCTCAAAGAGATTCGGGGTTGAAGAGGGTACGCCGTTGCTTTGCCCCACACTTGAGTTTTGCCTGAAAAACGATGACCTGCATGACCCGATGGTAAACGAGTATCATATAATCGCCTGCGGCTGGGCGACGAAAGAGGACATTGAGACCATAACCGACTACACTTTCAGAATCAACAATTATCTCAAAGAATATTTCAAGGGCATAGGTGTTGACCTTGTGGACTTCAAGATAGAGTTCGGAAAGACTAAGGACGGTAAGATAATTCTTGCGGACGAGATCTCTCCCGATACCTGCCGCTTCTGGGACAGTAAAACTCATGAAAAGCTTGATAAAGACCGCTTCCGCAGAGATCTCGGAAATGTTGAGGGCGCTTATCAGGAAATGATGAGACGTGTATTCGGCGAATAATAAAATTATTAACTTAAAGGCATACACGCTTAAAATGGCGCGGCGCCTTTGAAAAAATCAGCGTAAGAAAGGTATATAAATTATATGGGAGGATTTTTTGGCGCGGCATGTAAGCATGACGCGATATCCGATGTGTTTTTCGGGACCGACTATCATTCGCATCTCGGAACACGGCGCGGAGGTATGGCGGCGTATGACGAAAAGATCGGACTTCAAAGGGATATTCACAATATTGAAAACTCGCCTTTCAGAACAAAATTTGATAAGGTCTTTGAAGAAATGAAAGGAAATTCGGCGATAGGCTGTATCAGCGATACTGATCCTCAGCCGCTGCTTATCCGTTCCAATATAGGCATTTATGCTATCTGTATAATCGGTATTGTCAACAACTCAGAGGAACTTATCAAAAAATTCCTGCTTACAAACGGCGGACATTTCGGCGTAATGACCGGAGGCAAGGTCAACTCGACAGAGCTTGTGGCGTCGCTTATAAATCAGAAAGACAGTTTTGTCGAGGGGATAAAGTTCGCACAGAGTGTAATAGAAGGAACCGCCTCGATTTTAATACTTAAAAACGACGGGTCAATTATCGCGGCAAGGGACAGGCTGGGCAGGCTTCCGGTTCTGATAGGCAGGAATGACGACGGGTATTGCGTGTCGTTTGAGTCCTTCGCGTATGAAAAGCTCGGTTATGAAAAGGAAAAGGAATTGGGTCCGGGAGAAATAGTCGAGTTTACGTCAGACAGCTTAAAGCAGCTCTCGCCGCCCGGAAAAGAAATGAGGATATGCTCGTTTTTGTGGAGCTATTACGGTTATCCCACCTCGTCATATGAGGGGGTTAATGTTGAAGTGATGCGCTACAGAAACGGTCAGATAATGGCGCAGAATGACAAAAAGACCAAGAACGCGGAAAACCTCGACTATGTAGGGGGGGTCCCGGATTCCGGCACGCCTCACGCGATAGGGTACGCGAATGAGAGCCATGTGCCATTTGCCAGACCGTTTATAAAATATACCCCTACCTGGCCGAGAAGCTTTACTCCGTCCAATCAATCCGAGAGAAACAAGATAGCCAAGATGAAGCAGGTGCCTGTCAAGGAGCTTATAGACGGCAAAAAACTTTTGTTTGTGGACGATTCCATAGTAAGGGGAACGCAGCTTAAAGAAACGGTCGATTTTCTGTATGAAAACGGAGCGAAAGAAGTGCATATGAGGTCTGCCTGCCCGCCTATAATGTACGGCTGCAAGTATCTCAACTTTTCAAGGGCGACAAGCGATCTGGAACTGATAGCGAGAAGGGTCATTCTGGAGCTTGAGGGCGAGGAAGGCTTTAATTATATTGAGGAATACAGCGATTCGTCAACCGAAAGAGGAAAAAAACTAAGGAAAGTGATTTGCGAGAAATTCAACTTCGCGTCTCTTGAATTTCAATCTCTTGAAGGGGTTATAAAATCAATAGGGCTTGACCCCTGCAAGCTCTGCACTTACTGTTGGAACGGCAAGGAATAATGCCTGATTTTTCCTGTCAGTACGACGGGAGCAAATTTCTTTTCAATTAATCGAAAGGAGTACAGATAAATTGGAGAAAAGTTTCAGCGAAAGCTATAAAGAGGCGGGAGTGGATATCACCGCCGGATATAAAGCCGTAGAACTGATGAAAAAGCACATCAAGCGCGCCGCGACCGGCGGAATGCTTACCGGAATCGGAGGCTTCGGAGGCTTGTTTGAACCTGACCTGTCCGGAATGAGAAAGCCGATACTTGTCAGCGGAACCGACGGAGTGGGTACAAAGCTTAAGATGGCTTTTATTATGGACAAGCACAATACCGTGGGAATTGACTGCGTCGCCATGTGTGTAAACGATATAATCTGTTGCGGGGCAAAGCCCTTGTTTTTCCTTGATTACATCGCGTGCGGAAAAAATGTACCCGAAAAAATCGCGTCGATAGTCGAGGGCGTTGCGGACGGATGTGTTCAGTCGGGGGCGGCGCTTGTGGGGGGAGAAACCGCGGAGATGCCCGGTTTTTATCCCGAAGACGAGTACGACCTTGCCGGATTTTCCGTAGGAGTGGTAGATAAGGACAAAATAATCGACAATTCCAAGATAGGCAGAGGAGATATTATAATCGCGCTGCCCTCAAGCGGCGTTCATTCAAACGGCTTTTCGCTTGTGCGTAAAGTTTTCGATGTTGAAAACGGCGATATGCTGAAACCCGTCGAATATCTTGACAACAAGAGTATAGGGGAGGTTTTGCTTACGCCTACAAAGATATACGTAAAGCCCATGCTTTCTCTTTTTGAAAAGGTAAACGTCAAGGGTGTCTCGCATATTACCGGCGGAGGATTTTATGAAAATATTCCGAGGAGCATACCGGAAGGGTATTGCGCGAAGATCAGAAAAAGCGAGATAAAAGTGCTGCCGATATTTGAGCTTATCGCCCAAAAGGGCAATATTCCGGAAAGGGATATGTTCAATACCTTCAATATGGGAGTGGGAATGAGCGTGATAGTTGATAAGAACGACGCGGACAAAACGCTTGCGGCACTGAAAAAATCGGGCGAGGACGCGTATATAATCGGAGAAGTCGTCAAGGGAGACGACGGCGTGATTATATGCTGAGAGGCTGATTGAGTTTATTTTGACGATAAAATTGATATCCGCGATGATTTTTCGGTCGCGGGATCAAGGAAAGGAGACTGAGTTTTGAAAAAAGTTAGGATTGCGGTTTTTGTGTCCGGAAACGGTTCCAATCTGCAGGCGATTATAGATTACGAAAGAGCCGGGCATATCCCGCACGGGGAGATCGCACTTGTGCTGTCGAGCCGTGCGGACGCCTACGCTTTGAGCAGAGCCGCGCTTGCCAACATACCCTCGGCGGTTGTGTCGAGAAAAGAATTTTCCGACACGGCGGAGTTTGAAAAGAAGATTGAATCCGTACTACGTGAATTTAAGATAGATTTGATCGTGCTTGCCGGGTATATGACTATTCTCAGCGCGGATTTTGTGAAAAAATATCCGGAAAGGATAATTAACGTCCATCCCTCGCTTATACCGTCATTCTGCGGAAAGGGATATTACGGACTGCGCGTACATGAGGCGGCGTTGAATTACGGCGTTAAGGTGACGGGCGCTACCGTGCATTTTGTAAATGAAGTGCCGGACGGCGGAAGAATAATACTTCAGAAGTCGGTCATGATACGCAAGGGCGAAACTCCGGAAAGTCTTCAGACTCATGTAATGAGAAACGCGGAATGGATAATACTTCCCAGGGCGGTCGAAATGGTCGCCAAAATGATAGCAAAGGGCAGGGAACTTGAAGAATGAAAATCATGGTAATCGGTGGCGGCGGCCGTGAGCACGCAATAATTAAGAAGCTTAAAGAAAACAAAAAGGCCGAGGTGATATACGCGCTTCCGGGAAACGGCGGAATTGCCGCGGACGCGGTTTGCGTGAACATTGGAGCCAAGGATATTGAGGGAATTGTAAAGTTTGCCGTTGAGAATTCGGTGGATTTCGCGGTTGTGGCGCCGGATGACCCGTTGGTTTTGGGAGCGGTTGACGCACTTGAGGCAAAAGGCATAAAATGCTTCGGTCCCTCACGGGATGCGGCGATTATAGAGGGAAGCAAGGTGTTTTCAAAAAATCTGATGGAAAAATACAATATTCCCACCGCAAAATACAAAACCTTTGACAACGCCGGGGACGCCCTTGAATTTCTCGGCACCGTCAATATGCCGGCGGTCATAAAGGCGGACGGACTCGCGCTCGGAAAGGGAGTAATAATCGCTCAGACCGAAAAAGAGGCGGCGGACGCCATACAGCTTATCATGAATGACAAAAAGTTCGGAGACAGCGGAAACCGTGTTGTGATAGAGGAATTTCTGACGGGACCCGAGGTGTCCGTGCTGTCGTTTACGGACGGGAAGACCATAGTTCCCATGATTTCATCAATGGACCATAAGCGCGCGCTTGACGGCGATACGGGTCTGAATACCGGAGGTATGGGTACCGTGGCGCCGAATCCCTATTATACGGAGACAGTCGCGCGCGAATGTATGGAAAAAATTTTTATTCCCACGGTAAACGCTATGAACGCTGAGGGCAGGACCTTCAAGGGGTGTCTGTATTTCGGGCTTATGCTTACCGAAGACGGTCCCAAAGTTATCGAATACAACTGCCGTTTCGGTGACCCCGAAACTCAGGTTGTCTTGCCGCTGCTTAAGAGCGACTTGCTTGAAATAATGCTTGCGGTCGCGCAGGAACGTCTTTCGGAGGTCAATGTGGAGTTTGAAAATAAAGCGGCGTGTTGTGTGGTGGCGGCGTCGGAGGGGTATCCCGAAAAGTATGAAACCGGTTTTGAAATAGAGCTGCCCGAAGATACCGACGCGGAGATTTTTGTTGCCGGAGCAAAACTTTCGGAGGACGGCAGACTGCTCAGCGCCGGCGGACGGGTGCTCGGTGTGACGGCTACATCCGAAACTCTCGGCGGCGCGATAGAGAAGGCTTACTCCGAAATTAAAAAGGTAAATTTTTGCAACATGTATTATCGCAGGGATATCGGCGCGAAAGCTTTGAGGGCGCTTGACTGACAGAGTTTTGCTTTAACGGTTTTTTACGGCGGGTTTTTTGAACTTATGCCGTTATAATTCGGAGACCAAAATGTTTTTGGAAATATTTGACCGCGTTGCGCGGTGTGGAGGATATTAATGGTTTACAGAATATTTGTCGAAAAAAAGCAAGGACTTGAAAATGAGGCAAACGCGCTGTTTTCGGACATAACCGGTCTTTTGGGCATTAAATCCCTGAAGAAAGTCAGGATACTCAACCGTTATGACGCGGAGGATATAGACAGGGAGCTTTTTGATTACTGTGTAAAAACGGTATTTTCAGAGCCTCAGCTTGACAATGTGTACTATAAGGTTAAGTCTGACGGGGCGATCGTTTTCGCGGTCGAATATCTGCCGGGACAATTCGATCAGAGAGCGGATTCCGCCGCGCAGTGCATACAGCTTATATCTCAGAAGAACAGACCTGAAATAAGAACCGCCAAGGTGTATATGCTTTACGGAGAACTCAGCGATTCCGAAATCGGGGCGATAAAAAAATATGTAATAAACCCGGTAGAAAGCAGAGAGGCGTCGCTTGCCGAGGTAAATACGCTGAAAAATGAGTATTTCGTGCCCGACAGCGTGCAGACCGTACACGGATTTTGCGGGTTTGGCGACAGTCAGCTGGAGGAGTTTATCAAAAGCCACGGTCTTGCCATGGATATTGATGACATAAGATTCTGCCGTGATTATTTTGCAGGTGAAAAAAGAGACCCGACAATAACCGAAATACGCATGATAGATACGTATTGGTCGGATCACTGCCGTCATACCACGTTTCTTACGACGATAGACAGCGTGGAGTTTGAGGACGACCTTTTGCGGCGCGCGTATGAGGATTATCTGTCTGCAAGAGAAGAGATAGGAAGAAAAAAACCGATAAATCTCATGGATATCGCCACTGTCGCCGTGAAGTATCTGAAAGCGCAGGGTTGTCTTGATTCGCTTGATGAATCCGAGGAGATCAACGCCTGCACGGTAAAAATAAAGGTGGATTTCGACGGTAAAAAAGAAGACTGGCTTTTGCTGTTTAAAAATGAAACTCACAACCATCCGACCGAGATAGAGCCTTTCGGCGGCGCGGCTACATGTATCGGCGGAGCCATACGCGACCCTTTGTCGGGACGCGCTTATGTGTACGCGGCAATGCGCGTGACTGGGGCGTCGGACCCTACCGTACCGGTTTCGCAGACTATGGCGGGCAAGCTTCCGCAGAGAAAGATAGTTACGACGGCCGCGGCGGGATATTCGTCATACGGCAATCAGATAGGGCTTGCGACGGGACAGGTAGATGAGATATATCACAGCGGATATGTCGCGAAGCGAATGGAGATAGGCGCCGTGGTAGCCGCGGCGCCGGCGGAAAATGTAAGACGTGAAAGACCGGTTGACGGCGATGTTGTCATACTTTTGGGCGGAAGGACAGGACGTGACGGCTGCGGCGGAGCTACAGGCTCGTCAAAGTCCCACACCTTGCAGTCTCTTGAGACCTGCGGCGCCGAGGTTCAGAAGGGAAACGCTCCGGAGGAAAGAAAGCTGCAAAGACTTTTCCGAAATAAAGAGGCGTCATTGCTGATCAAAAGGTGCAACGATTTCGGCGCGGGAGGCGTTTCGGTCGCCGTGGGCGAGCTTGCCGACGGACTTGAGATCGATCTCAACGCGGTGCCCAAAAAATACGAGGGGCTTGACGGTACCGAGCTTGCCATTTCCGAATCTCAGGAGAGAATGGCGGTGGTCGTAGCGAAAGAGGACGCGGAGAAATTTATTGAACTTGCCTCAGGGGAAAATCTTGAGGCTACGCGGATTGCCCGTGTTACGGACAGTAACAGACTGAGAATGAAGTGGAACGGAAAGTATATCGTTGATATATCGAGAGACTTTCTGAACTCCAACGGCGCCGAAAAGCATATCAGTATCGCTCCGCAGGCGCCGCAAAACTTTGACAGGGAGATATCGGAGGACGCTGACTTTGTTTCTCTTTATTCGGCTTTGGTTTCCGATCTCAATGTCTGCTCCAAGCGCGGCCTTTCGGAGAGGTTTGACTCTACTATCGGAGCGGGGACGGTGCTCATGCCGTTCGGCGGAAAATACCAACAGACCCCCATACAGGCAATGGTCCAGAAAATATCGTCCGAGGACAGGTTTACCGACACCTGTTCGCTGATGTCATGGGGTTATAACCCTTATATAGCCGAAAAGTCTCCTTTTCACAGCGCTTATTACGCTGTAGTCGAATCTGTGTCAAAGCTTGTTGCCGCGGGAGCGAAATTTGAGGATGTTTATCTGACTTTTCAGGAATATATGGAAAAACCCGGTCATGACCCGAAAAGATGGGGAAAGCCGCTTGCGGCGCTGCTCGGCGCGTTTGAGGCTCAGGCCGATTTGCGCATAGGCGCTATCGGCGGAAAGGACTCTATGAGCGGAAGCTTTGAGAATATCGATGTTCCGCCTACATTGGTTTCATTCGCTGTCACGGTGGGAAATGCGGAAGACATTATCAGTCCGGAATTTAAGTCCGCGGGACATGAGGTAATCATGCTGTCCCCCGAATACAACGCGGATAAGCTGCCTGTTACACAGTCGCTGCTTTCGGTTTATGAAAAGGTTACCTCTCTTATTCGCGAGGGTAAGGCAATCGCCGTATATACCCCCGTATACGGGGGCGCCGCGGAAGCGGTGTTCAAAATGTGCATAGGCAACAATATCGGCTTTGTCTACGATTCGGATTTTTCACTTGACGAGATGTTCGGATACAGTTACGGTTCGTTTATAATAGAATTGTCCGACGCGAAAGCGGGAGATATCCCGGACAATATCATTTGCCGCGTTGTCGGAAAAACGGTTTGCGAGCCTTATGTGTCGTGGGAGGATTCCAAAATACCGCTCTGCAATATGCTTTCACTTTATGAAGGCAAGCTTGAAGGGGTATATCCGTGCAATATCGAGCAGGAAGACAGGAATATCCCGACAATAGAATACGTAAGCGGAGAGAGCTTTAAGTCGGCGAGCGTAATCAGCGGCAGACCCAAGGTGCTGATACCGGTATTTCCGGGGACAAACTGCGAGTATGACAGCGCGAAGATGTTTGAAAAAGCGGGAGCTTCGGTCGATGTGACGGTGATAAGAAACCTGTCAAGCGCCCAGGTTTCGGAATCTGTGGATTATTTCGCGGAAAAGATAGGCGATTCTCAGATTATATTTATTCCGGGAGGTTTTTCCGGAGGAGACGAGCCGGACGGTTCGGGTAAGTTTATAACCGCGTTTTTCCGGAACGCGAAGATCAAAGACGCCGTCCATGAACTTCTGAAAAAACGTGACGGACTTATGGCGGGAATCTGCAACGGATTTCAGGCGCTTATCAAATTGGGGCTGGTTCCTTACGGAGAGATAATCGACACGGACGAAAATTGTCCCACACTTACCTTTAATACCATAGGGCGGCACCAGTCAAAACTTGTACGCACCAGAATATGCACGGATAAGTCGCCGTGGCTTATGAATACAAAACCGGGTGAAATCTATACCGTTCCCATCTCCCACGGAGAGGGAAGATTTCTGGCGTCTGAGGAACTTGTAAAGAAGCTGGCGGAAAACGGGCAGATAGTTACTCAGTATGTAGATCTTGAAGGTAAGCCTTCAAGCGATGTGCATTTCAATCCCAACAATTCTGTGTATGCCGTTGAGGGAATCTGTTCGCCTGACGGAAGAGTTCTCGGGAAAATGGGGCACTCCGAAAGAGTGGGTGATTATCTGTATAAGAATGTGGAAGGCAGGTATTTTACGGGACTCTTTGAGTCGGCGGTCAGGTATTATTCAATTTAAATTTAAATAGATTTATAAGTCAATTTATGATATCCGTCGTCTAATCAACAGCATTTTTATGCAGCAATTGAAATTGTATGTTTCGGTTTTGCGGTTTTTTTATAAAAAAACCGCTTATAAACGAAATAAAAAAATTTTTTTTGAAACTTTTAAAAAAAATCTTGCAAAATTGATGCTTTTATGGTAAAATATAAGCAATAGAGAATTTTTCGTTAAAACTATTTGCGCATAAGCTTTGTTTCTTAAAATAAGCGCAAAAACTGAATTTTCGCTAAATTAAAATTCGCCGCGAAATTGCGGCAGGAGGTATGATATGTCACAGTATGTAAAAAGAGTGCTGTCGGATCTGATTGAAAAAAATCCCGGTCAGCCCGAATTTCACCAGGCAGCTACAGAAATTCTTGAATCTCTTGAGGTTGTTTTTGACAAACATCCCGAATATGAGAAGGCAGCTCTGCTTGAGAGGTTTGTAGAACCCGAAAGAGTTATTATGTTCCGTGTTCCGTGGACGGATGACAGCGGAAAGGTGCATGTGAATAAGGGATACCGTATTCAGTTCAACAGCGCGATAGGTCCTTACAAGGGAGGACTTCGCTTCCATCCTACCGTAAACCTTTCCATTCTTAAATTCCTGGGCTTTGAGCAGATACTCAAAAACAGCTTAACGGGTCTTCCGATAGGCGGCGGCAAGGGAGGCGCTGATTTTGACCCCAAGGGTAAGTCCGACAATGAAATTATGAATTTCTGCCAGAGCTTTATGACTCAGCTTTACCGTCATATAGGTCCCGATGTGGATGTTCCCGCGGGAGATATCGGTGTAGGCGGAAGAGAAGTGGGATATCTTTTCGGTCAGTACAAGAGAATCAGAGGCGCGTATGAAAACGGCGTTTTGACCGGAAAGGGAATTTCTTTCGGAGGAAGCCTTATAAGACCCGAAGCTACCGGATACGGAGCGGTATATTTTGCGCAGAGAATGCTTGAGCGCGTCGGCGATACCGTAAAGGGCAAGACCGTCGTGATTTCCGGATACGGCAATGTAGCCTGGGGAGCCGCAGAAAAGGTGACTCAGCTCGGCGGAAAGGTAGTTACCATATCGGGGTCAAAGGGTTATGTATATGACGAAAACGGGCTTGATGCCGAAAAAATCAAATACATGCTTGAGATACGCGCGTCTAAAGACTTGGGAATTGAGGATTTCGCAAAGAAGTTCAATCTTCCTTTCTTCAAGGGTGAAAAGCCTTGGGGCGTTAAGGCGGATATAGTTATGCCCTGCGCGACCCAGAATGAAGTAAATCTTGACGACGCCAAGAAAATAGTTGCGAACGGAACCCGCTGCTATGTTGAAGGCGCGAATATGCCTACTTCCAATGAAGCCGTAAAATATCTTCAGGAAAACGGAGTGTTTGTCGCTCCCGCCAAAGCCGCAAATGCCGGCGGCGTTGCGGTATCCGCGCTTGAAATGTCGCAGAACAGCCAAAGACTTTCATGGACGAGCGAAGAAGTAGACGAAAAGCTTAAGGCAATCATGATTAATATTCATGACAGCGCGGCGCAGACTGCCGAAGAGTACGGATTTGGGTATGACCTTGTAAAGGGCGCCAATATTTCCGGTTTCAAGAAAGTCGCGGAAGCCATGATGGCGCAGGGAATTATCTGATTTACATAACGTAAACATCTGTATAATAAAAAAACGTAAAAAACGGGACTCACTCAATCCGCTTGGCGGATAAATGAGTCCTGTTTTTTAGAGCCGGATATTTATTTGCCCTGCTGCCGGCACCAGATTTTCATTACAAGCCTGTGAGGGAGCAGTTTTGTAAGCAGCGCCTGCGCTCTTACCGACGCGCCGCACACAGAAACATCCTTGCCTTTTCCGATATCACGGACAGCCCGTGTAACTACCTGATTGGGAGTAAAGAACCTGTTGTAATAGGTTATCGTGTCGTCTTTAACCGCGCGGTTGAAAAATTCGGTGGCTACCCATCCCGGGCAGACGGCTATCATTCTGACGCCTTTGTTTTCGATTTCCTTGTTTATCGCGCGTGAAAAAGAGAGTACGAATGCCTTTGTGGCTCCGTAAACTCCTATATAAGGCACGGGCTGAAACGCGGAAAGAGATCCGAGCTGATAAATTCTGCTTCCTTTTGGCATGTAAGGGAGCGTGAGATATGTCATAGCCACGAGGGCTTTTGCGTTGAGGTCTATCATATTGAGCTGCTCGGAAAGAGGGATGTCGGTAAATTTTCCGAATTTTCCGAATCCCGCGGCGTTTACAAGCGCGATTACCTCGGGCTTTTCTGTATCAAGCATTTTTTTATATTCCTCAAAGCTTGATTCGAGCGAAAGGTCAAGCTCAATTGGGCGCACCTTTGCGCGCAGTGTCTCGGACAGCTCACGAAGTCTGTTTTCACGGCGGGCTATTACCCATATTTCGTCGCAGTCCTCGATTTTGTCGAGCATGAGCGCGAACTCCCTGCCTATGCCTGATGACGCTCCCGTTATAACCGATATTTTCATGATTGATTATATCTCCTTTTCTGTCGGAATAATAATTTTGAAATTATTTTAAGCAATTTTACTGTTTTACAGCCAATAGATTTATATCCCACGCGGGTATATATCTGAGCTTACGCAGATACATCGAGTAGTCCGGATTTATCTGATGGACATATGTCGGCAGCGTAAAAATGTCGCAGCTCCTGTGATAAGCCGAAACAAGCAGAGCGGGGGAATATTTTTTTATCGTATTAAGCGAACCCTCCAACGCTTCCTTTTCCGACCCTTCAACGTCGTATTTGATATAATCCACTCGCTCTCCGCCGAGGATATTGTCCAGAGTGTTTACCTCGGTCTTTGCCTGCTTCGCGTGTTTCGGCTGATTATGATTTTCACTGTTGACAGACGACTGAAAGTATGAAATATTTGACGCGAAGGAAGCGTTTCTGTTTCCGCTTTGTTCAAATGTAAAATCGTTTTTTTCGGACCATGCCCCGCAATTATAGGCGTCTATAATTATACTGTCTGTTTTGCTGTCTCTGTATTCGCAGAGCTTGCGGAAATTTCTTCTGTCAGGCTCAAGCGCCGTGACATGCGAGAGATTCGGCGAATATTTTAAAAGCTGACGGATTGAGTCTCCGTTATATGCTCCGAGGTCTGCGGTCCTTATGAATTTGTCCGCGCCGAGCAGTGAAAAGGTCTCGTTTTCGGTCGATTCGCAAGAGATGAGGTAATCTGTCTTACCGGACAATTTGTAGTTGATTATATCCGTGTAAGTCGATCTTGATTTTTCGTCGGAGAAAAGCCGCGCCGCGGCTTTTATTTGTTCAATATGGGAAGACAAATATTCCGCGTTGAAAATTTCGTTCCCGTATACCGGTACGTCCGGTGCGTAAAGTTCACATTCAGAAGCGATTTTATATATATTGCTAAGGACACTGTCAAGCCGGGTGGCGAAACAGAGTAGTACTATTGTGTTTGACGCTTCGTATTTTTCGATAATCTCCGAGTAGGAAAGCACCCTTTTGCCGTGAAACGAATGCCCGCGCACAAAATCATCGCTTGCAAAGAAATCGTCAATTTGTATGCCATAATCTTTGCATACCGCCAAAACCTTGTCCGCCCCGTTTCCCATTCCGTACAGCACCTTATGTTTTTTTGAGCTTTTCAGATATTTCCAAAGGTCGGCGAAATCGCCGCTGTCTCCGAAATTCATTTGCCGTATCACCTCTCTTAACAATTTAAACAAATATTAAGTATTAACCTGAATTCTGTTGACAATTAAAAAAATATATGTTATACTTTATTTTGCCGATATGCCGTTACATAATTATACCATGATAAATCACGGTTGTAAAGATATTTTTCGGAGTATAAATGCAAATAATCGTAAATGTAAAAATATTATTTTGCGTTATGAAAGTCATTGCGGCTTTGGCTTTTTCATGAGAAAGGAATGGGTTTTAAAATGGATTGTATTTTTTGTAAAATAGCGCGAGGAGAGATACCGTCAGAAGAGGTGTACAGTGATGAGAAAATATTTGCGTTTCGTGATATCAACCCTCAGGCGCCGGTACACATACTTGTTATACCCCGTGATCATATTGAGTCTTGTGACAAAATAAACGCGGAAAACAGCGACAGTGTTCGCGCGGTTTTTGAGGCAATTCCAAAAATAGCCGCAAAGGCAGGGCTTTCCGGGGGATACAGAGTAATTTCAAATGTGGGGGAAGACGGATGTCAGTCGGTAAAGCATATGCATTTTCATGTTCTCGGCGGAAAGAAATTGCCTGAAAATATGGGATAGGTCATTTTTGTCTGAATTTCCGGAAGTTTCGTGATGCTGTATTGCCGGACTTGAATTTTTTCGGGCGGACGCCTTAAGACGTGAGAGGAGAATATGGCACAGTTTACCAAAAAAGCTATTATAGAGGCTTTTTACAGGCTGCTTTCCGAGAAGCCTCTTGACAAAATAACCGTAAAGGAAATAATAGAGGAGTGTTCGGTTACAAGAAATACTTTTTATTATTATTACAGCGATGTATATGAGCTGTTTGAGGAAGAATTCAGAACAGCGGTTGAAAAAATCGTCAATGACAGACAATTGGCGCTTGAGCCCGATGAGTTTACGATTAAACTTATCGGAGAGGCGGTAAAAAATAAAAAGATGATAAAAAACATATATGCTTCACGCGACAAATTCTGCCTTGAGAAGTACATTTCGGAAGCGGTGGAGTATATTGTAAGCAATACTGTTGCGAATTGCGCGGCGGGAAGTTCGCGAAGCGGTGAGGATTTGCGTCTGATTTGTAAATTATTGACGTATACCGTGATAGGCGCGGTTAATGAGTACATGAACGGACGGATGAAGGATTTGTCCGAGGATGACCTGAGACGTATGCTTGCTTTGTTTCATGAAAACATCCTGAAACTGTTAAACGATAATGAAAAAAAAGATTAAAAAACCTCGGACTCTGTCGCGGGGTTTTTTTGGGCAAATTTTAAAAATTGTCCTAAAATTGCGTAAAGATTTTTCCGTGTATGAATTTTTCACACCGTAAAAATTTTGTCTATATTAATTGAAACAAGGATATTGTATAATTAATATGGAAAATCATGAATTGAGTTTAAAAAACGGAAGTACTTTCTTTTTTATTTAATAAATCGGAGAGGAGGACTAAAATGAAATCGTCGCTTAAATTTGCGAAAATATTATATATAATTTGTTCTTTTCTTTTGTGCGCGGTGGGTATTCTGTATATCGCGGGTCACTCCATAGCGACGGATATATTGTGCTATGTTATAGGAGGGACTTTGATTCTCTGCGGAATCGTCAAAATTATAGGTTATTTTTCATATGACATATATCATCTTGCCTTTCAGTTTGATCTGGCATTGGGCATACTTGTCATTATAATCGGCATTTTGTTTTTGGTTCAGTCGGGGTCTACGGTGGATTCGTCCAATCTGCATATCGGACTGTTTGTACTTATCGACGGAGTATTCAAGCTTCAGACGGCAACAGACGCGAAAAAATTCGGGCTTGGAAAGTGGTGGATAATACTTTTGGGATCTGTTTTCTGCATAGGTTCGGGAGGTTTTTTGATATTTGACCTGCTTGATAACCGGGACATTGTGAATATACTTATCGGGGTCTCCTTGCTTATAGACGGCGGACAAAATCTTTTCAACGCATATTATACCGTAAAGATTATCGACAGATTGCATGACAAGAAAGAAAAAAACAAAATCAGATTTTCAAAAAAATCTTGAATCAGAGGCGGCAGAATGAGAACGGGGATTGTACTTGAAGGCGGGGCGCTACGTGGGATATTTACAGCCGGCGTGCTTGATTATTTAATGGAAAACAACCTGAGAACAGATTATGCCGTGGGGGTTTCCGCAGGCGGCGGCAACGCTATGGCATACAAGTCAAATCAGCCGGGAAGAACAAAAAATGTTATACTCCGACCCAAAGAAGAACTGTTCAACAAGGCGGGGGAGCTGATAAAGACCGGAAATGTGCTTAATCTTGACAAAATGTATGATACAGACCCTTACAGCGAGGATTATTTTTTTGATTTTGATACATACTATAAGTCTGATATGGAGGTCGAATATGTTGTCACCTGCTGTGAAAGCGGACAGGCGGAATATCTGAGTGAGGACAGATACAACAAACGCCTTACCGATATGGTCAAAGCGTCGTGTTCCGTACCGGTGCTTTGCCGACCGGTTGAGATAGACGGGAAACATTACCTTGACGGAAGCATTGCGGATTCGATACCTGTGGTACGCGCCTTTGAGAAAGGGTGCGACAGGGTAATTGTGGTACTTACGAAAAGCAGCGCGGGCAAGCCTACGAATTATACCAAGTACCGGACGATAATAGAGCGAATGTATAAAGGATATCCGGCTTTTATATGCGCGTGTTTTGAAAGGGTGAGTATGTATGAGGCTCAGGTGGATATTTTAAACAGCTTTGTAAACGAAGGCAGGGTATTGGTGATACAGCCCGAAATGGAGGACATGTCCAAATTTGAGTCCGATAAAAACATAATTATGGCTCATTATAACCATGGCGTTGAAATTGCCGAAAGGGAATTTCAACGGATAGTGAGGTTTTTGGGGAAATGAATATTTTGCTTGTCAACGGCAGTCCGAGAGCCGAGCGGAGCGGAACTCTGCGTATAGCCGAATCGTTTGTCGAAGGAATAAGCAGGGTCTGCGAGTGTAAGGTCGATACGGTTGCTTTGTATAAAAAGAATATTTTACCATGTACCGGGTGTTTTTCCTGTTGGAGCAGAACGCCGGGCGAATGTGTTATAAAAGACGATATGGAGGATATCAGAAAATCGGTATTGGGTGCGGATGTAATAATCGAGTCTTTTCCTCTGTACTTTTTCGGTATGCCGTCTTTAATGAAGCAGTTTACGGACAGAATGCTTCCTTTAACCAAAGCGTACGGGTATGAGGTATCCCCGGTATCGGCGAAATCCTTTCATGAGTTCAGATACGAATCTTTGCTGAAAAAGAAGCTTGTGGTGGTTTCAAGCTGCGGATATACAGAGACCGATAAAATGTACGGAGCTCTTATTTCTCAGCTTGACCTTATTTGCGGCGAGGGCAACTATACCCACATTTTTTGCCCGCAGGGCGAGCTGCTGCATGTAAATGAACTGAAAAGAAAGCTTGACGAATATTTTGCGCGGGTCGGCATTGCCGGAGAGATATTTGCGAGAGAGGGATTTCTGGATAACGAAACGATAAACAGCCTGAAAACCCCTCTGCTTACACCGAAAGCGTTTGAGATGCTTGCCAGGTCACATTGGGTCAAATAATTTGTTTTTGATTATTCATAATTACTTGTAAAAATATGATATTTGTGGTATAATGTATACATCGCAATTAACAGACAAATATTATACATTTGCCGTATATGTCAGTTTAAAAAAGTTTGAAGGTTATTTTGCAGATTTTTTCTGCGTTTTGAATTATACGGAGAAAAATACAGCTTTAGAGCATGGTACAAAAACTTACGGAGAAAGGAAATAAATATATGGAAACGGCATTGATAATTATGGCGGCGGGCATCGGCTCGCGTTTTGGGGGAGGTATAAAGCAGTTGGCGCCCGTAGGACCATCCGGAGAGATAATTATGGACTATTCGATACACGACGCGCTTGAGGCGGGCTTTGACAAAGTGGTATTCATAATCCGTCATGACCTTGAAAAGGATTTCAGAGAAATTATCGGAAACAGAATTGAGAAAATCTGCCCCTGTTCGTATGCGTATCAGGAAGTTACGAATCTTCCCGAGGGCTTTAAAAATCCGGAGGGAAGGACAAAGCCTTGGGGTACGGGACAGGCGTTGCTTTCATGCAAGGGTATAGTTGACGTCCCGTCTCTGGTTATCAACGCCGACGATTATTACGGCAAGGACGCCTATGTAAAGCTGCATGATTATATTGTAAACAGGATGGATGTGGACAATAAAAAGGTACTTGACATAGCCATGCCCGGCTTTATCCTGGGCAACACTTTGAGCGATAACGGCGCGGTTACAAGAGGCGTGTGCAGGGTTGATTCGGACGGTTTTCTTACGGATATATCCGAGACCTCAAATATTTTTAAGGGGGAAAACGGCGGTGCATACGTGGAAAACAAGGACGGAAGCCGCACGGAAATCGATCCGCGTTCATATGTTTCAATGAATATGTGGGCGTTTGCACCCGAATTTATAAATCGACTGGAAAGTGGTTTTGTTGATTTTCTTAAAGACGGAAATCAATATGAAATGAAAGCGGAATATCTGCTGCCGACTGTTATCGGAGATATGTTAAAGCAGGGAAGCGCCAAGGTCAAAGTGCTGCCGACATCCGATAAGTGGTTCGGGGTGACATATAAAGAAGACAAGGATTATGTCATTGAGTCTTTCAGAAGGCTTATCGACGCCGGTGTATACAAGGCTAAGCTTTTTGACTGATTTTATTCGCGAAATGCGATTTTACAGGTCATAGAAAACTTAATTATAGTGGCTGACTCAGGTTGATATTTTGTGAAGTTCCTTTGTAACGGCTCAACATAAAACACTTGCTTACCGACAGCGGTATGCAAGTGCTTTTTTATAGGTTTGCCGTTTGAATGAAAACAATTCCCAAACCAAAGACAGCCTCTTTTTGTCGTTTTATAGTCGGGTTATCGGTTATGGTACTGTCAATAGTTTTTCGCAAATTTGTCTCTGATAAAATGAAGTTGCGCACCGGAATTCCGGTGATGGAGCGG
>CALWJX010000030.1 GCA_944381085.1 uncultured Clostridia bacterium
CAAGACTTCCTGACGCGTATATAACCATATCTTTATTATTTTCAGACTTTTTGGGTCATATCTATTTACAACACAGAGTTGTGATAAATTTTTACTATTAGCGCCGTGTTCCTCCGGGAGCACAATGGCAGATGCCGACAGGTTTGGACATGGAATTACATAAAAAAATGTAATACCGCGCACTGGGGAGCAATGGTACAGTTTTCTTTCTATATTCGTAAAAGTTTTTGACTTTTCATTCTGTATCACTCCCTTACGCGCGGGATATTATTTCTAAGGAAGGGAAGCTTATTGTCTGCCGCTTCGCGCGCGCCACTAAAATAACTTTCTCCTTGCGCGCGAAGTACTCGGCAATTAAATGCGAAGCATTAATAACGCGCAGCGTTAGGCGAAGCAATCGCAAAGAATAATGCAGAGCATTAATTAACGCGCAGCGTTAGGCATAGCGTAAAAGCAGGTCAATAAGCAAAACAGCCCTTCATCAGTTTACATATATATAACCATTAACCATTCGTCCGTTCTGAAAACGACGTAAGAACATCGGCTTCATGACGTCCGAAAGGTCTCATGGCGGCGCTTTTTCAAAGGCTGACCCGCGGGAGCTTTTAAAAAAACTTTTTAAAAGAACAAAGAACCTTTAAGAGAACTTTTTAAGAACTTTTTAAACTATCCGGTACCTATGGTGCCGGATTATTTTTTAGGAGGCGCGTTATGCCAAAAGCAGATCAAGAAATTATAATTGACAAAGAAAAGACATTTTCATGTATGACAAATTCGGTTTACCGACTCCCCGACCGACTGCAGGTTGAGTTAATGAAAACCGCTCGCCGTCTTGCGGAAAGCGGCAAAGACACCCTGCTTGTAAGAACAGGCACAGGAATGGAAAAAATGCTTATCGACAGCTTTATTTCCCTGCGTGGGGAATACCCGGATCTTAGGCTTATAAGAGTAACTTATCAGGAGTCGCTGCTCGGCAAAGAACTCGCGGACGTCGCGGACGGAGCAATAACTCTTAAATTAAGACAAAGAGTCAAGGAATTTATGCTTGAAAACTCCTCCGCCATTGTCTGCTATATGACACAGTCCGACTACGGCAAGTCGAGGCTTAGAAAATATTATGAAAAGGAACATTGCCTTGAGGTAATAAACCTTTACAGACCGACGATAAACGGCGAAATGGAACAGGAGCTTTACCGCTTGGTCGGCTCCGACGAATATACCCCGCGGGAAATCGCCGAAAGGCTTTTAGATTGGAAGCCCTGTGTTCCCTCCCGCCTTTCCAGAACCGCGAATGAGTTTAAAACCGTGCTGAATATTCTCTGCTCGGAATATTCGGACGACCCCGCGAAAATGAAAGAACTTACCGCGAAAACGCTATCCGCCATGTTCTATTACTCTTACATTATGGGCTGTAAGGATTCGGAAATAGAAAAAATATAGGTTGAATGGGGTAAAATAAGCGTATTACCGCGCCCGGCTCATCCGTTTCAGACATTTCCGCGTTTCACATATGGTCGCCAAAGTTCTGCTTTGCCCTGTATTGATTATTGAGTCGCCCGGCATTTGCCGGACGGCTCAATTCAGTTCTTTTAAGTCCTTTGTGGATCCGAGGGCTCGTCAAACATTTTTTCATATGCTTCTATCGCGCTTTTTACGATCTCGATGGCTTCATTGTAATTGAAAAGCGTCTTTACCGCGGTTTGTTTGTTTTCAAGCTGCTTATATACCGAGAAGAAATGCATGATTTCGTCGAATATATGAGGGGGCAATTCGTCAATTGATCTTATATTTCGGTAGGTCGGGTCCGAAAAAGGCACCGCGATTATCTTGTCGTCAAGCTTTCCGCTGTCAATCATACGCATCGCGCCTATGGGATAGACCCTTACCAAAGTCATAGGTATGATTTCTTCCGAACAAAGCACAAGCACGTCCAACGGGTCGCCGTCATCGGCATACGTGCGCGGAATGAACCCGTAGTTTGCCGGGTAATGTGTCGCGGTATACAACACCCTGTCAAGTCTGAGAAGCCCGGTTTTTTTGTCAAGCTCATACTTGCATCTGCGGCCCTTTGATATTTCAATCACCGCGGAAAAGTCCGAAGGGGTTATCTCTTCCTTTGCCATATCGTGCCATATGTTCATAATTATGATCATTCCTTTCTTATTGCCGGATAAGCGTTTTGCGCGGTTGTCCTTGGCAGGTCACAAAAGGCGTGTCTGAAAATTTAATTTCAAACTTTGTTCCGCCTTTAAAATCATTTTACGTAGTCAAATTCAAAATCGTAAATTGACACTGTGTCTCCGTCGTGACAGCCCTTTTCCTCAAGCGCCTCAAACACTCCGCTTTTGCCCAGTACCTTCTGGAAAAAGTTCAGCGATTCGTAATTGTCAAAGTTGATTTGTCCCATGAGGTTGTAAAGCCATTCACCCTCCACCTCATACTTACCGTTCCGGTATGTTATCTTAATATCCCTGCCGGAATTTGCGTAACTGTCGGATTCGTCGTATTCACTCGGATAGACGGTCATCGGGGGGAGCAGTCTGAGCCGTTCCGAGACCCGATGTACCAGATTTTCAAGATTTTCTCCGGTATATGCCGAAATATACATCAGCTCCCAGCCGTTTTCGTCAACAAATTTTTCAAACGCGTCTATGTCTACCGTTTCCCGGTCAAGCGAGTCCACCTTGTTTGCCACTATCATCTGAGGACGCAGCGCGAGCTCGGGACTGTATTTTTCAAGCTCGCGGTTTATTGTCAAAATGTCCGATACGGGGTCTCTTCCCTCAAGGCAGGATATGTCTACCACATGCAGCAAAAGCCTGCATCTGTCTACATGACGCAGAAATTCATGCCCGAGCCCCGCTCCTTCCGCGGCTCCCTCAATAAGTCCGGGAATATCGGCGGCGACAAATCCGCTTCCGTTTCCCGTATCGACCACACCGAGATTCGGAGACAAAGTCGTGAAATGATAATCCGCGATTTTGGGCTTGGCGGAGGATATGGCGGCAAGAATCGAGGATTTTCCCACGCTCGGCATTCCTATGAGACCGACGTCCGCGAGCATTTTCAGCTCAAGCAGCACTTCTCTCTCCTGACCTTTTGTCCCGTTCTTGGCGAACATCGGAATCTGGCGTGTGGGGGTGGCGAAATGCCGGTTTCCCCAGCCTCCCCTGCCGCCCTTGCAGCATATATAATCCGCGCCGTCATCCTCGGACATATCGTGTATTATTTTTCCGCTTTCGGGGTCTTTTATCAGCGTTCCGGGCGGCACGAGCACTATCAGGTCGTCGGCGGATTTCCCGTGAAACTTTGACCCGGAGCCGTCCCCGCCGTTTCCCGCCGCGAATTTTCTCTTGTATCGGAAATCCAGCAGGGTGTTTGCGCCCGTATCCACGCGAAAAACAATATTCCCGCCTCTACCCCCGTCGCCTCCGTCGGGACCGCCGGCGGCAACATATTTCTCGCGTCGGAAAGAGACCGCCCCGTTTCCTCCGTTTCCCGCTTTTAAATATATTTTGACATTATCTATAAACATAAAAATCCTCCTTTTGCATCGTTGCTTCATTATGATACCGTTATTATGATCTGACCTGAAATAATGAGAAACAATCCCTGTTTGTGATCCATACCATGCCTGAACTCACGATTTAAAGGAAATTAAGTCAGCTGAATTCATTAATATGCTCTTTCGTGTATTTTACAACGCTTTCTTCAAGATGCGGTCTGAGCTCCGAAATATATCGGCAGAAATCCGAAAGAACATTCTGACCGGTTTCGTACTCGGCAAAATAAAACTGTATTTTCCGCGAAAGCTCCGTGTCTCCCGCATATGCGAGATTTTTGGAAAAGGCGTCCGCGCACTCTTTTCCGAAGGAAAGAAAGGTTCTGACTCTTTCGGTATTTTCGCTGTTCTCGCTCAGTTCGTATAACAGCTCATAGCAGAATAACGGTTGAAAAGCTTCGGGAATATTGTTTTTTTCATCAAAGAGATCTCCCAGAAAAAGCTTTCCGCCTTTTTTGAACATTGCCATATATTTTTGTATTCTTTTTCTTGTCTCCGAAAAAGTAAGCTGTTCCACAGAAGCGTTTTGCCTGGTTTTTTTGTCGTAAAGAAAATAGTTGAAATTTCCCCTTGCAATTTTTTTCGCGCCTGCCACAGCGGCGATAAATACAATTGAAAAAAACAAAAGCGTGCCGGAAATTCCGAATAAGACAATTTTCAAAAAAACGTCCTCAACCTTTGCGACGGCAAAGCAGGCAAGCACAATTGCGACAGCCGCCATTACCGCGCATACCTTATATATACCGTCATAATTTCTCTGATGCTTGTTGTCTTGATTATTATTGTTCATTTACTACCTCCCGAAAATTCTCATACTCCCTCGTCGCCCTTTTCCCTTATTATAAGCTTAATGGGCGTTCCGACAAATCCGAAGGTATGCCGCAGGCAGTTTTCAAGGTATCTTTGGTAAGAAAAGTGGAAAAGCTCCGCGCTGTTGCAGAAAATCACAAAAGTAGGCGGCGTCACTCCCGTTTGAGTCATGTAATAAATTTTGAGCCGGCGTCCCTTGTCGCTGGGCGGCTGCGTGCGCATGGTGGCTTCCGCCAACACGTCGTTGAGCATACCGGTCGAGATTCTGAGCGTGGACTGACCGTATACATAATTGATCCTTTCAAACAAATCGTCTATTCTCTGCCCGGTTTTCGCGGAGACAAACATTATGGGGGCGTAAGGCATAAAGGAAAGCGCGGTTCTGATCTTTTGAGTGAATTCGTTTACCGTCGAGTTGTCCTTTTCAATAGTATCCCATTTATTTACGGCGATAATTATGGCTTTTCCCGATTCGTGGGCTATTCCGGCGATTTTTTCGTCCTGTTCGGTAATTCCGCTCCCGGCGTCAATCATCAGAATACATACGTTTGCCCGCTCAACCGCCATATGCGCCCTCAGGACGCTGTATTTTTCAATCTTATCGTTGATTTTTGACTGGCGACGCAACCCCGCCGTGTCTATCAGGGTATAATTTCCGTGACTGTTGCTGAGCGGGCTGTCAACCGCGTCCCGCGTGGTGCCTGCGATGTCCGAGACAATAAGTCTTTGCTCGCCCAGCATTTTATTTATCATCGAGGATTTTCCCGCGTTTGGCTTTCCTATTACGGCGACCTTTATCGAATCGTCGTCGTTGTCCGTATAATCCCTGTCTCCCAGGGCGTCTATACATTGGTCAAGCAGATCTCCGCTGCCCGTCCCGTGGACCGAGGACACGGCGACGGGGTCGCGGTCAAACCCGAGTTCGTAAAATTCATAAAACTCAAGCGGAAGATTACCGATGCTGTCGCACTTGTTTACACATATGACGACCGGCTTGCCGCTTTTTTTCAGCATCAGCGCGATTTCCCTGTCGTCTGCGGTAAGTCCTGCTCTTATATCGCACATAAATATTATAACGTCCGCGTCCTCAATGGCTATCTGAGCCTGAAATTTCATCTGAGACAGGATAATATCATCGCTTTTGGGTTCTATTCCTCCGGTATCGATTACAATAAGCCGCTTTCCGCACCATTCGGTCTCTCCGTATATCCGGTCCCGTGTGACCCCCGGAACATCCTCTACTATCGAACGTCTCTCGCCTATCAGTTTATTGAACAAAGTGCTTTTTCCCACGTTAGGACGTCCCACTATGGCTATTATCGGTTTTGACATTTCATTATCCTTTCCTTTAATTTCGCGGCAAAGCAGTGGTTTCAAACCGGAATTACCGCAAATCCCTTATCCTGTTATGACCGCTTTTATAAATCCGCCCCCGTCGTTCGGAGACGGCGAAGCTTTTACCCCGAGCTTCTGCGACAGTTGTCCGGGAGACATGTCGTCCAGGAATATATCTCCTCCGGACCTGAGCGCGTTTTCGGGAAAGAGCAACAGGTCTCCGAGGTCCCTGTCCCTCAGCTGCTCATAAATGTCCTTTCCGGTAAGCAGTCCCGCGACCGTAATGCTCTCTCCGAAAAAGTAATTAATGATTCTGTATACGTTGATCTCAAGCCCATCCACCGTCGCCTCAAGTCTTGCCGCCATTGATTTGATTGTTTCAAACGCCGCCGCGCCGGTGGCTATGGAAACCTTTTTGGGAGCCTTGAAATCCTTTATATATTCATCCAGAAAATTCATTTCTCGGTCAAACTCCGAAAGCAGCGACCTTATCATTCCCACTCCGTTTTCAATCTGTGAATAATCCTCATAATATTCCTCGGAGGGGATCGGAAGTCCGGCTTTAAGATAGAGCTCGTCCGCGCAGAAAAAAATCCGTTTTCCGTATTCTTCAAGACATTCCGACGCGAAACTGTCTACCTGTTTTATTATCTGCGTCGCCTCTTCCTTTGTGTAAGGCTCAAGCAAAAACAGGTTGTCTCTGAATCTGGTAAGCCCCGCCGGCACTATGGATACGCTCTGCATAGCCGGATAAAGCTCCGACAAATCCCGCATGGTTGAGTCAAGCTCTTCCCCGTCGTTTATTCCTCGGCAGAGAACAATCTGTCCGCAAAGGCCGATATTGTTGTCGGCAAGTTTTTTCATATATGTCAAAACCTCGCCCGCTCTTTTGTTGTGCATCATTTTGACTCTCAGCGAGGGGTTCGTGGTATGCACCGATATGTTTACGGGCGAGATGTGCATCTCAATTATCCGGTCTATATCTTTTTCATGAAGATTTGTCAGAGTGATAAAATTGCCGTGCAGAAACGACAGTCTGGAGTCGTCGTCTTTGAAGTACAGCGTTTTCCGCATTCCTTTGGGAAGCTGGTCGATAAAGCAGAAAATGCATTTGTTTTCGCACGAATGTTTTCTGTCCATCAAGGGGGTTTCAAACTCAAGACCGATGTCGTCGTACTCTTTCTTTTTAATTTCGGTTTTATATTCCGTGCCGTCGGCGCGGCGAAGCGTCAGGACCACCGTTTTATCGGTCAGAAAAAACCGATAATCAAGGACGTCCGATATTTCCCTTCCGTTTATGTCTATCAGAATGTCTCCGGCGGAAATCCCTGCTTTTTGCGCGCGGCTGTTGTTGTCCACACCGGTTATTTTTACCATGTTACGGCTCCTTTTTACATTATAACTGTTTTATTTTCAAATAATCTGATTGTAAACGCCGCGATTATCTTCCGCCTCGGTGACCTCTCCCGCCGCCCGACCGTGACCGGGAGCCGCCTCTGCCACCGGAGGAACCTGAGGTTGAGATCTTGCGTCTGGTTACAAAAGTACCCGTATAAATATCCGCCTTGTCGGTAAGATTAAGTCTGCAGAATCTGTCGAGCGGATAATTTGTCGCCTTTATTTTCATCTTATATTTTCCTATTATGACAAGACAGCAAATAACGGCTGTAATTGCCGCCAAAACTGCCGATATGAGAATAATTTTACCCCACGGGGCATGTAGATGTCCCGTTGCGGCGGCACTTGAAAGCTCCACGAACGCTATGCTTCCGCCTGTAAGGTTTCCGCTTTTTATTTGGGGATAAACGCTGTCGCTGTCAAGTATTCTGTCCGCCTCTGTCTGACTGACAGCGTGGTAAGCATCCCCGTATGTGTACATATCGTAATAGTAAATATCATCCTCGTAGTCGTATGTTATGATAAGTATTATAACGTCATCCGAGAGTGAAATCCCGTTTTCGTACATAAAATCCTCGCCCGTATATATGTCCGGGTTGTATGACGCGTTCTCGTTAATTTTACACGAGTGTGTCACCACGTAAAAATCAAAATCCGACTCTTTCATGCACGCACGTATGGCGTCTTCTATTTTTTCCTCGTCATTTTGAGAAATTATATCGGCTCGGTCAAACACCTGTCGGTCAAGCGCGTATATATGCGTACACAGAAATAACGATAAAATCGCCGCCGTCAATACCGCGCGGACAATCCGCCAAGGTCTTGTTTTTATCATCACAGCAGTCCTCCTATAAGCGAAAACAGCGCGGTACATACCCCCAGAACAATTCCTCCGAAAACAGAAAGCTTCGCGAAACTCAATGGCAGCTCGCCGTATATTTTTCCGGTATATCCGTTCATGGCATATGTATATATCTTGCCCTTCCTGTTTTTATATGTCAACACCCAGACCGGCATTAAGGTATATTCCCAGTGGCTGAGTTTAATGTTGACATTGCAATTGTCCGGAGCAAAGCTTGAGTAACCTTCTACCGTGTTTGACAACAAAGTTGAAGCATATCGGTTCATCCTCTGTTTTACTTCTTCCGAAAGCTGTGAACGCTCAATGTCTCTTTTTTTGGCGCAAAAGCCCAAAAGATACGGCATTGAGAAATCGATATGCGAATCCGGCGGAAAAGGCAGAATTCCCTCAAGCATATTTTTGTCCGACTCCGAAAAAGCCGACGATGTAATATCTTCAAAATGAATATCTCCGGCGCGCACAATATTGTAGCTTGAGGTTTCGGTCACTTCATACTGCCCCTGTCTGTGCACACGTATCCTTTTCGCTTTGCCGTCAAGCGTGCAGCTTGTGTCGGCGTCTGTCACCCAAAAAGGATAATAAACACCGGAGATTTTATGAGCGTGTTCCTGAGAGGAAAAGTCCTTCGGAACAAACAGTTTTTTGCGCGCGAATTTAAGGAACTGACTTTCAGCCTGTTCCTTGTCGAACTTAAACGGAATTATTTTGTCGGGTTTCAACTGACCTTCAAGTTTGCCCTTGAGCACGACCGGACTGTGACAGAAATAACAGAAATCAGCCGCCGTATTGCTGTCTGCCGCGATTTCCGCCCCGCAGTTGGGACAGTAATATTCATTCATGGAATCGCAATATTCACGGTTGGATTCTTCCCTGCTTTTTGCCTGTTCGGCGGAGCCGGATGAAATAAGTTCCTCCTCGTCAAACTCGGACAGACAGAATTCACATGTGAATTTCTGTTTCTCCGGGTCAAATGTCAATCCCGCTCCGCAGTTCGGGCAGGCATAGGAGACCGCAGAATAGGTGTCCATAAAGACCTCCGAAAATTTTTATAGTAACATTTGGTTTGAGCCGTTTATCTTAAACGGCAGCTGTATTTGCCGGGAAAAAGCGTCAGGGACGTTTGCTTCCGCACTCCGAGCAAAACTTCGCCGAAGCGGAATTTTTCTTCCCGCATTCCGGGCAGAACCAGTCGGTGCTTTCCGGCTTTTGTTTTCCGCACTCGGAACAGAATTTGCCTGTGTTTACATGACCGCAGACGCAGGTCCAGCTCTCTGATTTTACAGGTTTTTTATTTCCGCATTCGGAACAGAACTTTGCCGAATCCGAATTGCGAGCGCCGCACTTACAGATCCAACCGTCAGCGTCATTCTTTGATGCCATGGTTTCTTTTCTTTCCTGAAAATCTCTTTCCATCTGCGCGCGGTTTGTTTCGGATGCCGCGTTCATAAAGCCGCCGGATGAGCCCATTCCCATGCCCATTCCCATAAAGGCCTGCGCCGCGCCGGCGGAATTTGAGCCCGCCGCCTCAAAACCTCTTGCCATGGCGCCCTGCACGTAGCCTTCTCTTACCGAGGCGTCTCC
Organism: uncultured Clostridia bacterium; assembly: GCA_944381085.1. Classification (GTDB taxonomy): domain Bacteria; phylum Bacillota; class Clostridia; order Oscillospirales; family CAG-272; genus SVTX01. The sequence continues at coordinate 9,549 of CALWJX010000030.1, forward strand.
CAGCATGGCGCCCTGGTTGCGCATATTGATGAGTTTTTTCGATTCGTCGTCGTATGACACGCTTGCGATTCCGACCGAGAGCACTTCAAACCCTCTTAAGGTTTTCCAGCTTTCGTCAAGCTCGGAGGACATATATTCCGAAAGCTCTCCCGATTTGCTCGGAACATATGATATCCTTATCCCGTCAGCCGACATCCTGTTGATCGCGGCTTGCAGCGCTTCAAGAAATTCAGACATATACTGTTCGTTTATCTGCTGAATTTCAACTCTTTCGGCGTTTTTCGGAATGACCTCGGTGTAAAATCTGATGGGGTCGGTTATTTTGATTGAGTAAGTGCCGTGCGCGCGCAGAAACAACTCCGCATTATAAAAATTGTCAAAATAATTGACCGGAGCTTTGGTGCCGAACTTGATTCCCTTGATTTCCTGCAGATTTACAAAAAATGCCTTTTGCTTACCCGACGTGACTCCTCCGAACTTAATACGCCCGAAGGTCTCTTTGAGAGCGTCTCCGAACTGCCCTCCGAAAAGAGAGGGAGCGGTCGAGTCGTCAACGGTGTAATACCCTTCCTCCGCGGTATAGTCTACGATTCTGCCGCCGTCAACGAGCATCATAAATTGATTGGGGTACACATGAATAACCGAGCCGTTGGATATCACGTCCTCGGTTCCTTTTCTGTTCCGGTTTCTTTTATCGTTCGCGCGAACTGCAATTCCGCTTGTGAAAACGGTATTGTCGTCCATATTGTCGGCTTCAAGCACCTCAAGCCATTGGTCGGCAAGCCCGCCGCCCACAGCGCTCATTGTCGCTCTGATTATTCCCATTTGTTTCCGCCTCGCTTATACTCAGTGTTTATCTGTTTTAAAATATACTACGAATGTTTTTGGTTTATGACGGGTCAGCTTTTTGAAAGTTTTTTGGCAAGTTTTGCTTTGGCAACGATATTTTCAACCGTAAGACCGTATTCGTTCAGCAGGGGCAGCACCGCACCGGACTGACCGAATCTGTCTTCAATTCCCACTCTGAGAACAGGGACGGGACAGTTTTCGCAAACCACTTCGGCTACAGCCGACCCGAGCCCTCCGATTATATTGTGCTCCTCCGCGGTGACGATTGCCCCGGTCTGTTTTGCCGCCTTTATGATTATTTCACGGTCAATAGGTTTTATGGTATGTATATTGATTACTTTGGCGCTGATATTTTCGTTTTCGAGTAACTTTGCCGCCTCAAGCGCGATTCCGACCATTATGCCGGTGGCTATAATGGTTACGTCAGTGCCGTCGCGCATCAGAACTCCTTTTCCGAGTTCAAATCTATAATCGGGTCTGTCGTTGACATTCTCGACCGCGAACCTGCCGAATCTGAGGTAAAAAGGACCGTAGGTCTTAATAGCCGCCTCAACCGCCGCTCTGGCCTCAATGGCGTCGGACGGGCAGACGACGGTCATTCCCGGTATAGTGCGCATAAGCGCGATATCCTCAAGGCACTGGTGAGTCGCCCCGTCCTCTCCGACGGTTATTCCGGCGTGCGTTGCCCCGATTTTTACATTCAGATGAGGATATCCCACACTGTTTCTGACCTGTTCAAACGCTCTTCCGGCGGCGAACATTGCGAAAGATGACGCGAATACGGTTTTTCCCGCGGCGGCAAGTCCCGCCGCGACCGAAATCATATTGCCCTCGGCAATTCCGCAGTCGAAAAATCTGTCCGGATATTCTTTTTTGAACATTCCGGTCTTGGTCGCTTCGGCAAGGTCGGCGTCAAGCACCACAAAGTCGTACGTCTTGGCAAACTCAACCAAGGCTTTTCCATAGGCTTCTCTTGTAGCTGTTTTTTCTGACATATCTATCCTTTCAGTCATCATTCAGATGCTCTCTCTTTGTAAATATTTAACCTGTTTTAATTTTTCGGACTTAACTCTGATAACGCGATTTCATATTGCTCGTCGTTAGGCGCAGCTCCGTGCCATTTAACCTGATTTTCCATGTAAGAAACACCCTTGCCCTTTACGGTATCGGCAATTATGGCGAACGGCTTTCCCTTTGTCTCTCTGGCTTTTTTGAAAGCAGCCTCAATTTGCTCAAAATCATGTCCGTCAATCGTCATAACCTCAAATCCGAAAGCGGCGAATTTGTCTTCAAACGGAGCGGGACCGATAACCTCGGCAACCGGACCGTCTATCTGAAGCTTATTGTAGTCGAGAATCACGCATAAATTGTCAAGCTTATAATGAGCCGCGAACATGCAAGCCTCCCACACCTGACCTTCCTCGCTCTCCCCGTCTCCGAGAATAGTATAGACCCTGTAATCTTTTCGGTCAATTTTTGCGGCGAGCGCCATGCCGCACGCCGCCGAAATACCCATTCCGAGCGAACCGGTGGACATATCTACTCCCGGGGTACCTTTCATATCGGGATGTCCCTGAAGTCTGCTGCCCGCTTTGCGCAGGGTCTCAAGCTCCTCAAACGGAAAGAATCCTTTGAGCGCCAAAGCGCTGTATAGAGCCGGCGCGGTATGTCCCTTTGAAAGCACCAGTCTGTCCCGTTTGTCGCACTTGGGGTCGGAGGGATACACATTCATCTCTTCAAAGTAAAGGTACGCGAGTATGTCCGCTATCGAGAGAGACCCGCCCGGATGCCCGGATTTTGCGGCATGCACGGATTTTATAACTCCCAATCTTATCTTATTTGCCGTTTGCTGTAATTCATCGATTTTAATTTTGTCCATAACGATCCTTTCATTCCGCGTAAGAATTTTAAAAAGTGCGGAATACCGAAAATTTTGTCTGCGACAGGTACGCGATATTTAAAATTCTTAATTTCAGAAACAATTTTACATTATAATTATACTACAATTTGCCTGCGTTGTCAAGACAGCATTTAAAGTGAGTATAACGTCAATATAAAACAAAAAGGCCGCCTCAAGAAAATAATCTTAAGACAGCCGTCCTCACCGTAGGCTCGGAGAAAATATTTATTAAAAATTTAAATCAGCCGCATATTTATCTTATTCGGCGCGTCGATTTTGCGGAAAAACTTACTTTCGGGTATCTGTGTCCCAAAAGCTTCGCCTTGCAATTATCTTACGACTACATCAACCGGCACGTTGAATATTTTGGCGACCTTCAGGATGGTGTCGATATGTCTGCCGGTAGCCGCAGCGAAATGGTGAGTAGGTCCGCATTCGCTCCAACGGGTGACAAACTCTCTTGCCCCGCAGGTAAACCTTGTTCTCATGTTGGTGTCTCCGAAAGAAAGAATCTTTCCTTCTTCATTGACGCCTTCCGCGACTATAAATTTGAAATGACCGTCCCCGTCCTGTGTTATCGCAAGATATGTAACCGGACCCTTATACGGATAGAACTGCGTCAGATAACCGCCGCCGGTTTTTCCGTGGAATACCTTTACTATCTTCATGGTAGGCTTCTTTTCGGAAATGTCAGCGTCGCCGGAACCGCTGTGACCTATTATGGCAATGTCGTCATTGAAATCTATTGAGTACATTTCCGCGAGCTGACCGGTTCCGGAGATTGTCTTCAATATGCTCATCGCCATAGCGACCTTTATATCTCCCTCAACCGCGCAGGCAGTGCCCTGTTTGATAAGCATGGAGAACGCGGGAATAAGCATACTGTCAAGAACTCCCGCCTTGCCTGTGGCGAAACCGTCGTAATGCGAAGCTATCAAACCGAGCTTTTCATCCTTTACCCACTGTTCAAACGCCACTACATACTTTGCCATATCCCAGACTTTTTCAATGCTTCCACCGCCTTCAATATCAAATGTGTCAAGGATATCCTGCGCTTTGGCGCGGATAGCCTCCTCATCGGTTATGTTGTCGGCAATAGCCCACATCTTTTCCCAGTCGAACTGTTTGGTATACAGATGCATCCTTCTGTACAGATTGGATTCGTCGATGTAAAGGTCCATCATTCCGGGATAAGGTCTTCCTATCTGTGCTATGTTGGTATCGCGGAATCTTCTTCTGGTCTGAGCCGCGCGGCACCATTCCTCTATTTCCTTTGCGACGCCGGCGTCTCCGCCCTCTACGACGCCGGTAATAACCGCGTGACGCTTGCCGTATCTTTCGAGGTCGGCAACCATTTCTCCGACGGCTCCGCAGGCGTAGCCCTCTCCGAGCCATGACGCAATGTCGGTGTGGTCGTAATCAAGAGCTTTGAGTTTCTGAACATTCACAAGAACTACCGGAACGTCCAGATCCTTTACCGCGGGAAGCATATTGTAAGATGTAGCGTAAGTCAGCAGCTGCATGAATACCAAGTCAACGTCGGCGGCACGGAACAAATCTCCCGCGGCCTGCGACTGTTCTTTTGTAGTTACCATTCCTCCGTCGATTATTTCCACGGTATCGGGAAGAGTCTTTTTGAACGCCTCGTACTGGGACTTGAATTCAGGCACCAGAGAAGGAAACTGAGGCAGATACGCTCCCAACGCTATGGAAAATACGCCTATTTTTGCTTTTGTCTCTACTAACATATTAGTGCTCCTTTCATTTACAAGTACATATGTTGATTTTATATACTTTACCTCTTGAATTATATTATAGCATACCCTTACCCCATGTCAATACGTTTTCGGTTGCTTTTACAAAATTTTAAAAATTTAACAAATATTTTAAAACGGCGCAAAAAATTGACGACAAGGATTTGCCGATATTCATTTTTGAAGATATCGGCGGATAAGTTTACACACTTTTTGATTTATAATCTTAAAAATATTGGAGGTTGCGAATATTCTTTGTTACGGTTTGCCGTCATACCAAAAATTTTAAGAATCCGCTTTTCAGCTTCTTTTCTTTCTCTTGGTGACGGTCTCCATCAAAGAGACATATTTGTCTACGAAACAAACCACCCATCCCTCTTTTGACGTGGGAAAATGCATAAAAGTGAGCGGCCACATGTGAGTTCTGATTATCCTTAAAACCTCCGGAGGCTGTCCGAGTAAGAGCGCCGCGTTTTCGCTGGCTTTTATCGGATGGGCATATCCGTGCAAAGAGCCTTTGTGCTTGGTAATATGCCAATCATAAAGGTAAAAATCGTGCAGAAACGCGCCTAAAATAAGGATATTGTAATCGACCCGGAGTCTGAGCTTTGCGCAGAGTTTAATTGAATTTCTGGTAACCTCAACGCAATGGTCAAAGGTGGAAACGTTTCCGTGCTGTATATAATTTTTCATCTGCTGAACCCGTCTGTCGGAGATCAATTCTTTAAGGTCAGACAGAAAATCGCGGTTTGCCTGTATTAGCGATTGCTTTTTCAATGTATTATGGACCATCCTGTTATAATTGTTTTTCACTGAACAATATATCACCGAAACGCTGATTTGTCAATGTTTTACCGGTTTATTTTTTGTAAATATTTTTAATAACAATAAATGTCTTCCGCATATATCCGTTATAGAATATTTTTTGAAAATTCATTCAAGCTGAATCCAATTAACCGTCATTTTAATTTCCGAACCGTCAATGCCGCCCTGTACTTTTAAAGGCATACCGGTTTTTTCGTCAAACCCGAAGACCGCTTCTGCCGTGTTATTGCTGACCTTGATGCTGCAAACCGAATCCGCCGACGTCACGGATATTATTTCCCCATTCATCAGCAACAGTTCCGCGATATCAAAAAATCCGGAAACCGGGGAGTCCTCTATTATCAGTTCCGAATCGGGACTGTTTAAAGCGACCGAGATTTTTCCGCTTTCATCGCGTTCGGCTACGACTCCGCACAACCCGTCCGGAGAAAAAAACTCAAGTTTAATCCCGCGTATTTTTTCCGATGTATTGTTTGACGGATTGTCCGATACGGAATCGGGAGATTTTCCGAATGAGGAATCTGAGGGCGACTGACAGGTTATTTTAGCGCTGAAGTTGACTTTGTTGATTTCTCCCTCAAGCTCCGCGGAAAAAGCCTTGTCCGAAAAGGAAAAATAGTCATACAAAGCTGATTTCCCGTCTTTTTTGCAGCCTGACGCGGTAAGGCAAAAGAATAATGTAATGAAAATTGTAAATACTGTTCCGATTTTTTTCATAATGAGTAAATTCTCCGAATATTGGTATAATTACGGCGCGGTAAATCTTTTCTCCGTGTTTAAATTTTATGAACTCTTCGGGTGAAAAATTACCATTACAAAAAGTTTGCCCTGATTTAAAAGTTTAAAATGTTTTTTGTTGCAATATTTGTCTGAATATGCTATAATGTATACATATATACATTGAAAAAACGGAACAAATATTTTTTTTACATGCTTTGCCGCAACCTTACCGACGTAATGACGTCAGGTAAATACAGATTTTTAAATAATTGACCCCAAAGGATCTGTGACCTGCAAAAAAGAAAACATCAAACAAAGAGAGGCAATATTATGAAGCGCTGCCGGTTGTATTCTCGGCTTCCGATACTTGAAAGACAAAAAAACCGCGCCAGGATTAATCTCGGCAATCTGGCGTACAATTATAAACAATTATGCGGCATGTCTCCGTCGGCACGTCACATCTGCGTTGTAAAATCCGACGCTTACGGTCACGGAGCGGACGAATGCGTCAGAAAACTGTGCGGTGAGGGGTGTGATTTCTTCGCCGTTTCCTGCATTGAAGAGGCGATTGAGGTAAAAGAAGCTTTAAAAGAAAACGGCGCCTCTGCCGATGTGCTTATTCTGGGTTACACCTTTCCCGATTACGCTTACCTGTTGAGCGATTACGATATAATACAGACCTGTCTGTCTTCGGAATACGCAAAACAGCTTGACGACAGCGCCGGGAAAGCCGGGTGCAGAGTCAGGGTACATATCGCGCTTGACACTGGGATGAACAGAATAGGGTTGTGCGCGCACAGCGACAGAGAGATAAGTTTGGCTGTCGATGAGGTGACAAAAATATGCGCTATGCCCAATATAAGAGCGGAGGGCATGTTTACTCACTTTGCGTGCGCCGACGACAAAGAGCCGGATGTGTTTCTTCCGGACAGCCTGACAAGGAAGCAATATGAAAGATTTTTATCCGTGAAAAAACTGCTGGAGGAAAGAAAAATAAAACTGTTCTGCCACGTGTCAAACAGCGCGGCGTCCGTGCGATTTCCCGATTACGCCATGGACGGAGTAAGATTCGGAATAATGCTGTACGGCTATCCTCCGTCAGGTCACATGACTTTTCCGTTAAAACCGGTAATGAGGCTTGAGACAATCATTTCACATATACATCCTCTGTTGCCCGGGGAAAAAGTCAGCTACGGGGCGACATATTCGGCTTCAACCGAAAGAATCATCGCCACTCTCCCCATAGGATACGCGGACGGATTTATACGCAAATACAGCGGAGCGTATGTAGGGGTCTATACCGACTGCGGGCGTTTTGACGCGCGGTTGGTTGGCAGAATCTGTATGGACCAGTGCATGATAGACATAACCGGAATTCCCGCGAAGATGGGAGACATAGTCTGTCTGTTCGGAGACCGCGAAGGAAGTCTTGAAAAACTCTCGGAAAAAGCCGAAACCATTGAGTATGAAAGCCTTTGCATACTTACGTCAAGAGTGATCAGAACATACGAGGATTATTAATACCGAAGAAAGGAATTTATTAAGATGACAAAATTTCTCAGGTCCGTGTTGTCTTTGTTTTTGACCTTCCTGCTCTGCGCTTTATGTCTTGTATCCTGCTCCGGACAAAAAGAGCCCTATGAAACCGAAATAGTGTCGGTAAAATTGGATAACAAAGGCGAAAACATTAAGATCGAGGCAACATTCGACAGCGAGTTTGTCAATGAACACAAGGGAGAAAAAGTATATCTGCTCGTGCTGAATACCCCTTACACCGGAAGGCTTGGCGGGACGCAAAGCCCGGCGGCGCAGACCAAGGTGAAGGATAAGGTGGATTTTGAAATCCCTCTTTACGAAAACAACAGCACAAGAATTGCAAGCTCGTTTGTTCTGGCGCTGTATTCCGAGGCGACGGAAAGCGACCCCGCCTCATATGTACCGGTTACCGGGGAGGCGTATATCAGTAATCCCGAAAAGACGGCGGTAAATACTTCTGAGGTCAGGCACAGCGCGTCCGTCAAGGGTATAACCGATTATGATACTGAACGGTCGGTATATCTGGGCGTCTCTCATATGCTTATTGAGGTAAGGATTGATAAAGTCCTGTCGGGGGAATACAGAAAGGGAGCGTATTGCCACAACCACAACGGAGTGACATACTTTTTTGACCGTGAAGAGATTGACCTGCTTGACGAAAAGATAAAAACCGCTACTGATAACGGCATCGAAGTATACCTGCAGTTTATTCTCGGAATGCCAAAGAAGGATGAGGACGGTAATTTTGAGTACGAAATGACAGACTGCCTTTATTGTCCCGACGCCGACGCCGACAAAAGCGGATATATGATAAATATGACAAATACCGAGGCGGTGGGGTATGTCAGAGCCTTGTTTGACTTTTTCGCCTCGCGCTATTCCGTGAAAGACGGTGAACACGGCTTCGCGGCAAACTTTGTAATCGGAAAAAACGCAAACGGCTATTCCGAGTACAACAACGCGGGGTCTTGGGACGCCGAGCTCTACCAGACCTGTTACAGCGTTCTTGTGAGGACGGCGCACAATATTCTGCGCTCGTACTGCCAGAACGGAGAGGTGTATATTTCCGTCAGCAATATCTGGAGAAACGATACCGGGTACGGAAACGAAACAGGCGCAAAAGCCTTTCTGAACAAATTTCTGTCAAACGGATTTTCGGGAGGCAATTTTGACTGGAACATATCGCTTTCTCTGAACAGCGCCTCGGACGCGCTTTGGACAGAGAGCTCAGAGGCATACCCGAATATTACCGTAAACAGCTTTCATGAACTCACAAGTCTTCTCTCTTCCGGGGAATATCTTTACGGTGACGAGTCAAGAAAGCTTATAGTAGACGAGCTGAAACTTACGGGCAACACTCAGGATGTCGCGTCGCTTCAGCGCATGTCCGCGTCCTATGCTTACGCGTATTATAAACTGTCCTCGGACGGAAAGGTAAACGCCGTGTTTTATGACTGCGCTTCTTCAAGCATAACCGACCCCGGAGGCGAGGGACTGTTCGGCGAGGTCTTCAGGTATTGCGGAACCGACAACGCAGATGTAATCGGTAGTCTGAGTACGATAGTGGGAAGTTTGTGGGACGAAATTTCCGTAGCGGTAAATTCCGATGAAGCTTGCCTGCTTACCGAAAAAAGCGCCGTAACTTCCCTTGACCGCTCAAAATTGCGCGCCAAAAAGAGCCTTTATGATTTTTCTCTGGGCAGTGATTACGGTTTTTTCGCAAGCGGAGGAATGGAGTATGCCGCGCTTGTAAACAAATCATTTACTGACGGAAGTCAAAGTACGGCGCTATCTGCGGTTCCGTCTTCCGGGGAAGGCGCGGACGGAGAGTGGGCGGTGATTAAAAAAACCGACCTGAAGGCCTCTGAAATAAAGGCGTCGGGTTATCTCGGAATAACGCTTTCGTCGGATAAACCGCGACAAGTTATGATTATAATTTCGGACAGCGGCATGAGGGACGGAAAACGCGCGGTTTTTGCCGGGATCGGAAGCGCGGGCGCACAAGTCGGTACGGTTTATTTTGACATCTCCGACTTTGTTTCCGAAATATCCTCCTCAGACAATCTGACTTTTTCAATATGTGTGGACGGCGGCGATCCGGCTGCGCTCACAATATATGATATATCGCTTTACGGGTCGTCCGGCAGCGGGGCCGGGTCTGTTGTGACGGTTGTTGTCGTTGTCGTTCTGGCGGCGGGGGGCGCGGCGGCGCTATTGTATTTTGTTATGAAGAGAAAAAAGAGTGACGGAGAAGAATAAGAATATCCGCGAAAGTCGTCAATGGCGGGAAAATACGCCTTTTGTTACTTCTACGTCAAAGGCACAAAACCGATCTTCAAAGGGCAAATCGCGCAGAACTCTGATTTTACGCAAGAAAGGAACGGACATGAAATATGATGAAAGCTGAATATGAGACCAGAGTAAGCGATTATTATTACCGCAACGACTGCGACCAGAAAATCAGGCTCGGCTGCGGTCCGCATCTTCATTATCACGTAGAGCTTCTGTACATGGAACGGGGCAGCGTGACGGCATATGTCGATTCCGAGGCTTACGAGGTGTGCGGGGGTGACTTTTTGGCGGTGTTTCCCAATAAGATTCATCGGTTTGAAAACACCTCCGACACCCAGAGGTACCATCTTTTTATAATCAGTCCCGATATGGCGGAAAGTCTGGCGTCTAAATTCCGAAATTATACGCCGTATTGTCCGCTTATAAAAAAGGCGTGCGAAAATAAAAGACTTCTGAGTTTGATATACTGTCTTTCCCGCTTTGACAATGTTCACGGGACGTACAGGGAAATAATTCTCGGCGGATATCTTACCGCGTTTTTCGGAGAGATCCTGTCCATGCTTTCTCTTGACGGGGCAAAAGCGGAGGACAATCACGCGATGAAAACCGTGGTTGATTATTGCTCCCGCAACTTTACAAAGGACCTCTCGCTTTCGGTGCTTGAGGAAGAGCTGCATATGAGCAAATTCTATATTTCACACATTTTCAGTGATAAACTCGGTATCAGATTCAACGATTATATCAATTCCCTGCGTGTGTCGGAGGCGTGCCGCCACCTGCGAACGGGAGATCTGAGCATAACTCAGATTTCGGTTATGTCGGGCTTCGGAACACTCAGAACCTTTAACCGCGCGTTTATAAAGCAAACGGGAGTGTCTCCCTCAGACTACCGCAAAAACAACCGCGCGGATACTCATGCCGTGTCTATTCCCTCGTGATATTTATTGAACAAAAAACCGGGTTGCGTGTTAATGCCGCCCGGTTTTTGAAATAAGCCGCTTTTTGGGTTTTATATCATAGACAATGCACGTTTAAAATGTCAATTCAGACAGTAAGCTTGAAGCTAACAAAATTGAAAAGACAAGACAAAAGTGTTGACAACAGAGGGCTGTTGTGCTATACTAATTAAACGTAAAATATACTTATTTAATGAGGGGCTGAGCCCCGTCATTCAATGTTTTAAACGGAAGTTCGCATCTTCTCGCTGAAAAAATCAAATGGCAAGACATCTTATGGTTAAATCTATATTGTGCCTTTTTGATTCAAAAATTCAGGGGGACTCTGAATACAAATAAAGGAAAGGCGGTAATTTACTTGACGCTTGATAAACTTCAGATAGGACAAAGCGGTATTATCACGGCGGTAGGCGGCGCCGGCGCATTGCGCAACAGGCTGCTTGACATGGGTCTTATACCAAAGACTAAAGTGACCTTGAGAAAGGTTGCCCCCTTGGGAGACCCCATAGAAATTCTTATAAGAGGATATGTTCTTACTATAAGGAAAGACGAGGCCAAGGAAATTGCCGTTGAATTATGCGATAAAAACCATATGCAATAGACACTAAGCTTTTTATTGAAACCGTAATAAATAAGAAGCTTACATATAAGGAGTTGCAATTTAATTTATGATATTTGCATTGGTGGGAAATCAGAACTGCGGGAAAACGACTCTTTTCAACCAACTTACCGGGTCAAATCAGCATGTCGGAAATTTTCCGGGAGTTACTGTTGACCAGAAAATCGGGACTGTTTTGTCCGCGAAGGATGCAAGCGTAGTTGATCTTCCCGGGATATATTCGCTGAGACCTTATACGAACGAGGAAATAGTCACACGCGACTTTATACTGAATGAAAAGCCGGACGGAATAATCAACATTATAGACGCGACCAATATAGAAAGAAATTTATATCTGACGCTTCAGTTGCTTGAAATGAACCTGCCTCTCGTTATCGCGCTGAATATGATGGATGAAGTAAGAGCCAACGGGGGGTCGGTCAATATTGAGGAGTTTTCAAAGCGTATGGGCGTACCGGTGGTGCCGATATCAGCCTCTAAAAACGAGGGAGTGTCGGAGCTTGTGGACGTGGCGGTAAATACCGCCCAGAACAAACAGCTTCCGAAAGTTCGGGATTTTTGCGTAGACGGACCGGTACACAGATGCATACATTCGGTATCCCATATGATAGAGGACCACGCCCGCGCGTGCGGTATGTCCCCGAGATTTGCCGCGACCAAAATGGTGGAGGGAGACGAGGCTGTCATATCGCGTCTTAAAATAAATCAGAATGAAAAAGAGCTGCTTGAGCATACGATAAAAGAAATGGAAGACGACAGCGGAATGGACAGAAACGCGGCGCTTGCCGATATGAGATATACGTTTATTGAAAGCGTGTGCAAAGATACCGTTGTCAGGTGTCAGGAGAGCAAGGAATATCTGAGAAGTCAAAAGGCAGACCGTATCCTTACCGGTAAATATACCGCGATACCGGTTTTCATTGCCGTTATGTGCCTGATTTTCTGGCTGACATTTGACCTTGTAGGCGGTACATATTCGGACCTCCTATCGTTGGGAATAGACCATCTGACAGACCTCGTGGATGTGTGGCTGACACAATACGGCATAAACGAGATTGTACACAGTCTGATAATTGACGGAATATTTGCGGGCGTTGGAAGCGTTCTGAGTTTTTTACCTATAATAATCGTCCTGTTTTTCTTTCTTTCGATAATGGAAGACACGGGTTATATGGCGCGCGTCGCCTTTGTTATGGATAAGCTTCTCAGAAATATAGGATTGTCCGGAAAAAGCTTTGTCCCGATGCTTATCGGATTCGGATGTTCGGTTCCCGCGGTAATGGCGACCAGAACTTTGTCGAGTGAGCGGGACCACCAAATGACCGTAATGCTCATACCGTTTATGTCGTGCTCGGCAAAAATTCCCATCTATTCGGTTTTTGCGGCGGCATTTTTCCCGTCCCACAAAGCGTTGGCTATGATATGCCTGTATTTCGGCGGAATTCTTGTCGGTATTCTGTTTGCATTGTTGCTCAAAACTACCGCGTTCAGAGGCAAGCCGATTCCGTTTGTAATGGAGCTTCCGAATTATAGGTTCCCTTCTTTCAAAAGCGTAATTCTGCTTATGTGGGAAAAGGCAAAGGACTTTTTCCAGAAGGCCTTTACGGTGATTTTCGTCGCGTCGGTGATAATCTGGTTTTTACAGACCTTTGACCTCAGGTTCAACCGGGTGGAATCCACATCGGACAGCTTGCTTGCGATGATAGGCAGATTTATCGCTCCGGTTTTTGCGCCGCTTGGGCTTGGAAATTGGCAGACCGCTACATCTTTGATAACCGGTCTTTCCGCAAAAGAAGCGGTCGTGAGTACATTGGCGGTTCTGAACGGCGTGAGCGTGTCGGAGCTCGGCGGTGTTCTCGGGAGTATGTTTACTACATCCTCCGCCGTAAGTTTTCTCACGTTTACACTGCTTTACACTCCGTGTGTGGCGGCTATTGCGACTATAAAGCGGGAGACGAAATCTACCGCAAAAACTCTTGGGATTGTATTTTTGCAATGCGCCGTGGCTTGGATAGTCGCGTTTTTGGCGTATAATATCTGTGAGCTCATTTTGCATACAACATAATGCAATCAATTAAATACTGTTTTACTTGTTGTATGCCGCAGTTTTAC
>CALWJX010000031.1 GCA_944381085.1 uncultured Clostridia bacterium
ACCCGGCGCTGCTGTCCTTTGTAGGTACAGCGCATAAAAATTTATAACTAAATTAAGATGTCCCCCGCCTTTTAGGCGGGCTCCACTTGATTTTTTCGGTGGGAGATTACCTCTCCCGCCGAAACCTTTGAATGACGGGGCTTTGCCCCTTATTGAATAATCGGATATTATCCGTTATTATCAGCGTAATTTTCAGAGGAATTGTTTCTGTATATATAAAACAATCCCTTCAGTGTAAGATGCGGCTCATAAATTATTTTATGCGAGCAGGCGGGAATTATCAGCTCCGCGACTCCTCCCGTGGCATATACGGAGTTTGTCACGTCGCATTTCATTTCTCTTGCGAACGATTCAATAAAGCCGTCGATCATAAGCGCGTTTCCCAAAACAACTCCGGAGCGCACCGATTCAACCGAGTTTCTGCCTATTGCCTTTTTGGGCAACTCAAGTGTGACTCCCGGAAGCTGCGCGGTCTGAGTATGCAGCGCGTCAAACGATATCTGAACTCCCGGCATAATACAACCGCCTATATACTCGCCGGCATTGTTTATCGCGAAAATCGTCGTTGCGGTTCCCATATCGACTATAGCCGCCCCTCGTTTGCCTGACGACGATTTCCTAATATTGATTACCGCGGCGGCGTTTGCGACAAGGTCCGCTCCAAGCTCGGACGGGTCGTCTATTCTTATCGGAAATCCGGTTTTTACACCGGGTCCGACAACAACATACCCGGAGCAATCCACAAGCTTTTTTATCGCTTCCGAAATGGTCTTTGTCAGCTTCGGCACCACCGACGCCACGGCGACATCTTTTATATCAGCGCGTTCAATACCGTTCAACTCAAACAGGTTTTTCAGCAAAACGGCATATTCATCTGAGGTTTTCCGCATGTCCGACTCGGTCTTGAACGTGCGGAGAATCCGACATCGGTCAAGATCGGAAAATATTCCGAAAGATATGCTTGAATTTCCTATATCCACTGTCAGAAGCATGACTTCACCCCCTCAGAAAAATTCACGGCGCACTGTGCCTGACATAATCAAAAATCCGGAAACCTGCGCCGTTTCCAAAATCTTCGGGGGGATTACCCCCCGAAGATAAGATAAAACAAAACGGTTTAAAATTATTTTTTAAGCCAGCTCATCATTTCACGAAGCTCGGCTCCGGTCTTTTCAAGCTGATGCTCGGATTCAAGGCGGCGTGTTGCAAGGAATTTAGCCTTTCTGCCCGAAGAGAACTCCTGCATAAATTCAGAGGCAAAGGTTCCGTCCTGAATTTCTCTGAGTATCTGCTTCATCTCGGCGCGGGTCTCCTTGGTAATAAGACGTCTTCCGGTGCGGTAATCTCCGTACTCGGCGGTGTTGGAGATGGAATAACGCATTTTAGCGAATCCGCCCGAGTTAATGAGGTCAACTATGAGCTTCATCTCGTGAATGCACTCAAAATACGCCATTTCCGGCTCATATCCGGCTTCTACCAGAGTATCAAATCCCGCTTTCATCAATTCGGTGACGCCGCCGCAAAGCACAGCCTGCTCGCCGAACAGGTCGGTCTCGGTCTCCTCACGGAAGCTTGTTTCAAGTATTCCCGCCCTGCCGGCGCCGATTCCGGAAGCATAAGCAAGTGCGATATCTTTTGCTCTGCCGCTGTAGTCCTGATATACCGCGATAAGCGAAGGAACACCCTTGCCCTCTACATACTGTGACCTTACGGTATGACCGGGACCCTTGGGAGCTATCATAATGACGTCGATATCCTTCTGAGGCTGAACAAGGTTGAAATGGATATTGAAGCCGTGAGCGAAACAGAGCACATTTCCCTCTTTCATATGAGGAGCTATCTGCTTGTTGTAAATATCGGCGGCAATCTCATCCGGAACGAGCATCATTACAATATCGGCAGCCTCAGCGGCGTCCTCAACCTCCATTATGCGGAAATTGGGATGATCTGCGGCAAACGCAGCCGCCTTTGCGTAGTGACCCGAATCCTTGCGCAGACCTACAATTACATTCACTCCGGATTCCGCGAGGTTTTCCGAATGCGCGTGTCCCTGCGAGCCGAAACCGATAACGGCGACTGTTTTGCCGTCAAGAACCGAAAGATTGCAGTCCGAATCGTAATACTTTTTAATCATTGTTTTATTCTCCTTTTATGTTATATAATTTGTTTTATTTCAGATTTGTCAGAAGCAATATGTAACCTTGCCGCGCTCAAGCGCCGTAACTCCGGTACGGCACATTTCAAGTACCTTAAACGGTTTTAAAAGTCCCAGCATAAGGTCTATGTGAGACGGCTCGCCGGTCATCTCCAGAACCACGCATCCCACGCTCTGATCCACCACCTTGAAGTGATTGTTGACCGCAAGGTTTTTGATCTGCTCCGAATTTTCGGGATTTGTTTCTATTTTAACAAGCAGTAATTCACGCAGGATCCCGAATTCCGGTTCTATCGGAATAACCATTTTCGTTTCGGTAAGCTTTTCTGTCTGTTTTATGAGCTGACGGTAAGTTTTATCGTTCCCGCAAAAGGAAATCGTTATTCTCGATATGCCGGGATGGTCGGTTGACGCGACTGTCAGCGTATCTATATTAAAGCCTCTCTGGCAAAAGAGAGATGAAACACGTGTAAGAACGCCGGCATTGTTCTCCACAAGCAATACCATATAATGCTTTTCGTTTTCCATATCAACGTCCTCCTTTTCAATTAAACAACGTATCGTCGACGGTGCCTCCGGCGGGAATCATGGGAAGGGCTTTTTCCTCACGGTCTATCAGACACTCTATCCACACCGGGCGCCCCAATGTAAGCGCCTCAGCAAACGCCGCTTTGAACTCCGCGAGAGTCTCGCAATGATATCCCACGGCGCCGAATCCCTCGGCAACCGTCTTATAATCGGTTTTTCTTTCGGGCTCGCTCGAAGCAAATCTTCTGTCATAAAACGCGCTTTGCCACTGGCGGACCATTCCGAGCACCTGATTGTTCAATATGACCGTAATTACAGGCAGGTTATAACTTACGGCGGTACACGCCTCATTCATGTTCATGTGGAAACTGCCGTCGCCGGTAAACATAATGACCGGTCTTTTTCCCTCAACGGCAACCGCCGCGCCCAATGAGGCTCCGTAGCCGTAGCCCATCGTTCCAAGACCGCCGCTGGTGAGAAAACTTCCCTTGCGGACATGCGAAATATACTGCGCCGCCCACATCTGGTGCTGACCTACGTCGGTTACGTACATAGCGTCTTCACCCGCCATCTGACATACGGCTCTTATTATCTGATGAGGCTTAAGATTATGACTGTCCTCGGGAGAATCAACCGGAACATAGTCCTGCTTTTTCCATTCGTCAATCATGCCGTGCCAGTCGTCCCTGCGCTGCTCCTTAATAAGAGGAAGCAGTTTTTCCAAGACGTCCTTTATGTCCCCTATAACACTGTAATCGCATATCACGTTTTTATTGATTTCGGAATTGTCAATATCTATATGTATTATCTTCGCTCTTCTTCCGAACTGCTGGGTATTGAGCGCCACTCTGTCCGAAAAACGGGTTCCGAGCGCGATTATCACATCCGCCTCGTCAACCGCCTTATTGCCGGAAAACATACCGTGCATACCGAGCATTCCGAGATTGTTCTGGTCTCCGTATCCTAAAACACCCGCAGCCATAAGAGTGTGGGACGCGGGAGCATCCGCTTTTTTGATAAACTCCCTGACGATATCTTCCGCTCTTGAAAGTCTTATACCTCCTCCGCAGTAAACAAAGGGACGCTTGGCGCTGTTTATTGCCGCCGCAACCTCTTCAAGGTTGTCGTATTCCTTCTCTTTTTCGGACTCCTGCTCTTTGACCGGAGGCTCATAGTCGGCAAGCGCCGCCGTAACATCCTTGGGTATATCCACCAGAACCGGACCGAACCTTCCGCTGTGGGCTATCCTGAATGCGCGACGCAGGGTAGACGCGAGCTCGCTGACGTCTCTGACCACAAAATTATGCTTGGTAATAGGCATGGTTATTCCCGCGATATAAACCTCCTGAAAGCTGTCTCTGCCAATCAGAGAAGTGGCGACATTCCCCGTTATAGCCACCAATGGCACGCTGTCCATGTAAGCGGTCGCGATACCCGTGACAAGATTTGTCGCTCCGGGACCGCTCGTCGCGATGCATACTCCGGTTTTTCCCGTTGCTCTCGCGTATCCGTCGGCGGCGTGCGCCGCTCCCTGTTCATGCGCGGTCATATAATGATGTATTTCATTGCTGTGCTTATACAAAGCGTCATATATATTAAGGACGCTTCCCCCCGGATATCCGAAGACGGTATCGACTCCCTCTTCAAGCAAAACCTTTACAATTATTTCCGAACCGTTGAGAATCATTTCTGTACCCATCCTTTCCGATATTATTCTTGTATCAAAACATTTTAACGGCATCAGCGCCGGCGCGCAGGCAAAAATATGAAATCAAAGCCCAAAAAAACGCACTTGCCTCTGTCAAAGAGACAAATGCGTTAACGCGCGTCTGCGGTACCACTCTTATTGCCCTAAAAAGGACCACTCACATTTTCCGGAAAATACGGAAAACAGCCCGATAACGGAGGCTTCCGTTGCCGCTTACGCAGTCCGCTCTCTCGGTTTTACAAATTCAGGCGACCTTCGGCGTCAAATGCTCGGGGATGACTTTCGGCATGAAACTGCTGCCGCTTTCCAGCAAACGCGGCTCTCTGTAAACAGACATACACACTTACTTTTCCCGTCACTGCATACATGTATTATTGATATACATTATATCAAAATCTCCGACAATTGTCAAGTATGCAAATTCAAAATTATAAGGTTTATTATATATTTTTTTTGTGCAATTACAACATATACACGGGATTATAAATTAAAATACAATCGGATGACTGTAAAATTATTTATTTTTTCTGATGTCAACAAACAACGTGAACTGTCGAAATGCACAATATCTATGTTTCAAATTAGTGCAAAATGCAGCACAAAAACTTCTTCAAGCAATATTTGTCCTTTTTCATGCTATAATTGTCTTGAATTCAAGCACATTATGTCTTATAATAAGTTAGAAAAAAGGATAAATCACGGTAACGCCCGCAAACTTTTTTATGTAATTTCTTTATCACTAAAAATCCGGGAAATACCGCGCCTGTTCACCGAACAGAAAATATTAACTTATGAAAGGAAGAAAAAATATGTCTTTTCCCGTAGCCGTGCAGATATATTCCGTAAGAGATGACGCCGCGAAGGATTTTGAAGGTACA
This sequence comes from uncultured Clostridia bacterium, assembly GCA_944381085.1. Taxonomy (GTDB): domain Bacteria; phylum Bacillota; class Clostridia; order Oscillospirales; family CAG-272; genus SVTX01. Next base: position 5,270 of record CALWJX010000031.1, read on the forward strand.
TTGAAAAAAATAAAAGAAATGGGTTATGACGGCGTGGAATTTGCCGGACTTTACGACTGCAGTCCCGAAAAAGTCAAAAAAATGTGTAAAGACTCAGGACTTGTTCCCATCTCCGCTCACGTGCCGTATTACGATATGACAGCCGACACAAATAAGGTTTTGTCCGACTATGCCGAGATCGGATGCAAATACGTCGCGATTCCCTATCTTACGCCCGAATGCAGACCGGGAACCGAGGGCTTTGCCGACGTGGTAAAAAATGCCGCCGAGATAGGAAAAGTCGCCAAGGGACTCGGAATGCAGCTTCTGTACCACAATCACGATTTTGAGTTTGAAAAAATTGACGGAAAATACGCGCTCGACCTGCTGTATGAAACCGTTCCCGCCGACCTGCTCTGCACCGAGCTTGATACCTGCTGGGTCAAAGTAAGCGGAGAGGATCCCGCCGCTTATATCAGAAAATATGCCGGACGGTCTCCCGTGGTTCACCTGAAGGACTTCGCGGGCGGCAAATCCGACAACATGTATGAGCTCATCGGTATTGAGTCGGACAACAAAAAGGCGGATACACAAAAATTTGAATTCAGACCCGTCGGAAGCGGATGCCAGGATTTCCCGGGAATACTCGATGCCTGCCGTGACGCCGAAACCTCTTGGATAGTGGTCGAACAGGACCAGCCTTCAATGAACCTTACCCCGATGGAATCGATAGACAGAAGCATAAAATATCTTAAGACCATAAATATTTAAAAATCGGATATTTACAATAAACATATACTTAATTTTTACGGAGGAAAACAAAATGGCAGAAAAAATGGACGCAAAGCTTGATTACAACGTCAAAGCGGAAAAGAAGGTGGATTCAAGCAAAAAACTGCGAGTGGGAATTATAGGCTGCGGCTGGATAGCCGGCGCGCACATCGATTCTTACAAAAGAATGGCGGACGTAGAGGTGGTCGCCGGATGCGATCTCATTCCGGGGAAAGCGGAAAAATTCTTTGCCGACAACGGAGTGACCGGTGTAAAAACCGATTACGCTTCCCACAAGGAAATGCTCGATGACGAAAGCCTTGAGCTTGACGCGGTTTCTGTCTGCACCTACAACCGTCAGCACGCCGTCCCGGCAATATACGCGCTAAAAAAAGGCATCAACGTATTGCTCGAAAAGCCTTTCACGGTTACTCTTGACGAGGCAATCGACGTGATGAAAGCCGAAAAGGAAAGCGGCAAAATCCTGTCTATAGGCTTCCAGCCGCGTCTTGACGCGAATATGCAGATGATAAAGAAAATCGTAGATTCCGGCGAGCTCGGAAAGGTATACTACATACAGACCGGCGGAGGACGCCGCAGAGGTATTCCCACTCCTTTCGGGACCACGTTTATCGAAGACGAAACCGCGGGACTGGGCGCCCTTGCCGACATCGGCTGCTATTCGCTCGACATGGTGCTCAACGCCGTCGGATATCCGAAGCCGCTTACGGTAACCGGATATAAGAGCGATTTCTTCGGAAAAGACCCCGCGACCTATCCCGGACATCCCGAGTACGCTGAAAAATTCGGAGTCGACGATTTCGCGGCGGCATTCGTAAGGCTTGAGGGCGGTATAATTCTCGATTTCAGAATCGCATGGGCAATGAATATAGACACTCCCGGGGACACCATCATACTCGGAACAAAGGCCGGACTCAGAATACCCTCTACCGACTGCTGGAACGGTTCGGTCGGAGGTCCCATGAAGATCTATAAGACCATTGGCGGGGTTGACATGGAAACCACTGTGCCGATAATCAATGAAAGCGGCTCGCTATTTGACAAAAAAATACGTTCTTTCCTTGACGCGGTAAAATACAACGGTAAAGCTCCGGTACCCTCCTCACAGATCATATACAATCAGGCTATCCTCGACGGAATAGCGCGTTCCGCAAGAGCAGGCCGCGAGGTTGAAATAACCATTCCGGAAATATGACATTCAGTATCCGAAAATACCAATCGGTTACACCTTTACAAACAAATGCAATAAAACAGTATTATCTCCCTGCGGGCAAATGCCCGCAGGGAGATTTTTTAATATTATTTTTCGACAATAAAGGTACAATATCTCCTAATGTAAAATATACTGTTAGCAGATCCGCATATACCTTCGGGCGGATTGTAGGATTAATATTCAACCGATTATGAAAGGATTTTTACTATAATGAACGGTATAAAAAGTCTGTGCGACATGACTCCGGGCGAACACGCGCGTATATGCTGCATTTGCCCGGACGCCGACAACAAGCACATAAAAAGACGTATGCTCGATTTGGGAATGATAAACGACACTGAAATAGAATGTGTGGGCAAAAGTCCCGGAGGAGACCCTAAAGCCTTCCTCATCCGCGGAGCAGTGATCGCCCTGAGAAGCGAGGACAGCTCCGCGGTTTTTATTAGAACAAAATCTTGAGAAGATTCGCGTGAAAGTAACACTATATCATATAGCATCGGAATGTTTATGATTCCACGCATAAATTTCCGAAAAGACAAGGCTATTTGCTCAGCCTTGCGATTGTTTTGCTTCGCAATTATTTTGCTTTGCAAAATTGTTTTTCTCAGAAAAACGAAAATTTTTAATTATTTGAGCCTTATAAGGCGACATAGGAGATATTAATATGGGACTTACTCACAGCTCAACCGGCAAGGAGATATCCGACATCGGGCTGACGGTAAAAAAACAGTCGCCGCAAGACATGTGCATCGCCATAGCCGGCAATCCCAACGTGGGAAAAAGCACGGTGTTCAACGCGCTGACGGGAATGAATCAGCATACCGGAAACTGGCCGGGAAAAACGGTAACCAACGCACAGGGATATCTTTTGATAGACGGCGAGACCTACGTGCTTGTCGATATCCCCGGCACATATTCACTTTTGGCACATTCGCCCGAGGAGGAGGTCGCCCGCAATTTTATCTGCTTCGGAGAGCCCGACGCGGTAATTCTTGTCTGTGACGCGACCTGTCTTGAGCGCAATCTGAATCTTGTGCTTCAGACCATTGAAATAACCTCAAAGGTCATTGTCTGCGTAAACCTCATGGATGAAGCGGCAAAAAAACATATAAAAATAAACTGCAAAAAACTTTCCTCGGAGCTTGGCGTACCAGTGGTGCCTACTGTAGCGAGAAAAAAGAAAAGTCTTGAAGCGTTGAAAAAAACGATTGCTTACGTAACGCATAACGAAAACGGCACAAAGCCCGTGCAAACAAAATACTGTCCGGAGATCGAAAAAGCGATAGAGATACTTCAGCCCTGTGTTGAAAAGAAAACCTCCGGCCGCATAAACTCCCGATGGCTGTCTTTAAGGCTGCTGGACTTTGACGAGTCTATGCGGGATGAGATTGTTTCTTTTTTCGGAGAGGACATCAGTCAGGATGAAGAAATAAAACAAGCCATGGAAAAGGCATTGTCGCTTTTGTCCGACGGCGGGAAAGACAAAGACGATTTGTGCGGCCTGATAATATCAACGCTTGTCGGAGAATCCGCAAAAATCGCGCAAAAATCAGTAATATATGAAAAAAAAGACTACGACAAAACAGACAGAAAGCTTGACAGATTATTTACCGGGCGACTGAGCGCGTATCCGATTATGTTTTTGCTTTTGCTGTTTATATTCTGGCTCACCATAAACGGAGCGAATTACCCGTCCTCGCTTCTGTCGGAATTTCTGTTTTATATTCAGGATAAGCTGCTGTTGCTGTTTGATTATCTCAACGCTCCGAAATGGCTTTCCGGCGCTTTGATACTCGGGGCATATCGAATGCTCGCGTGGGTGGTTTCGGTCATGCTGCCGCCAATGGCGATATTTTTCCCGCTCTTTACTCTGCTCGAGGACTCCGGATATCTGCCCAGAGTCGCGTATAATCTCGATAAGCCTTTCAAGAAATGCAAAACCTGCGGAAAACAGGCTCTCACGATGTGTATGGGCTTCGGCTGCAACGCGGCGGGAGTTGTGGGATGCCGGATAATCGACTCCAAAAGAGAACGGATAATAGCCATGATTACAAACAGCTTTGTGCCGTGCAACGGACGCTTTCCCATTCTTATCGCCGTCATAGGCATGTTTTTTGTCGGCAGCTCCGCCAAAATTTTCTCTTCAATTTCCGCGGCATTTATACTTACACTGTTGATAATATCTGGGATACTGCTTACGTTTTTAATTTCAAGAATATTGTCGTCAACCGTTTTCGCGGGTGTTCCGTCGTCATTTACACTTGAACTGCCTCCCTACCGACGCCCTCAAATCGGAAAGGTTTTGGTGCGCTCAATTTTCGACCGTACTCTGTTCGTCCTCGGCAGGGCAGCGGCGGTATCCGCGCCGGCGGGGGTCATTATATGGATATTGGCAAACACCGAAGTAAACGACGTCACTCTGCTCTCGCACTTTTCCGGATTTTTAGACCCTTTTGCAAAAATTATGGGACTTGACGGTATAATTCTCATGGCGTTTATCCTTGGGTTTCCCGCAAGCGAGACCGTAATACCGATAATGCTTATGGCATATATGTCTCAAGGCATGTTAATTGAATATGAAAGCCTCGCCGAGCTGAAAAATATGCTGGTCTCAAATGGCTGGACGATATCGACCGCGCTCTGTACAATGATTTTCACCATGTTCCACTGGCCCTGCTCCACCACGGTTCTTACAATAAAAAAAGAAAGCAAAAGCTTCCTTGTCACCGCTCTTTCGGTACTTATACCCACCGTCACGGGAATTGTGCTCTGCATTGCCGTAAACGCGGCGTTCAGAATATTTTTATAAATTAATCATCTCAAAATTATATAAACCCGTTAAAAAATTCATTGGATTCTGACAGAAATATAATCCTAAAAAAGCCGAATTTTTTAATACTTTGTTATTGACAAAAAAATACCGGTATGATACAATTATCAAAGCGTTTTTGGTAGACTGAAAGGCTCAATATGAAATATCTGAAAAGTTTCAAACATACGATGACCGCCTGTTACATCGGCTATATAACTCAGGCGATAATCAATAACTTCGCACCGTTGCTTTTTCTGACATTTGAATCCACATACAACATACCGCTGGCAAAAATCACTCTTCTCGTCACGATAAACTTTCTGTTTCAGCTTGTCGTCGATTTTGTCGCCGCAAAGTTTGTTGACAAAATCGGATATCGTCCATGCATAGTCGCCGCGCATTTTTTCTGCGCTTTCGGACTTGCCGGTCTGAGTGTGCTCCCGGAGCTTTTACCAGACCCTTACATAGGGATATGTCTTTCGATTTTGATATACGCCTTGGGCGGGGGACTCATAGAAGTATTGGTCAGCCCCATAGTGGAATCCTGTCCGACCGAGCATAAAGCGGCTTCGATGGGTTTTCTCCACTCGTTTTACTGCTGGGGACATATGTTTGTCATAATTGCCTCCACCGTATTTTTTGTCACTGTCGGAATAGAAAACTGGAAAATTCTTTCTCTGATATGGGCGCTTGTCCCTCTGTTCAACGCGTTTTATTTTATGAAAACCCCGATAAATCAGCTTCCGGGCGAAGAAGAGGGAGGCTCATCGTTAAAACAGCTTTTTTCTTCCGGACTTTTCTGGTTGCTTTTGGCGCTGATGTTCCTTTCCGGTTCTTCCGAACAAAGTATGAGCCAATGGGCAAGCGCGTTTGCCGAGTCCGCGCTGTTGTCCTCTCCGCTTGCTCAATACGCCAAGACCCTGGGAGACCTGGCGGGACCCTGTATGTTTGCGCTCATGATGGGTATTTCCAGAGTTATATATTCAAAAATGACACAGAAAACCGATCTGAGCAGGATGATAATGGCGAGCAGTATTCTCTGCATAATCTGTTATCTTATCACCGCGCTTGCGCCCAACCCGTTTGTGTCACTGATCGGGTGCGGACTTTGCGGATTTTCGGTCGGAATAATGTGGCCGGGGGTCTTCAGCCTTGCCACGTTCAAATGCCCCGGCGCAAGCACCGCCATGTTCGCTTTCCTCTCCTTAGCGGGAGACCTCGGGTGCGCCGCGGGACCGTCCGCCGTGGGATTCATATCCGACGTAACCTCTTCCCCTCTCAAAACGGGATTTTTGGTGGCAACCGCGTTTCCCGTACTGCTCTTTGTCGGAGTTCTGCTGTGCAACCGTCTGACAAAAAAGCGGGATAAATAAAACAAAATAACACAGACAAAATCCCCTTAACAATATCCGAAGGCATACGCCTTATGATATCGGTTAAGGGGTTTTTGTCAATCAGCTATACTGAATCATTTGATTTCCACTCTGAAAGTTCTTTCGTCAGCGTTGTCCATATTGATTATAAACGAGTAAGAGAAGGTTCCGTCTCCGTCATAGTGCACCGTATAACCGTCATACCCGTTTGCGGAAGCCACTTCATACTTTACCCATTCTCCGCCGACCTTTTCGTAAATCTCCGGGACGGCGTTCTTGTCAAATCCGTATACTCTGACCGCGGCGTTGTTGACTCCGCCGGACAGGGTAAACTCCGCGACATTTCCCTCGCTTTTTACCTTGGGAACAAAAGCGTCCTCGATTACCGTACCGGTCTGAGCGGCAATACTGTAAGGATCAAGACAGGAGTCCTCTCTCACGTTTCTGACATTTGAATCATCCGCGGAGTTCTGTGAGCCCCAAGGCATCAGTATCATGTCAATCGAAATATAATCGCCTTTTTTAAGAGTTATATTGTCGATATCCAGAGTCAGACTTCCGTAGTTAAGTCCGCCGGCAAACACATCCTTTACAACAAAGTTTCCGTCAAACTTCTCTCCTCCGACAACTATATCCGAGTTTTTGATTATGAGCGCAAAGTTCACGTAATCCGCAGCGGACGAAAGATAATAGTCGAAATACGGCGCTTCTTTGCCAAGCGTAATATAATTGGCTGTTGAGGATTTATTGGCGTCAACAACGACACATTCGTTATTTTCGTTCAGATATCCGAGCTTATCATATACCACCGCGCGCCCGTCAAACGAGAAGAGTGAGAAATTGTCTTTGAAATCACTTATCTCAATATCCCCCAGCACCTCAAGTCTTATCTCATAATACGTCCTGTTTTCGTCGGTCTGGGGCATCTCAACATGACGGTATGTGACCTTTATGTTCCCATCGTCCGATATATAATCCATAGATATGTCGGAATATGTGGGACCCGCGGTATCTATTATATTGGAAGCGCTCTCCGTGGCGTATTTCTTTCCGTCCGACGTTGTATACTGCAAGAAATACAGTCTTCCGGCGCTGGTGTGCTGAGGCTGGCCTGCCCAAAGCGGAGCCGACATAGAACGGAAATCGGGGAGTGTCCAGAGATCCTTTCCGTAAACATAATACGGAGCGATGCAGTTGGTCTCGGTAACACCCGTGGAGAGATGGTAATACGGAGCTATAAACTGAATTGAGGACAACTGCTTGAGCGGGTACTTGCCCCAGTTCTGATACATATTCACAATGGTAAACTCATTTTCACTGCCAGCCTCAATAACCATCGGGAAAATAGTCTCTCCGTACGAAGCGTCGCCCTTGTCATACAAAGGCTCTTCGTTTTCACCCTGGAAGTTTTTGCAGACCTCAAGCTTTACGGGCAGCATAAGTCCGTCGCCGTCAAGCAGCGCCGCGCATTCAAGCGCTCCGGCGATTGTGTACGAATATACATATATTTTTCTTTCCCTGTCATCGCCCTTTATCGAGGCATGCACCTGATAGTGCTTGTCGGGATTGTTGTAATAAGCCTGATTGAAATCGGTACCGTTTACTCTGAAACCGTAAGCCCCGCGGAACACATTATATCCGAGCACCGCGGACCCGTCGGACTCGGAAGTTATAGTCACTTCCTCAAGCGGATTTCTTTCGCAGTAAGCCTCGTTCAGAAATTCGTCAAAGGTATGGTTTCGGTCGGTATAAAGTCTGTGTCCCATGTATATATTCGCGTCTTTTTCATATACGGTACCCGTCGGCACGGTATATTCCTGAGTAATGACGTAATATCCGTCCTCAAGCGTAACTGTAAGTTTTCCGCTCGATTCGTCGGCAAGCAGAATATATCCGAAAACACCGACGTCCTTAATGTCAAAACCGACATATTCCGCGCTGTCGAAATCCACTCCGTCAATCGAGGTATGTTCTCCGCCCGCGTCCTTGACAATGAGCTTATCCACTTTGTCGGCGGATATTTTCGTCACCATTCCGTATGAAGTCATGTTGTCCACCTGGTCTGTAGTCACAAAATGAAGAACCTGGTTCATTTTGTCGGAATACGCGTGTATGTTCCGGTCAAGAGTAACAGCCACTCCGGAAAAATCGACATTCAGAGCCCGCATCGACTTGATTTCTATGACCTCGTCAACAGAGCCTCCTATGTCTATTCTCAGACCGGTGACATTACCCGTATAATTCGGTATCTGACTCAGCGGAATTACATACGTAATATACTCTCCGCCGGGAGTAACCGAAAACCCTATAAGTTGATCCGCATTGAAACTGTTGCCGCCCGCCGCCACATAAAGCTGCGCGCTTGAGGCGGACTCGCATTTGAGAGTAATCTCAACCGCGTTGTAGTCCTCTGTTGAAAAACGCGCGGTCGGAAATACTATATACGGGTCTGCGGTACTCTCTACCGTGGTCGTTATGGATCCGTCGTCATTCTGAACCGGTCTTGACATCTGGTTGACCGTGGCTCGTGAAATCGAAATTTCCTTCGCGTTGTCGGAAATTTCGGATACAGAGCTGAAATCCTGGTCCAAAATGTGCACGTCGTAATAATAGTGCCCCAATCTGTAAATGTTGACGCGCGCGCTGCTCAGCGTGTCGGACGCGTACAATACTTTTCCGTCATTGGTTTTCACAAAAACGTCCATGGTGTTTTCAAGATACACCCCGCCTTTGGTATTCTCCAGAGACGAGACATACTTCCGGTCTTTTGCGGTCAGATTGTAATTGAAAACCGCGTTTCTGTTTGTAATCGCGTACTGTGAACGTGTGGCGCCGGAATATCCCGTATTGATTCCGCCCGCTATTCTTTCCGCGTACTCAATGGTCTTCGCGTTCTCTCCGGTAAGCTTCGGAGTGAGGTCTTCGGTTTCTTCCTCGGTAGTAGTCTCCTCGGAGTCCGAAGTGCCCTCGGAGCCCGACGTGCCCTCACCCGAAGTTTCCGTCGGATTTCCGGTATCCGAATGGTTTTCCGAATTGTCCTCGCCGTCGCCGTCATTACGGCAGGCGCCCAGTGCGGCGCACATGAAAAGCGCCATGGACAAGGCGATTAAAGATAGAATGAATTTTTTCATACTGTACTTCCTTTCACGCATTTTTCAGATTTTTTATATGATCCGACAGGAAATTTATAGCCTGCCGGTATCCGTCAAGACCAAGACCGATAAACGACTTCACCGCGACATACGACACATATGAAACCTGCCTGAAGGCTTCACGCTCCGAAACATTTGAAATATGAACCTCAACCGTCGGAATTCCGACCGCCTTGAGTGCGTCCAGAATCGCCACGGACGTATGTGTGTACGCCGCGGGGTTTATCACTATTCCGTCAACACGACCGTAGGATGCCTGAATTTTGTCCACAATATCTCCCTCGTGATTTGACTGAAATATCTCGCACTCAATCCCCGCCTTCTCGCAGGCGTCGCTCACAAGATCGCAGAGACACTTATAGTCCTCTCTGCCGTATATCTCCGGCTCCCTTATGCCGAGCATATTTATATTGGGTCCGTTAATTATCAGAAATTTCATATATAGCTCCTATGCCGCCTTGGGCGGCGCAAACAGAATTTTAGTTTTTCGGAGAAAAACAATTTTTTAAACCAAACAATTCTTTAAAACAATTCGGCTCTTCGGAAAATGTACGCGCAATACCATATGCGTTTCAACGCCGAAAAGCAATTCACGTCAAATTCCTTTTTGTCTGCCAAAGGTTTTCAACCCTGATTTTTCATTCGCCGAATAATCCGATTATACTTTCCGCGCACTCATCCGCGGATTTTTCGTTCTCAACCTCGCAGTCGGCAAATTGTCTGTACAGCGGCAGGCGCTTTTCGTACATTTCGGCAAGATTGTTCTTAAGAGAAAGCGGGCGACCTTCTGTGGGAAGCTTTGACAGCTCTCTCCGAATAAAGAATATCACTCCGTTCTGAGCAAGCGGTCGGTAATTCCGCGCTCTTGTCACGACCCCGCCTCCGGTAGCTATGACTTTTCCGGAGAGCTTCCCGAGCGAGCGCAGCGTCTCATGCTCCGCCTGTCTGAATTTTTCCTCTCCATACCTGTTTATGATTTCCGGCACCGGGATGCCCGTATTTTTCTCCGTCTCAATGTCAGAGTCCAAAAACTCACGGTCAAGCCTTTCCGCGACAATCCTGCCCACCGTGGACTTGCCGCAGCCCGGCATTCCCACAAGAATGATATTCATGGTGCGATTTCTGATTATCTTGGTAATTCTGTCAATCTCACGGTCTTCAATTTCGGTATTCAGAAACAGCTCGCACGCTCTTTTTGCCTGTGCTACGAGCATCGGCAATCCGTCTGTTCCCGGTATTGATAGCTCCTTCGCGTCCAGAAGCAATTCCGTCCGTGCCGGGTTGTATATCATGTCAATCACTCCGACGCACTTTTCAAATCGAGAGAGGCTTATCGGAGACTTGCCGTTTTCGGGATACATCCCCACAGGCGTACAGTTGACTATAATTTCGGTATCCTGGCACAGCGAATATACGTTTTCATAATTTATTCCGCCGCTTCTCGACACAAAGCTTATTTTTTCCGCGCCGAGATCGCGCATGACCACCTCGGCGGTAAGAGACGCCCCTCCGGTTCCGAGTATAAGCACCTTTCTGCCGGGAACGCTGATTTTGCTCTTTCCGACAAGATATCGAAACCCGTAATAGTCCGTATTGTCCCCGTAAAGCCCCATGTCGCCGCGCACTATCGTGTTTACAGAACCTATTTTCCGCGCCTCCGGAGAAATTCCGTCAAGATACCGCATAACCGTTTTTTTATACGGTATAGTGACATTCAGCGCGTAAAAATCTCCCGTTCTCAGAAATGTCCCGACATCTTCCTTCGGCATTTCAAAAAGGGTATAGGAATAATCCGCAAGTAAGGAGTGTATCAGCGGCGAATAACTGTGTCCGAGATGTTCTCCGAGCAGTCCGCAACGTTTATCACCCATTCCGTATATCATAAGCATTACCAAACCTTTTATAAAAGCAGTTAAAAACAACAAAGCATGTCAGCACAGGAGCCAGTATGGTCATACAGTTTCGCAGTAAGCCCCCATAAGCCTGAATCTTTCCCCCCTCGCCTCAAGCTCGCAAAGCAGCTGCCTGAGCTTGGGCGAGTATACCGACAGGATAAAATCAAAATAAAACATAAACTCAAAATCTCTTTCGGGTATAGGGCATGACTCAAGTTTCGTCATATCTATTCCGAGTGAATTGAAGCACGAAAGCAGGCGGTACAGCTCGCCCGGACGGTTTTTAATGACCATCATCAGCGAAATCCGGTCGGCTCCGGGATATATTTCCCGGTCTTTGGATATGCAGATAAAGCGTGTGAAATTATTGTCGTTGTCCTGAACCGAGGAGGCAAGTATATCAAGCCCGTATAGCTCCGCGCACGAACCTGAGGAAAGCGCGGCCGCGTTTTTATCTTCCGATTCCGCGACGCTCTTAGCCGCCATAGCCGTGTTTGCGCAGACAGTGACTTTTACGCCGCTCAGGGACTTAAGAAAATCCGAGCACTGGTTTATCGCCTGCTCATGCGAAAATATTTCGGTAATTTCGGATATTTTCACCCCCGGCTTCGCAAGCAGATTATGCGACACCTTCAGCCTGTGTGACTTTACAATATTGAAGCTGTGCTTTATCATAAGCTCATACACTTTTTTTACCGAACCGGCGGTACTGTTTTCTATGGGAAGCACGCCGTACCGGCATTCGCCGTTTTCAATCGCGGCGAAAACGCTGTCAAAGGACGGGTAATAGCTTATTTCCGGAAGCTCAAAAAACTTTTCGGCGGCTATCTGGGAATATGCTCCCTCAACTCCCTGACACGCGACACGGGCGCGGGACGGAAAGACCTTCGGAGTATCCTTAAGCGCCTTTTCTATCGAGCCGTACATCTCCGAGCAGGGATTCAGCTTTGAATATTGATACGCCCGAGAAACGTCCAGCATCGTATTGTACAGTGTCCTCGCGTATATATCAAATTCCTCGCCGGCAAGCTCGGATATTTTGGAAAGCAGCGCTCTTTCGCGCGCGGCGTCAAGCACGGGCAGACCATGAGCGCGTTTATATTCGGCTACCGACGATGAAACGCTCATACGGTGCCTGAAAAGTTCGACTATTTGTTCGTCGGTTTTATTGATGTCTTCTCTTAAAGACTCAAGACTCTGTTCCATTCTTTCTTCTTTCAATTCCTTTTATAAAATTCTTTACGGGGCGGAGATCAGTCGTCAAGCATTATATCGGTCAGCGCTAATGCCGCCGCCGCCTCCATTACCGGCACGGCACGGGGCACGATACAAGGGTCATGTCTGCCGCCTATCTTCAATCTGACATTCTCCATGCGGCTCATAGACACGCTGTTCTGTTCCTTCCCGATGGAGGGAGTCGGCTTTATCGCCGTCCTGAATATTACAGGCATTCCGTCGGTCATGCCCCCCAGGATTCCCCCGCAGTTGTTTGTCGAGGTATAGATTCTTTTTCCGTCGGTATAAAACGGGTCGTTGTTCTGAGAACCGTACAGCCCGGACGAACCGAAGCCCAATCCGAACTCGATTCCCTTGACCGCGGGAACCCCGAACACTACCGAGGCAATCCTTCCCTCAACACCGCTGAACATATGCTCTCCGAGTCCCGGCTCAAGACCTACGGCGGCGGTTTCTATCACTCCTCCCACCGAGTCCAGGTCAAGTCTTGCCTCCTCTATCTTCTCACGCATCATAACCCCTATATTTGAATCGATCACCGGGAAATCGTTTGAGCGCAGGATGTCAAAGTTGTTTTCGGGATGAATCGGGTCAAACGGTATATCATATATATCATAAATCGAATATATATGAGAAGCCACCTGCACGCCCCGCCTTGAAAGAAACTGCAGGCAGATCCCCCCGGCGATACACAAGGGCGCCGTGAGTCTTCCGGAAAAATGACCGCCTCCGCGCAGATCAACCTTGTCGCCGTACTTCATTCTCGCGGCAAAATCGGCGTGCGACGGTCTTGGGATGTCATAAAGCGAGCTGTAATCGCCCGAGCGCTGATTTTCATTGTAAATTACCGCCTCTATGGTCTGGCCGTTCGTCATGCAATCCTCAACCCCCGAAACAAACACGGGAATATCGGATTCCTTTCTCTTTGTCGAATATGCGTTTTGCCCCGGCGCGCGCCGTTTCATAAAAGCCGTCAGCATCTCCATGTCGATTTTCTCGCCCCGCGGCATTCCGGACAGGGTCATTCCTATTTTTTCATCGTGAGACCCCCCGTAAATAGTCAGTTTCAAATTGTTTCCGTATGTAGTAGACAACTCGTTATCCTTTCCTGTTCCGATTGACTGTATTTCTTCAATCACTTTTACACGCGCAATGAATTAAAATCCGCAATGAATGAGGGATAGGATTTGTTTACCGCTTCCATTCCCGTGACCGTAACTTTGCCAAGGCTGACCAGCGAGGCTACCGCGGCGCTCATGGCGATTCGGTGGTCGTTAAACGAATCGACGGTTCCCCCTGAAAGCTCCGGAACTCCCTCTATTATCATTCCGTCGCCCGTCGGACTTATTTTGCCCCCAAGGTCTGTGAGCATTCTGCAGACGCTTTCAATCCTGTCGCTTTCCTTGAGTCTGAGACGGCCGGCATTGTATATGACGGTCTTTCCCTCACATACCGACGCCACCGTAGCTATCACGGGAACCAGGTCGGGTATCTGAGAAGCGTCGACCTCAATCCCCCGCAATCTGTTCCTTGAGACGGTTATCTCACTGTCTTTTATTCTTACATCCGCGCCCATAAGAGTAAGAATATCAAGTATTTTTTTGTCGCCCTGCGCCGATGCCGGGTCAAGCCCGTAAACCGTAAGCGGACTTTTTCCCATAGCGCCGGCGCAGAGAAAAAACGCGGCGTTGGACCAGTCTCCCCCGACATATGTTCTGCCGGGAGATTTAAATTTTTTGATCGGGTTTATATAAAACGTGTCGCCTTTTTTACTTATACCGGCTCCGAAAAGCCTCAAAGCGTCAAGAGTCATGTCTATATAGTGAAGCGACTCCGCCTTACCCGTAAGCGTAAGCGAGCTTTTCCCCTCAAGCAGCGGCAAGGCAAACAAAAGCCCGCTGATAAACTGGGAAGAAACATCCGCCCGTATGAAAAAGTCTCCGCATTTAAGCTTGCCGCCCACATAAAACGGATTTTCACCGACCGGAGAGAGCGCCGCTCCGTTCTCACATAAAAGCTCGTACAAGGGAGAGAGCGGGCGCGAAGGCAGTCTTCCGTGCATTTTTATTTTACAGTCCGCGCCGAGAGCGGCAGCCACCGGGATGATAAACCTCAGGGTAGAACCCGACTCGCCGCAGTCAAGCAAGGCATGTCCTTTAACGGCATATATGGGTCTGACACAAAAAGACCCGTTCTCTCTTTCGATATCCGCGCCCAAAGAGCGCAGACACCCCGCCGTGGCGTCGATATCAAGATTTGTATCACTGCAGACTATCTCGGTCTCACCGTCGGCAAGGGCGGCGCAGATAAGCTGTCTGTGCGCTTCGGATTTTGAGGATATCGCCCTTATTCTCCCGCTGAGCTTCGGGCGGTCGAAAGTATAATTCATCTGATTTTCGTTCCTTTTTGGCAAAATTAAAAATATACCTGTCGCCGTTTTAACTTCCGTAATATTTTTACAGACCCATCTCAAAAATCGACTCAACCTGTAAAACCGGCACCGGATATATCTTTGAGTTTCCGATTCCGTACGGAATTATAAGATTTATACTTCCTCCGGTTCTCTTTTTATCGACCGCGGCAATCTGTGCGAGCCGGCTTGCGCTGTATGGGCAAGTCGTGGGCAGCGAATACTCTTCAATAAGCCGCCTGATTTCCTCATAGTCCTCCTCGGGGCAAAGCCCCATCGCCGCCGCCGCTTTTGAGATTATCACCATTCCCATTGCCACGGCTTTGCCGTGAGATATCTCAAACCCGGAGCACTGCTCTATGGCGTGAGCCGCCGTATGTCCGAGATTTAAAAGCTGTCGCACCCCGTTGTCCTTCTCATCAAGGTCGACGATGTCTCTTTTGTTCCTGACGCAGTTCTCTATAATATCCTCTATCTGAGGCATTATCGGATTTTTAAGCCTGTCAAACAGGGCTCTGTCATTGATAATTCCGTACTTTATCACTTCCGCGCATCCGTCCGAAAAAATTTCGGGAGAAAGAGTCGAAAGGGTTTCGGGATCGCAGAGCACCAGCGACGGCTGGTAAAACGCCCCTACGAGATTTTTTCCCGCTTCGAGGTCAATGGCGGTTTTCCCTCCGACCGAGGAATCGACCATGGCAAGCAAAGTCGTCGGAATCTGAATAAATCCGATTCCTCTCAGATATGTGGCGGCGGCAAACCCGGCAAGGTCTCCCACGACGCCTCCTCCCAAAGCAAAAACACAGTCCGAACGGGTTATATGCTTTGAAGCCATAAAATTCAGAAACTTTATGTAATTAAGGTCCGATTTTGACTGTTCCCCGTGCTCAATCACAAAAACCTCGGTTTCAAATCCCGCGCCGCGGAGCGACCCGACAAGCCTGTCGCGATACAGACCGTTCACCGTATCGTCTGTAAGTATGGCGGCATGACACGGCTTTATCACCTTTGCGGACAACTCGCCCGCTCTGTCAATAATTCCGTTATCTATAATAACATCGTAATTTTTCGACGCGCTGACTCTGACTGTTTTCATTTTTTTATTTATGTTATTCCTTTCATTTCTGAATTCAAAAACCCGAAAAGTACCACAAGACCCGCCCGAAGCTTTTCGTATACCCGACGCCGATAACCGCGCTATTTGTCGATATTCTCTTTGGCGACACGCCCCGCCCGCAAAAGCGACTCCATTTTCTCCTTTTCCTCATTTTTCAGTGCGTCTCTGTACTCGGAAAGAGATGAAATTATCGTATCAAGTTCAAAAAGCAGATGCTCCTTGTTTTCCAGAAACAGTTCCGTCCACATTTTTTCGTTCAGCCACGCGACTCTGGTCATATCCTTGTAGCTTCCCGCGGAAAATCCCTTGTGATTCACGGCGGTCGGGCTCTTCACATAGGCATTTGACACCACATGGGCAAGCTGTGAGGTAAAGGCAATCATCCGGTCGTGTTCATCCGCGCTTGTTATTGAATAATGTCCGAAACCCGCGGGAGTCAATATCTTTTTTATCCTGTCAAGCAGCGCTATATCGTCATATCTCGGCGGGACAATCACCATCGGCGCGCCTTTGAAAAGCGTCGCCCTTGAGTGCTTATACCCCGAATACTGAGTTCCCGCCATGGGGTGTCCCCCTACGAACAGAAACCCGTACTTTTCGGCGAGTTCAAATCCCAAACGGCATACCCCCGCCTTGATACCGCAGAGGTCCATAAGCACACATTCCCGACTCAGGCACGGAGATATCTGCCTCATATATTCTTCCGTGTCTTTGGGATAAAGCGCCACGAAAACCACATCGCACCGCCCGGCGGTCTCGCTGTCGAGCGCTCCGTCAAGCACTCCGGACAGTATCGAAAAATCAAGAATGGTCTTGTCAATATCGTATCCGTAAATTTCAAATCCGGCACCGTTCTCCTCGGAATATACTCTGTACGCCTTTGCCATCGAACCGCCTATCAGACCAAGCCCCGCTATACCGATTTTCATTTTACAATCTCCTTAGGTTTTCACAAAACAATATCTTTTACAAACTCCGCCGCCGTATCCGCATTATCTCGTCACAAACGGACAGTGTCAATCTCTTCAAGCTTTTTTCATTCCCTGCCGCCCGGACGGTTTTTTATCTGTATGCAAATACAGCAAGTTAAATAATATTTAATCTATCGTTACACGCTGTATACAAAAACCCGGACAGTTTTACGCCGGTAAAACCGCGGCATACAACCAATATATATTATTCTTTTGAGTTCCTTACGTTGTATGCAACTTCCGATACAACCCGGACAGTTTTGCTCCGCAAAACTGCGGCATACAACCAATAAATATTATTCTTTTGAATTCTTTACGTTGTATACAACTTCCGATACAACCCGGACAGTTTTGCTCCGCAAAACTGCGGCATACAACCAATAAATATTATTCTTTTGAATT
>CALWJX010000032.1 GCA_944381085.1 uncultured Clostridia bacterium
TTTTCTTAAAGAAAGTTTCACTACTGCTTGACGCTTACGGGCTTCTTGTGTTATAATATTCATGGGAAGTTCCTCTCCGATATGGTTTTGTTTGTTGTGGTGACTACATTATACCATATCTTTGAGGATCTTCCTTTCCTTTTTGGTTCATATCATTTTAGCACATACATAAAATAAAAATGATTTGAAAATTTTATTTAATGTTTGCATAATATTTCATATAAAAAATCAATAAACGATAAAAAGGAGTAACGGCTTATAAAATATAAGTCGGAAAGCCGCTTTACGGCAATAACATATCTTATGAATATTTTTGCACGCAGACCGTTGTTTACATATTGCGTGATCTTTTCCGCTTTCGCGGTTTTATGCTTTTTTATTAACGCTACCGCCAAAATTATTATTACCGGCATATTTCTGTTTTCCGTGCTGATTTTTACCGCGCTTTACATATTAAATAAAGTCCCCGGAAAGACAGCTCTGAATGTCACACTGACAAGCCTGTTTGTTATCGCGGCGGTTTTTTCATCGTATCTTTATTTTGACGTGAATTATTTATCATATACGCAACTGAACGGAACGGATCATACAATAGAGGCTATTGTGCTTTCCGAACGGTACAGGGGAGGAAATCTGAGCGGCTATGATATCCGTGTGACCGAAATCGACGGGGAAGAATGCAGCTGCAAGGCAGTCCTTGACTGTACGTACATTTCGGATATCAGACCCGGTTATTATATTAAAGCCGAGGTTTTTGCGGAAGAGTTTGAAAACAACATAAACGGGTATAATGAAAAACAAAATCTGCTTTCCGACGGAATTTTTCTGTCTCTCACTTCATACGATGAACAAACATATAAGATAATCGATGAAAATTATCCCGATTTTTCCGTATGGCTTAAAAAAATAAATTTCAGGCTTTCATATAATCTCAGGACAAGCATATCCGGAGATGAGGGTAATTTATGCGCGGCGCTGTTTCTCGGAGACAGAAGCTATCTTGACGACAGCGTATTAAAAGGATTTGAAAGGGCAGGAGTGTCTCATATTCTCGCTCTCAGCGGTATGCATATGAGCATAATTATGGGGATTTTCGGAATGCTTTTGCAAAAGCTGCGGATACACAAATATATAAGGGCAATTGTCCTGTCACTTCTTGCGGTCTTTTATCTTGCGATTACGGGCTTCTCTGTTTCAGCTACCCGTTCGGTAATTATGCTCATGACGGTATATCTCTCGATGCTGTTTTCTCTGAGGTCAGACCCCTTGACCTCGCTTTCGGTTGCCTGCGCCTTAATTCTTTTTATTTCACCCGGAGCGGTAATTGACGCCGGATTCTGGATGTCATTTGCCGCGACATTCGGTCTGATTGTATATATGCCGCTTGCGGGTTCAATTATAACCAAAGTGTTTTCGTTCTCAAAAAAATCAAAAATTTTATATAAAGCTTTAACATATATCGCGGGGTTGTTTTTCGCGGGCATTTGCGCCCTTATACCTTTATTGCTGGTCCTTTGCATATTTATTAAAGAAATATCGGTTTATTCCGTCTGGGCGTCCGCGGTACTGTCGATCCCTACCGCCGGAGTAATTCTGTTCTCGCTTATTCTGACAATCGCGTTCAATATTCCGTTTGTAAAAGAAATATGTGTGGATATTCTCAGAAAGACCTCGGGTTTTATGATTGACTTTTGCTCGAAAATATCCGACAAAGAAAATATCGTATATTCTCTCGACTATGATTTTACGTATGTTTTCGCGATTCTGCTCTTTATTGCCTTTGCCGTAACCCTGATTTTGAAATTCAAACACAAGATTATCTCACTGATTCCGGTTGCGTCTGTCGTTTTGATCTTTATTATTACAACATTATCATATAACAATATAAATTCCGATAAAATCAACATTACATATCTGTCGCCCTCAAGTATAAGCGACATGATAGTAATGACAAGCAACAAAGAATGTGTGATATTTGACATTTCAAACGGCAGCAAAAAATCGTACAACGCGGCAATCGAAGTGTCAAAGGACTTTGGAGTTACGGAAATAAACGCGGTAGTGCTGACGGATTTTCACACGGCTCATTCTCCGACACTCTCGGAGCTTTTCAAATCCGAGAAGGTAAGACAGCTGTATATACCTTATCCGGATGACGCCGACAGTTACTATAACATGCTGTCAGTCCTCGAAAAAGCAAAAGAAAACAAGGTGGAGGTTTTTGTGTATGGTGCCTCCGAGACTCTTGAAATATTCGGCAACGTGAAAGTACAGATCTTACGCGGCAGTCTTGAACGCTCTGCCGTACCGGTAACGCTTATTGACGTCGCCTGCGGGGATGAAAGCTTAGTCTATGTTTCTTCGGCATACCCCGAAAGTCCTATAGCAAAATCGGCTGAAAACAAAATCAAAACATCGGATTATCTGATTATAGGGGCAAGAGGACCTAAGCCAAAGGTGCTTTATTCGGTTGAAAACAATAAAAACCTGCAAAGTATGGTAATATCTGATTACGAACAGGCAAGATTTCTTGATATTTCGGATATTCCAAAGGATTTTATCCTGACCGTAAATACCGAAAGAAGCGATTTTATTATGTATAAAGAGCGTCGGTAAACAAATGAATAAGTAAAAAATCATTTAACATTGTTTTTATATCTCTTCTGCTTTTTTGTTTGAGCAGGATATCACTCGTATTAAAAAAGGCGTTTCAGTTCTCCCTTGAGGAAAACTCTGAAACGCCTTTATACTATGTCAATTTATTATCAGGTTACATTTTTGACGGTAAGACTCATCCAAGTATTGTTTTTACCGAGGTCTGAGCGTATATTCTCGCCAGAAAATCATTTGGATGGTTTACGTTGTTACCGGTCATATCGTAATATCTCTTCTTTTCAAGCAGTGCTCTGTGCATGGACGTCACGGGTATGACTCCTACGTTGTCATACTCTGAACAAAGTTCATATAACGCGTCCTGCTGAAGCTCCTGAGCGCAATAAAATCCCGCGACTCTTGAATGGGGAAGCATGGTGGCGACCGCAGACACCTCGGCATCGGGACATCCTTCAAGAAACCGGTCGATTATTGTCTTGGTCTTCTTCGCGTAACCGTCGGGCGAGAGCCATCCGTCATTCATTCCGAACGCCAGAAACATAAGGTCGGGATGAATATCGACGGCATTTTCCTTTACGGTTTCGATTGCCCAATCCGAGTTCATTCCGCCCACGGCGGTATTAATATATTTTATTTTATCGTTTTTAAAATACTTTTTAAATGATTCGACGACCATCTCGCACCAGCAGTCGGCATTTGGTTCGGAGCCGACTGTTTTACTTGAGCAGACCCCGGTCGTAATGCTGTCTCCGAAGAAAAGCACCGTAACCTCTTCGCCTTTTGACGCCTTTTCGATAAACTTTCCGAATTTATCCGATTTTTTCGGCACGGGTCCCCACCAGTTATCGGAATGGGTGTAGGTGACGTGTACCTGTCTTGAGAAAAATGTGGTTCCTTCTCCGTAGATTATGTATTTATGTCCTTTTACCGCGGAACCGAAGAATGTTCCGGGAGCGGGATTCTCCGGATAATACTCGTCCTCGGCAAATACCGGTATGCGGCTGCCGTCAAGCCTTTTAAGCATACCGTCAATCAACTCGTAATCACGGCCTTTTTCGTATTCGGTTTTCAAATCGTATGACATAACCGAAATTATTTCGTCCGGTCTGTACAGAAGCGGGACACTGTCTTCCGCCAAAAACATGACCGTCTCATTATAAATTTCATTTCCTTCCCATATCGGAAGCATATATGTGTCATGGTTGTATCTCTTATATTCGTACATTTCAAGTCCTCCCTGAACGGTTTAAATAATAACAAGACAATTATATATTAAAACCGAATTTATTTCAAGGGCTTTAAGAAAAAAATATAAAAAATAATCATAATAGTGATTGACTTATGTGAAATTTTCTGATAAAATAAAGTAACCGTAATCACAAATAATAAAGCTGTCAAAATTGGGTTTGATAAATAAAACAGGAGGTACATATGCGGTACAGAAATATACCGAAACTCGGCATTAAAGTATCCGCCTTCGGACTCGGATGCATGAGATTTCCGATGAAAACAACAGAGGACGGTAAAACGGAGGTCGATTATCCGCTTGCGGAAAGTATAATTCACCGTGCCGTTGACGGAGGAGTAAATTATCTGGATACGGCTTTTGTATACTCAAACGGTCAGAACGAGGATGTTGTGGGCAGAGCGCTTCAGGGCGGTTACAGGGAAAAAGTATACTTAGCGACAAAACTGCCTACATGGCAGTGCGAAAAAACGCAGGACATGTACGATTTGTTTGAAAAACAGTTAAAGGCTCTGCGCACCGACCACATTGATTTTTATCTGATTCACTCGCTTTCCGCGGATAAATGGGATAAAATGAAAGAAATAGGAGTGAGGGAATTTCTTGATGAGCTGAAAGCCAAAAAATTGATAAGGTACGCGTGCTTTTCTTTTCATGACAGCTATGAGGCTTTTGAACATATACTGAACGACTATGATTGGGATATGTGTCAGATACAGTTCAATATTCTTGACGTAAACAATCAGGCGGGACTCAAGGGTCTTAAGCTTGCCGGAAGCAAAAACATACCTGTCGTCATAATGGAAGGCTTGCTGGGCGGAAAGCTCGCCTCGGTTCCCGATACGGTTCAGGCGGTATACGACTCATATCCCGAAAAAAGGTCTGCCGCGGAATGGGCTTTCAGATGGCTCTGCAATTTTGACGAGGTGGCGACCGTTCTCTCCGGAGTTACTGACATTAATATGACAGAGGACAATCTCCGCATATTTGACAGGGTTTACGCCGGATGCATGTCAGATGAGGAGCTTCAAATTATAGACAAGGCAAGAGAGGAATATCAGAAACGGCTTAAAATAGGCTGTACCGGCTGCCGCTACTGTATGCCGTGTCCTCAGGGAGTGGATATTCCGGGTATATTTTCAATCTGGAACGACAGCTATAAATTCAACCGTCCGGAAGAGGGTAAACACAGATACGCCTCTCTCTCCGAGGCTAACCGCGCGAGTATGTGTGTCGGATGCGGCGCATGTCAGTCGGTATGTCCTCAGAATCTTTCCATTCCCGAAAAACTCAGGGAAGCGGAGACGGAACTTTCATAAATGAGATTGTTTACATACAACAATATTCACGAAATAGCGGAAATTTTACGCCTGAAATTTTCTTCCATACCGGGCGGGCGCTGTATTGCGGCGATAGACGGACGCGCGGCGTCGGGAAAGACCACACTTGCGAATAAACTTTCGGCGGAACTCGATAACTGCACGGTATTTCATACCGACGACTATTTTCTCCCTCCCGAAATGAGAACAGAAGACAGGCTCAATGAACCCGGAGGAAATTTTGACCGCGAGAGATTTATGCGGGAAATCATAATTCCTCTCAAAAAAAATTCGGAAAACGTCAGATTCCGCAAATTTATGTGCGGCAGTATGACTTATTCTCCGTATATTGACGTGTCCCCCACCGGAATCGTCATTGTAGAGGGAGCATACTGTATGCACCCGGATATTCGGAAGTCCGGAATTTATTCTCTTTCTATATTCTCTGACACTGACCGCGACATACAAATAAACAGGATAAAAGAACGCGACGGGGAAGACAAGCTCAAAGTATTTAAAGAAAAATGGATACCTCTTGAGGAAAAATATTTTCAGGAATTCTCCATTCGGGAGAAAACCGATTACATATACAAAATATAATCTTCCTGTATTCTTCAAATTCAATAAGGACAAAGCCCCGTTATTCGATTTTTTCGGCGGGAGACTGTATCTCCCCGCCGAAAAAATAAAGCGGCGCCCGCGTTCTTTTGAGGCGTGGGACATCTTAATTTGGTTATAAATTATAAGAGCCTTAACTTTTATAATTTTATAATATATACAGCATTAATTGATGCGAAAGGAAGTACTGTCATGCTAAAACTTTACGATTTATCGATCGACTATATCAATAATCCGTCGCTCGTAAATACCGAAGGTCTCCGGTTCGGTTGGAAACTGGAATCAAGCAATACCGACGTGTATCAAAAAAGCTTCCGTGTAAAAATCTCGGATGCAAAAGGCACGGTTTTTGATTCGGGAACTGTGGAATCAAACAAGTGTTATGATGTTTCATTTGAAAACCTCATTCTGCCCTCGCGTTCCGATTTTTCGGTATCCGTGAGCGTCACGGACAATTACGGAGAAAACGCCGAAAGCAAAACAGACGTGTCTACCGGAATTCTGCCGGAAGAATGGGGAAATGCCGAATGGATAAAGCCCTCCACACACCTTAGCGGCTGGGCTCCTTACATGAGGACAAAATTCACATGCGGAAAAGTTAAAAAAGCGGTTATGTACGCGAGCGGACTCGGCTGCGCGGAATATTATGTAAACGGTCGGAAAACCGATGATTATTACATTGACCCTCCCATGACAAACTATGAAAAAACCGTATTTTACCGCAGATATGACATTACGGATATGTTAAACGAGGGCGGAAACGCGGTCTGCGTTCTGCTCGGAGAAGGATTTTACTCTCAGAGCCGCGTATGGGGACACTACGGACTTGTATACGGAGACGTCTGCGCGAAAATCAGAATCGAAATTGAGTTTGCGGACGGCAATGTTAAAAATATAGTCACTGATACAAACAACTGGAAATACAAATACAGTCCGATAACCGTCAATAACCTATACGGCGGCGAGACCTACGACTGCAGGCTGGAAACCGATAAATTTTCCGAGTATGACGGAAGCGACGACGGATGGGGAAGCGTAATTGTCGACCAGACTTCCAAAGGAATTTTAACTCCCTGTATAATGCCCCCCGTAAAAGCTATCCGGGAACTTCCCGCGATAAGCGTAACCCCATGCAGCGGTCAGAACGACGGAGCATGGATATTCGATATCGGTGAAAACATGGCGGGAATCGCGGAATTTCATCTGCCCTGGTCGCCCAAAGGCGCCGTTTACGTATTCAGATATGCCGAGACGCTCAACCAGAACGGAGACCTCGATTTCCGTTCGATAGGCACCTTCGCGACACAGTGCATACAGCAGGATATATATATATGCCGCGGCGACAAGGGCGGAGAGACATACAGACCGAGATTCTGCTATCACGGATACAGATTTGTGGAAGTCACCGGAATCCACGACTTTTCAAAAGGATACGGCACGATGCCTCAGGCGTCTCTTGTAAAGGGAATTCAGCTGTCCACGGACTTTGACGGAAAATCTTCATTCAGTACTTCTTACACATATCTTGATAAAATACATAAGGTAATGGACAATACCTACCGTTCAAATTTCCACGGATTTCCCGAAGACTGTCCCGCGCGCGAAAAATGCGGCTGGCTCGGAGACGCGGAGGTCGTTTGCAACTGGGGACTTTTGAATTACAATACCGTTGCCGCGTATGAAAAATATCTCAATGATATACGCACTACAACGGAAGTTTACGGAACCTGGCAGATGATTTCTCCCGGAAAGAGGGGATGCGGCGAGGCTTCTCCGCTGTGGGGCTGCGCCCAGATAATTCTTCCGTATTACATGTATAAATACTGCGGCGACAGAGAGGCCGTCATAAAGAATTTTGACCTTATGCGGAAATGGGTAGAGCATGAATACAACCGTTCGGAGGATTATATAATTTCCGTGGGACTCGGAGACTGGGATCCCCCCGAATCGAACGAGGGAAAAAGACGTATGCCGGTACCTCACTCGTCAACCTTCATGTTTTATGAAATATGCGTGCTGATGGAAGAGCTCTGCAAGGAGTTCGGAATGGGAGACCCCGATTATTACTCATCGCTTGCCGCGAAGATAAAGGAATCGGCAATCCGTCATTTCTATAATTCTGAAACTCACAGCTACGGATATTGGGGTTCGGACGGCGTCGCGCTGAAAACCGGTCTGTATCCGGACGGTGAAAAACAGGCTTTGCTTGACTCACTTATCAAAATGATGAAAAATGACGATTACGCAATGCCGACGGGCATATACGCCAATAAATATCTGGTTCCCGCGCTGCTTGAGGAGGGCAAAGGAGACATTGCCATGGAGTTTCTCTTTAACAAAAACCATCCCAGCTTTGCTACTATGCTTGATGATAACGCCACAACCATGTGGGAAGAACCCGATATGTCGTTTATCACGGACAAATCGCGCGGCGTAGCGTCATACAATCATCCGATGCACGGAGGCTTCCTCTATACCCTTATAACACATTTCGCGGGTGTCAGACCTCTTTGCGCGGCGTTTGAAAAATTTGAGTTCAATCCGTGCCATGTCAGCGGAGTAGACGACATAGACGCTTCGTTCAATACTCCCGCGGGGCGAATTTCGGTATCGTTTAAAAAGACAGCCGGCGGATATGAATATACGCTTACGGTTCCGCCTACAACATCTTGCACGGTTAATCTCGGATTCGCATCAGACATAGTAATAGACGGCAAGGCTTGTCAGAATCTTACAAAGCTCGGCTCAGGCGTTCACAGCATAACCGCAAAATAAAAAACAAAACAGACTTTATATTTACAATCCACGGGGCTGCAGTAAACATACTGCCGCCCCTGTATTGCAATTTTAACGGAGGTTCATGTAATGGATTTTTGCTTTGATAACGTAAAACTAAACGGCGGATTTTTAAAGGAAAAAAGCGAGCTCAATCTCAACACAACGATATACGCGGTCTATGATAAATTCAAAAAAACCGGAAGATTTGACGCGTTTGACTGTAAATGGAAAGAGGACTCGGAGGATATACCCATGCCTCATTTCTTTTGGGACAGCGACGTCGCCAAGTGGATTGAGGGCGCGTCGTATATAATAGCGAAACATCCCCGCAAAGACCTTGAGGAAATAATAGAAAAAGTAATAGACTCAATTGAAAAAACGCAATGGGATGACGGATATTTCAATATTTACTTTACAACCGTGGCTCCGGACAAAAGATTTTCGGACCGAAACTGTCATGAGTTGTACTGCGCCGGACATCTGATGGAGGCCGCGGTGGCATACTATTACGCCACCGGAAAGGACAGATTTTTAAGGCTCATGGAAAAATACGCCGAGCTTATCAACCGTGTGTTTGTAACAGAACACAGTGCAGAATTCGCCACACCGGGGCATGAGGAAATAGAAATTGCCCTTATGCGCATGTACCGCTGCACGGGCAAAAGCCTTTACCTTGACATGTGCGACTATTTCTTATCGGCAAGAGGAAATAATGACAAAGACAAATATATAATGGACGGTATGTACGAAAATTACAACCAATCCGACAGACCTGTGCGTGAGCTTGAGTCCGCAGAGGGACATGCCGTGCGCGCAATGTACCTGTATACCGCAATGGCGGATTACTCCAAAGAGACGGGTGACGAAAAAATGTTCAAAGCCTGCCAAAGACTGTTTGACGATACGGTAAACTCGAAAATGTACATAACCGGCGGTATCGGGTCAACTCATATAGGAGAGGCCTTCACTATACCGTATGATCTGCCGGACGAGACCGCTTATGCCGAGACCTGCGCGTCTATAGGTCTTATGTTTTTCGCTCAGAAAATGCTTGAGGCCGAGCCGAAGGGAATATACGGGGACATTGTGGAAAAAGCCATATACAACGGTATGATAAGCGGGCTTTCATTGGACGGCAAATCTTTCTTTTATGAAAATCCTCTGTCAATAGATACGGACAATCGAAAAAAATTCACCTGCACCGCCGCGTCTGAAAGATATCCCATGACTGTACGGGCAGAAGTCTTCAGTTGTTCATGCTGTCCCCCCAATCTGAACAGAGTGCTTGCTTCCTTTGAGCGTTTTATTTACCACACCGATAAAAACATATGGTTTGTTGATCAATACTGCGACAGCGAATATTCGGACGGAAATATAAAAATCACGCAAAAGACCGACTATCCGCTGAGCGGCAGTATATCCCTGAGTGTTGTCGGAGCAAAAGAGATTGCTCTGCGGATTCCCTCATGGTGCGATAATTTTACGGTGAACGCGGATTACTCCGCAAAGGACGGCTACATATACATAAAAAATCCCCAAAATATAGAACTGCGTCTGGAAATGAAGCCGGTCCTGTACACTGCAAACGCAAGTGTGAGCGACTGTGCAAACAAGGCAGCGCTCATGCTGGGACCCGTTGTATACTGTGCGGAAGGTATAGACAATCATGTAAAGTTACATAGAATTTATCTGAGCAAAGACCTGAACGCCGAAATAAAATACAGCAACGAATTTATGCTCAATACAATAGAAGCTGACGGCTATATCAGAAAAAGTTCAGAATCACTGTATGAACCCTTGACCGAAGAATTTGAAGTTCAAAGAATAAAGCTGATTCCTTACGGCGCTTTCGCCAACAGAGGAGAAACAGACATGAAAGTGTGGTTGAATTACAGATAAATAAACAAAAATATTTGACTTGACCGTGGATAAAGCGCATTGACCCGAATGTTCGCCGTTTTCTTACGCTTTAAGAAATTTTGAAATGATTTTCGCTTTTGCTATTGACAACCCGTCTTCTCAGGCGTTATAATATTAATGTTAAAAAATAAAGGTTCGGTATCTGTAATGAAAACCAATATAAAAATCAAAAAACTGAATAATGACGCGAAAGTTCCGACATACGGCTCCGAATTTTCCGCGGGAGCGGATCTGTATGCGCTTACGGATATTCCCGTGAGTATTGAGCCGGGAGAAACAAAGCTGATACATACCGGTCTGGCGTTTGCCATTCCCGACGGTCTTGTAGGTCTGGTATTTGCGAGAAGCGGGCTTGCCACAAAACAGGGAATCGCCCCCGCGAACAAGGTGGGTGTAATCGACAGCGACTACAGGGGAGAGCTAATGGTTTCGCTTTACAATCAAAGTAAAGAAACCCGCATTGTCGAAAACGGCGACAGAATAGCCCAGATCTGTTTTATTCCGTATTATACCGCAATGTTCGAGCAAAGCGATTTTCTGCCCGAAACGGTCAGAGGCGAGGGTGGTTTCGGGTCAACCGGAACAAAGTAATAAATTATATAATTCAAACTAAAAAACCGTTATATTACGGTAAGGAAAGGATTGTATTATGGAAGAATTCAAGAATAATTTGTCAGGTCCGCTTATGGGAACAGACAATCTGGGCAGAACAACTGCCGACAACAGTACCGCGCCCGCCCCCAGAAAAGACAGACTCGTGGGACTTTTCTACTTTTTGTGGCTTGGTGAACACGGCAGACACAAGCCGTACGACATTTCAAAAATAACCGCCGCCGACCCTCAGGCTGGATATCATCCCGACAGTCCCGAATGGGGAGGAGTAGGCGTTTATCACTACTGGGGCGAGCCTCTTTACGGATATTATTATTCAAACGACGAATGGGTAATCCGCAAGCATATGAAACTGATAATTCAGGCCGACGTTGATTTTCTGTTTTTCGACACCACCAACGCGGCAACATATGACGAGAATGTAAAAATCGTCATGCGTGTGCTTGACGAATACAGACAGGACGGCTGGAAAATACCCAAAGTAATGTTTTATACAAATACTAAGTCGGGAGAAACGGTTCAGCACCTGTACGAAACCATATATAAACCCCGGTATTGCCCCGAGACCTGGTTTTACTTTGAGGGAAAACCGGTTATAATTGCGGTTAAGGAAGAATGTTCGCCCGAAGCGCGGGAGTTTTTCAACATAAAGATGTCCCAGTGGCCGAATGAACCCGACAAGCTCGGAGGTTGGCCGTGGATGGACTTCACAAGACCGCAGAGAGTTTTCTCAAATCTCAAGGGTGAACCCGAAGTCATCAATGTCTCGGTCGCTCAGCATCCTCAGCTGAGATTCGGAGACAGCGTGCTTTACGGCGAAAAGGGAAACTGCGGAAGAGCGTACCATAACGGTGAAAACGATCCAAATCCCGAGGCTTATAAACACGGGTATAATTTTGCCGAACAGTTTGACCGCGCAATAGAAGCCGATCCGCCTATTGTGCTTGTAACAGGATGGAACGAATGGATTGCCGGACGTTGGGAAGGTATTCCCGAAAGACCGATTATGTTTGTAGACTGCGCAAACTATGAGTACAGCCGTGATATCGAAATGATGAAAGGCGGCTATTCGGATAACTTCTTTATGCAGCTGGTCGATTATGTACGCAGATATAAGGGAGTCGGACAGAACAAAGTATACGGAACAGGTGAAGAGGCGGAGTTTGACAGCTTCTCGGACGGTGATTTTGCACGTAACGCCGAGGGTGCGGCGACCGTATACAAAAACTTCACTCAGAGAAACGCCATAACAAAGGTGACTGTAAAGAGCGACGACCGAGACTTAATATTTAAAATCACCGCGAAGGATGATATAAAGCAGGACAAGAGCGGAACATGGTTCAGGATATATATCAATACCGACGGCGGCAAGGATTACGGCTATATACTGAACAATACCCCCGACGACGGCGGCAAAACCACTCTTGCCAAGGTATCGGACTGCCTTGACGGCGAGGATATCGCGAAAGCCTCATACTCGGTTGAGGGCAATACCTTGACGGTAAAGGTCAAAAAGTCGGATTTGGGACTTGAGGACAGCTTTACGCTTTGGTTCAAGGTCGCAGACAGCACCGAAGAAATAAAAACTTTTGAAAACTTTTATGAACTCGGAGACGTCGCGCCTCTCGGCCGTCTGAATTACGTTTACAAAACAAAATAAGATAAAAGAAGGGATTTTAATGACAAAAATCGACATATTCTCCGGTTTTCTCGGAGCAGGAAAAACGACTCTTATAAAAAAACTTATTGAAGAGGGGTATAAGGGTGAAAATCTGGTATTGATCGAAAATGAATTCGGCACAATAGGAATCGACGGAGGATTCCTTTCGGAAGCGGGAATACAGATAAACGAGCTAAAGGCGGGATGCATTTGCTGCTCGCTTGTAGGAGACTTCTCCAAAGCTTTGAAAGAAGTCATAAACCAATATCATCCAGATCGCATACTCATCGAGCCGTCGGGCGTCGGCAAGCTTTCGGACGTTATAAAGGCGGTTCAGAGTTCTGTGGAACAAGGAGCGGTGCTGAACGGTTTCACAACGGTTGTTGACGCGTCCAAATGTAAAATGTACATGAAGAATTTCGGCGAATTCTTCAACGACCAGGTCGAACACGCCGGATGTATTATTCTGAGTCATACGGATAAGCTCTCCGATGAAAAAATTGAGGAATGTGTCGGGTTGCTCAGAGAGCACAACAAAACCGCGGTCATAGTAACCACTCCCTGGGGACAGCTGAGCGGAGCTCAGATACTTGAAGCCACGGAGTGCAAATCAACTCTTGAGGCTGAGCTTAAGAAGCTTTCATCAGAGGTTGAGGATACTCACGGCGGTGAATGCTGTCATCACCATCACGAGGATGACGATGACGAACATGAACATTGCCATCATCATGACGAAGAACACGGACACTGTCATCACCA
Organism: uncultured Clostridia bacterium; assembly: GCA_944381085.1. Taxonomy (GTDB): domain Bacteria; phylum Bacillota; class Clostridia; order Oscillospirales; family CAG-272; genus SVTX01. The sequence goes on from CALWJX010000032.1 coordinate 13,526, forward strand.
CCATGATGAGGATGAATGCTGCCATCATCATGGCGATGGGCATGAGCATTGTCACGATGAGGAAGACTCCGAGCATCATCATGAACACCATTACGATGAAAACGGCAACTGCAGCTGCGGACATCACCACGACCATCACGGGCATGATCATCACCACGCCGATGAAGTATTCGACAGCTGGGGCGCCGAGACCGCGAAAAAGTTCAATTGCGACGGGCTCAGAGAAATTCTTGAAAAGCTGTCCGACAGTGAAAAATTCGGATTAATCCTCAGAGCAAAGGGAATTGTGGCGTCGGACGACGGAAAATGGATCAATTTCGACTACGTGCCGGGCGAGCCCGATGTGAGATACGGCGCGTCGTCTGTTACCGGAATGCTTTGTGTTATAGGTTCAAATATAAACAAGCAGGAAATCTCAAGGCTGTTCGGCATGGAGGTATAATTATGCCTTCAAACGCAAATATACCCGTTTATTTGTTCACCGGATTTCTGGAGGGCGGTAAAACCCATATCATACAGGAATCCATGTGCGACGAAAGGTTCAATACGGGAGAAAAGACCCTTATAATTGTATGCGAGGAGGGAATCGAAGAGCTTGATATCTCTCAGTTCAGCGGAAAAAACGTATATCTTGCTTCGATTGATTCCGAGTCTGAACTGACGCGGGAAAAACTGATCGAATGTACCGGCAACCATAAAATAGACAGAGTTATCATAGAATATAACGGCATGTGGATGCTAAGCACTCTGTTCGGCAATCTTCCGGACGGTTGGTTCATATTTCAGAATATGATGTTTGCCGACGCGAATACCTTTATCGCGTACAACACAAACATGAGAACGCTTATGTTTGATAAGCTTTCAACCTGTGAAATGGTCGTGCTCAACCGCACCCCGGACAGCATCGACAAAGAGGAAATTCATAGGATAATACGTGCTGTGTCACGACGTGCGACTATCACTTACGACTATCCCGACGGTCATGTTGAATATGACGACATAGAAGACCCTTTGCCTTTTGACATAGAAGCGCCGGTCATCAAAATAGAAGACGACGACTACGCATTGTGGTACCGTGACCTCGGTGAGGAAATGCAGAAATATGAGGGTAAAACCGTCAAATTCAAAGGCTTGGTCGCGCGGGATATCAAGCTTGGAAAAGACGCTGTAATTATCGGAAGACATGTAATGACCTGCTGTGCGGAAGATATTGCGTACAACGGTCTTGTCTGTAAGTTCAAATCCCCGGTCGCGTATAAAACAAGGGACTGGATAAACATCCAAGGCACCATAAAAATCGAAAAAAACAAGCTGTACGGACGTCCCGGTCCGGTCATATACGCGGAAAGCAGCGCGTATACAGATAAGCCGGAGAGAGAAGTGGCTACGTTTTATTGAGTATGCTTCAGGAGGTGAAAACATGAAAGTTTTCATGTTCTATGACACCGACATTACGGGTTGGGAAGAATACGATATAACAGGTGACGATTACAGAGAATTGATGAGTACTTGCTGTAAATACGGCAAAACCATGGCATTTACCATAATGGCTCCGGATGGCATTTCATACGTCAATGAATTGGAAAAATTTGCTGTGGACAAAGAAGCTAATATAAAAGAAGTGAGCATAAGATATGGATATCCCGGGCAGAAATTTCAACCTTATGTGAGATATTACCGTGTTTGTCCTGAATTATGCGAACTGCTTACGTCAATGACGGACAGTATATTTAAACTATTATTTGGCGGGGGACAGACCAATCCGGAAGATCCGACATTCTATCGCGCGGACGGCAGTGTATTCTTTTCATCTGTCATACATGAAGGTGAAATTACACTGTACCCGCGTGAAGACGAGGATGTAAGCAATATTGTATCCAAGCCGCATTGGACAGAAAAAGAAGTATAAGCAAATTAACGCAGGATTTTTGTTGAACAAAAAATCCTGCGTTTTTTCACGAAATAACAAAAATATAAAGTCAGAAACATACCGGCTCAATACGTAGATTTTACTGTATGAATGTTTAAAACAAAAATAATTTAAAATTATAAATTAATATCCTTGACATAATAAATGATTTATGCTATTATGTATATGACAAAAATTTACATTATTGCCTTCGTTTTCTTGACCATAAAAACACAAAAGCTATATACTATTTTATTCAAAAAGGAGCTAACCGTGAAAAAAATACTGCCTGTAAATTTAAAGGTCGACGTTACACTCTACCCTCATCATTCTTTGCCGCTGTGCATACCTTTTATAAACGAAAACACAAAGAGTTGGTACATGAACAATTTCATCAACGTATTTTACCGTTACGAATACCCTACTGTCTACGATTATACCGACTATAAAAATTTTTATACGGGAGTAATGGACGTCGACACTTTTACGGTTTCCACCGCGCTGAACTTTATCTCCGAAAAATGTTTTAAAGAATTTTTAAATGATGATAAGTATATTTACGCGTGGGCAGACCAATATTATATCCCCGCAACCCAGTTTTACGAAAATGAGCACAATATACATCCTATATTGATATACGGTTACGATGCGGATGATAAAATATATTTCTGCAAGTGTTTCTCTGTTACCAAATCGGTATATGACGCAAAAATTAAATTTTCCGATTATGAAAAAGCGGTGTTTGAGGCGGCGAAAATAAAAGGGTGTTATAATCAGGATGAATTTTTCCGTTTGTTTAAAATCAGAGAAGACGCAAAATTTGATTTCATGCTCAACAGCTTTGCCGATGAGATATATAATTATGCTACGGGCAAGGGAACCTACAAGGATTCTTATTATTACAGAAACGATCTGCCGCTTGAGCTTGAAAATGTATATCACTATGAGGTATACAATATTTCCGCATACGGAATAGAAGTTACAAAGCTGTTTTATGACGCGCTGAGCGGTATTAATATAAGATGCTTTGACTACAGACTTCTGCATATGGTATGTGAAAACAAAAAACTTATATCTGACAGACTTCAATATGTCGCGGAAAATTGCAAATGTACTGATTTATTTAAAAATCTGACCGATGAATACTCAAAAATCGCGGCAGAATACGATCAACTCAGATATCTTGCGATGAAACTTGCGTTTGCTGAAAACAAAGACTTTTATACATTGAAGTACAACGATAAAAATAAAGACAGACTCTGCGGCAAAATCCTTGATTTGTACACACGGGAAAAAGAACTTTTGCACAAAATAATCTTTGAACTGATAAGAACTCAGGTAAATCAAAGCTTTCCGCAATACAAAACAGTTAATTTCAATAGAGAAAATCTGCAATTTTCGGCTGATTTTGAAAATTCAGAACGGGTAAACAGTATTGTTTTGTGCTCATACAGTAAACATTTCTGCGGAAAATTATATATAGACGGATATATCAAAGAAATCGACCTTATATCCGCAAAAAACTTTTATGTAATTGAACTTAACAAACCCGTGTCAGTCTGTAAATTCGTGCCGGATGACAGAATGGCGGCAGATTTATTCATCGAAGTGTTTGCCGTATGCGAGCATGTTTTAAAATGCGGATACCTCGCGTCAAGTACTTATCCTTCAGAGTCCCACAGAATTGATCCAAAAAATCTGGCTGAATACGACATATCGTTCTGGTGTTCGGAAATCGAAGACAGCAACCCATGGGTGGAAGTAATTTTTGACTGTCCCGTTATTGTAAATACGCTGTTGGCAGAACAATTCATTTCGGAAAAAAGAGTGTCCGAGGCAACGCTTCAGGTTTATACAGACAACGAATGGAAAAATATTACACGATTTGACGGGGCGCACGGCAAACAAATAATCAAAATCGGATTTCCCGAAGTGACGTCCGACCGATTCAGACTGCAGATAAATAAAACAGTCGCAAGTGAAAACGGATACAGTATGCCAAACCTTATGCTGTTAAAGATTTTTAGGGAATAAATATATAAATCATCGGGGTTATTAAATTTTCTGACAGAAATATAAAATGATATACTATATCGCTACCTTGTCAACCGCAAAGCTAAAATCGCGCTTGTCTCTCCAATACATAAATAAATATAATATTTTTTATTTTATTTTGTATTGACAGTTCAAGAATAAAAGTGTATAATAACAATATAAACAAAAAGATTTTATCCCCGTAATCAAAGGAGATTTCAAGTTATGAGACAAGTTTACGCGGGTTCGATATTTATTTGTAAAATACGGTTAAGAACATGTGCCCACACATGTTATCTTGTCACGTCTTCCGGTTATTGTGACTCAATTAAATAATATAACTCCGGTATTCTGCGCTCTTTGCGCCAATGCCGGAGTTTTGTCATATCTGTTTGGAAAAAAACATTTGCTGTACTAAATTATTAAAAGGAGTATATGCATAATATTGCACTACATATAAAATGAAAAAAGAATCAAAAGGTTTCTTTATTGAGAACTATAAAACATTAATTATTTTTTCTTATATTGCATCTGTAATACTGATTATTAGCAATATTTATTTTAAATATGAATTTAACAGAAACAATGACAATCCTTTTGTCATGCGGGGACTTGTAATTCCAAATTTAATCCTATTGTTTTCAGATGTGATATATATTTTAAATTACAAAAAATTGGTTAAAGAAGGGAAAATACAAAATAAAATCGGTCTGTTTTTATTAGGTTTTATGCCATTTGCCATAGCTACATTAATTAATATTTTAGTGTTAATTAAATTATAATTTTTTAGGATTGACATCAAATGTTGATTAATTAAATTTACCGATAACATAAAAAGGAGAAAATAAAATATGTTAGAGAAACTGAAAAATAAAGCGTGGTATATAGCTTATAACGACAAATATATAGCATATATCGGAAATACAACGAAGGTATTCAACAGGAAAAATCAAAAAGAGGAGATAATTTCTATCAAATCACGAAACGCATTTTGGGGAGAATTCATATCCGCAGATGAACTTATAGTGAAATCTACTCATGGCATATATTACTTTATAAATTTAAGTTCATTAACATTTACTAAAGTGAAACCAAAAGCATATATTAATCCGGATACAAAACCAAGTATAGATATAGAGTCAAAAGTCATATATGATTTTATAGACAAAGACTGTGTTTCCACATTGGTACGTATAAATTATGACGGAACGTATAAGAAATTATTTACCCTGCCTGTATATGGATGTACAAAAATGTACACTATGAAAAACAACAAAATCACTATAATAAATGAGAGAGGAGTTAATGAAGTTAAAGATAAAAATTTAAATGAAATAAGGAGGTATGAATATGATTTAAAAGAAGAAAAAGTGCTTGATGAAAAAGTAAATGTAACACCATTGAGACCCTTATACTTTGGAGATGATTTCATACTGTACAGAAACGGAGCTATAAGTGACTACGATGGCAATATATCAGAAAAAACATATATACCGAAATGTTTTGAAGAGGGTTATCCCGAGATAACATACCGTTTTAATAGCATAGAGGATTCAAAAACGTTTATTACCGCCAATGAGGAATGTTGGCTTGTAGATATGGAAAATGAAGCTTTTTCAGTACAATTGCCGATTTCTAATGTTGTCGGTGTAATACATTATGAGGACAAGCTGATGTTTTGTACTTGGGAAAATGTATATAGTATCGGGTATAATGAAGTATACTCTGATTCATAATTATTCTCTCAGATGGTTGAGTGAAGAATGATGACAATATATACAATAATTCGTATGAAATCATATTGAAAAAATTCTGCTCCCGCCGTATGGATGGCATTGATTGTAGCCGTAGGGGATAGCATAAAAGTTTTACTTTTTTGCGTCAAAGTGCATATGATTTTATGCATAAATTTTTTGAAAAGTTTTCACTATGTAAAACATAAAACTGTAGCAGCAAAGGAGATTAATATGAAAATATATAATTTTTATGATACCGATCCTACCGGGTGGGAGGAGTATGATATATCAGGCGAGGATTACAAGGAATTGATGAGAACTTGCTGCAAATACAGCAAAACTATGTCTTTTATAATATTGGATCCGGATGTTGTTTCTTATTTGAACGAACTCGAAAAATTTAATGTTGAAAAGGATGATAACATAATTGACGAGAAAGTCAGATATGGAAGACCCGGTCAAAAAATTCAGCCTTACAGAAAATATTACCGCGTCTGTCCGGAATTATGTGAATTGTTAATATCAATGACTGACAGTATTTTCAAGCTTTTGCTTGGCTGGGGTCAGACTAATCCGGATGATCCGACATTTTACCGAGCAGATGGCAGCGTGTTTTTCTCATCAATTATTCATGAGGGTGAAATTACATTGTATCCGCGTGATGATGAGGATGTGAGTAACATAGTATCCAAACCGCATTGGATTGAAAAAGAAGTATAGTTTTTTATTGGTGACTATGCCTATGCAATATTAAATATATTCATATCTATTTGAGTCGCCAAAGGCGACATGAGGTGATTATTATGAAACATTTTCTGATATTTATATTATGTTTTGTTATCATGTCAGCAATATTTTTTTCATATATAATCATTACATCACAACAAAGTAATGAGATATCTGATAGTAAACCATTTGCTTTTTCACCACAGACATTTGTTGTTGTTGACGATGATATTTGTTTGTTGGATGGAAACTATAATAAAATATGTGTTTATGACGTTGCAGGAAATTTTAAATATTATATTAAATTTCCAAGTTATGGCATGAGTGTATTGTTTAAAAATCAATCTAATGAGTTATGCAGATATGATTACCGTGACAAATTGATTTATGTATATGATGTAGATACGGGTGAAATTATAAATAAATATGAAAGTTCATCAACAGAAATTGTAATGTCCGAAACAAAAGATGAAAAAATAAATGCAAAAATAAAAGGAGGAATTATATTTCCAGCTGTTTTGGAATTTACTAATAATGGAGAAACTAAAAATATTATGGTAGAAAGTCCTGTATTTTTTATTATTAAATATTTAATTAAGATATTATTTGCAACTTGCTTAATAATTGCTGTAATTAATATTATTAAGGCAACACCGCGCAACAGCAGAAATCGAATTCTGCGTAACGGAACGATGACAAAAAGGACAGAAAGCCCCCGT
>CALWJX010000033.1 GCA_944381085.1 uncultured Clostridia bacterium
AAGACTTCCTGACGCGTATATAACCATATCTTTATTATTTTCAGACTTTTTGGGTCATATCTATTTACAACACAGAAGAAAAAAGAAAATTTTTTTAAAAAAGCTATTGACAAAATGAAAGAAATGTGATATTATATATGAGCGGTTCCGAATAAATAAAAAATTTGCTTATATTTTTGCGAGTGTAGTTCAATGGTAGAATCCCAGCCTTCCAAGCTGGTCGCGTGGGTTCGATTCCCATCACTCGCTCCATTATTTTATATGTGCCTTTAGCTCAGTCGGATAGAGCAACTGCCTTCTAAGCAGTAGGTCGGGGGTTCGAATCCCTCAAGGCACGCCAGGCGTCTGAATTTTTTTATGGTGGGTATAGCTCAGTTGGCTAGAGCGTCAGGTTGTGGCCCTGAAGGCCGTGGGTTCAAGCCCCATTACTCACCCCATAACCGTATGGTCAAAAATGCAATCTATTCTGAAAATCCTTGTTTTACAAAGTTTTCCGGTTTTAGAGTTGTTTTTTTGACTTTTTTTGCTTTTTGCAACATTTTACGAACCATATTAACTTTAATCCGCGACATTTTCACGTTTTTGAAGAACATTCGTTAGGAGGTGCGTAAAAATGAAGAAAATTTTGGCCTTTCTGTTTGCTATTGTAATATGTCTTTCTGCCTTTTGCGGATGTACGGATACACGGTACGAAGAACAAGGGGAAACAACAAATGACAATGGCGGTACTTCGAAAACAGACAGCACAAAAATCAATGCTGATCCCAATGATGACATCTATACGGATTATGAGGGCATTTATTTAACGCTTAAATCCGTAACGGAAAACAGCATAACGGTTACATGGCACAACGAAACGAGCCGGGAAGTACTGTTCGGCGAAGCATATGATATTGAATATTATGATGCGGATACCGGAAAATGGGAGAGCGTAATGGTCGGAGAGCATATTGTTCCGGGTGTAGCGAATATTGTTATGCCAAATACCGAAATTGAAAAGACATATTCTGCGGGAGGTTTCGACTTAACAAAAGAAGGAAAATATCGGCTTTGCTGTGATTTCAATTCGGGCAGCGGAACGCTTTGCGGTACTTGGGTAGAGTTTACCGTTTCCTCAAGTACGGCAGGAAAAAGAATATGGGATTCTCATCATCCCGATGATGGCGGTGAGCGCAATCCGTATTTTTCAATTTCCATATATGAGCTCGGCTATGAAACTATTGAATTTAGGGACAATGGTGAGATCTACGCGGACGGAGAACATCTGCTCGGAGGAATCGGTTACGGCTGCGAGAGCTTCTATCTGAGCGATCTGACGGGTGACGGGTGTCCCGAATTGTGTTTCTGCATGAACTTTGGCAGCGGCATCGTGGATAAGAGAATCGAGATCATAGATTACACGACAAAGACATCAATATTTATTCTTTTGGATAGAAGTCAACATGACTATTATCTGTTTTTGAGAGACGGTGTACTGTGTGTCAAAGAGACGGAATATATGAAACAGGACGCGGTCCGAACGGGTGTTTTAGTCTGTAACGGCTCTGAGATCACAGTTTCGTGGGACAGCGAAGTGAACACAACTATTGACAGAGATCCTGCCCCCCCGCGCCGGGAGAACCGGTGCCGGTTTGCTGAACGGGTTAAAGTTACATGACAGGTATGAAGGAAATTGATGTTTTTAACCGTGCATTTTATTTACAATTGTTTGTTGATAATTTTCTTTAAAATCAGGCTGCCGTATTTTTTGCACGGCAGCCTGTAGTTTTTATATTTTATTGTATACAAACCCGAAGCGTATTTTCTTAATATCTTACACATAAGCCGCGTTGCCATTACATGCGAAGATTTAACTTTATACTTGTCATGCAAAGATCCGCGGCAACCTGTTTTTTTATATACACTCCGGTGTTGTTATCGTTTTTATTCGGGGATTATCAGACCGTAATTTCCGTCCTTGCGCTTATATACAACGCAGGTTTCGTTTGTCTGATCGTCATTGAACACGAAAAAGCTGTGACCGAGCAGATTCATCTGCATTATCGCTTCCTCGGGGGACATCGGAGAATATTCAAATTTCTTGGTTCTGATTATGAATTCGCCCTCTTCCTCTATATCCTCAAGGTTGTCGTAGATTTCAAATTTGTCTTCCACTGGCAAACCGCCCTCACGAAGTCTTTTTTGCAGTCTTGTTTTGTTTTTTCTGATTTGTCTTTCTATATTATCTATTGATTTGTCGAGCGCGGATCTGAAACTTTCTTCTTCTACCTCGCTTCTGAAAATTGTATTTGCCGCCCTTATCGTAATTTCCATGTTGGCGACTCCGTGCTTATGGCTGAGCGTTACGGTTGCCGTACACTCGTCGCTGAAAAATTTGTTCAGTTTTGAAAGCTTTTCGTTGATTTGTTTTTTTGTGTCGTCGTATACGTTAAGTTGTCTGCCCACAATGTTTATTTTCATAAAAACCTCCGTTCCGTCTTGGGACGATTTGTCCTACGGACAGTCTTGATATAATAATATCGCTTTTGGCGATAATTTTGTAATTTTGTTTTTTCGACGCGGTTACTGATATATTCTCCTTTTTCTTACACATAAATTATATCAGAAATAAATGTACAAAGATATAATATTGTGCAACATTTATTATAACAATTGTGTAATCAAGTTTATATTTGTATATGATTTTTGAATTCAAAATGTTTTTCGGAGATAATTCATATATATAAAAATTATACATATACTGTGAAATTTTTCAGTTTAAGTTTAGAATTTCATGAGCAAAATCAGATTTATTTGGGCTTTTGTACTTGACAGAAAAGATTAATTTTGCTATAATATATTGGATAGATTTTTTCGACCGGAACAAATGTTATTATTTTTTCGGACAGGAAAAATTTTAAGACATGTACAGTTTATTTATATATAAAATCATCAAACGAAATTCAGTCTCCTATGCATGGGGGCTTGGAAAGGAAACGCAATGTACAGAATAGTTAGAAAAAGAGAATTGAATCCGACGGTTACCATGATGGACATCGAAGCGCCTATGGTCGCAAAAAAGGCTGAAGCGGGTCAGTTTATCATTCTCAGGGTGAACGAGGACGGCGAGAGAATACCGCTTACCGTCGCGGGATACGACCGCGACGCCGGAACGGTGAAGATCATATTTCAGATTGTCGGCGCAACGACCGAACTGCTTAATCACAAGAACGAAGGCGACTACATTCAGGATTTTGTAGGACCTCTCGGAGTACCTACCCATACGGAGGGAGTAAAAAAGGTATGCATTGTGGGCGGAGGTGTAGGATGCGCCATTGCTTTGCCGGTAGCGCAGAAGTTTCATGAGCTGGGGTGCGAGGTACACTCGATTATAGGCTTCAGATCAAAGGATTTGCTTATACTCGAAGATGAATTCAGGGCCGCTTCGGACAGGCTTGACATAATGACCGACGACGGCAGCTACGGCAGACAGGGAGTGGTTACGGTACCTCTGAAAGAGGCTATAGACAGGGGCGAAAAATACGACAAGGTTATCGCCATAGGTCCTGTTATAATGATGAAATTCGTCGTCGCGACGACAAAGCCCGCGAATATACCCACCGTGGTATCAATGAACCCGATAATGATAGACGGAACGGGAATGTGCGGCGGGTGCCGTCTTACCGTGGGAGGAAAGACAAAATTCGCGTGTGTTGACGGTCCCGACTTCGACGGGTTTGAGGTCGATTTCGATGAGGCAATGTCAAGAGGAATGATGTACAGGCCGTTTGAGCGGCACGCATATGAAGAGACCTGCAATCTTTTCAAGAAGGAGGTAAAATAAAATGCCGAAAGCCAATATGTCGCCGAATAAAAACCCGATGCCGGCACAGGATCCGAAAGTAAGGGCGCATAATTTCAATGAAGTCGCTACGGGATATACCGAGGATATAGCAATGGACGAAGCTATGAGATGTCTCAACTGCAAAAATATGCCTTGTACCGAGGGATGTCCCGTCAAAATACATATACCCGAATTTATATCCAAAATAAAAGAGGGAGATTTCGAGGGAGCATATCAGGTGATCAATAAATCATCGTCCCTGCCCGCGGTCTGCGGACGTGTATGTCCTCAGGAGACGCAGTGTGAGGCTAAGTGTGTCAGAGGAATCAAGGGAGAGCCGGTAGGTATCGGACGTCTTGAAAGATTTGTCGCGGACTGGCACAATACGTATTGCAAGGAGATGCCCGCCGTACCGGAATCGAACGGTCATAAGGTGGCTGTAGTGGGCTCAGGCCCTTCAGGGCTCACCTGTGCCGGAGACCTTGCGAAGAAGGGATACAAGGTAACTGTATTTGAGGCGCTTCATCTTGCGGGAGGAGTGCTCGTATACGGAATTCCCGAATTCAGGCTGCCGAAGGCGATTGTTCAGAAGGAAATTGATACTCTTAAGGCGCTCGGAGTGGATATAGAGACAAATGTGGTCGTAGGTAAGACGATTACGATAGACGAGCTCTTTGAAGACGGGTACGAGGCTGTTTTTGTGGGTTCGGGAGCCGGGCTTCCCAGGTTTATGAATATTCCCGGAGAGTCGCTCAAGGGCGTATATTCGGCTAATGAGTTTCTTACGAGAAGCAATCTGATGAAAGCCTACAGAGACGATTCTTCTACTCCTATCATGCACGCCAAAAAGGTGGCGGTTGTAGGAGGAGGAAACGTCGCGATGGACGCCGCGAGAACGGCGTTGAGGCTGGGCGCGGAAGAGGTCTATATTGTTTATCGCCGGTCGATGGAGGAAATTCCCGCGCGCCATGAGGAAGTCGAACATGCCATGGAAGAGGGAGTGCAGTTTAAGATACTGTGCAATCCGGTAGAAATATTGGGCTATAACAATCCCGACGACAAGAGAGACCCCATGAACGGATTTGTCACAGGTATCAAATGCATCAGATGTGAGCTCGGAGAGCCGGACGAAAAGGGAAGACGCAGACCCGTGGAGGTTCCAGGCAGCGAGTTTGTGCTTGACGTTGACTGTGTCATTATGTCTATCGGAACATCTCCCAACCCGCTTATAAAGTCCACCACAAAAGGTCTTGAGGTAAACAGCCACGGCGGAATCATTGTCGAGGAAGAGACCGGAAAGACGTCAAGAGACGGCGTATATGCCGGCGGAGACGCCGTAACCGGCGCCGCCACGGTCATACTCGCCATGGGAGCGGGAAAGACCGCCGCCAAAGCGATAGACGATTATATAAGCGCCAGATAAGCGACATTGCAAACCGAATTATAAAAAAATAAAGAACAGATGCGGCGGGAGCGTAGCCACCCGCCCCACTGTTATGGATAGCGGGTGTGCGAAAAGCCGCCAAATAAAAGTAAAAACGGCATTGGCTTTGGGTGCCGATGCGATTACCGGATTTTCCGGAACGGTTTTTGACTTTTTCTGTCATAAAAAACCGCCGGTAAAATTTTGTTTATATTAAGACCGGAGGAAAAGATGAATTCTTCTACATTTGATTATGCGGTCGTTGACCGTATTCTCGGTGAAATAGGTTGTAAGCAGTGCAATACCATTGCGATATTGCAGGCGATACAGGAGTATTACCGCTATTTGCCCCAGGAAATATTTCCGTATATTTCGGAAAAGATGGGCGTGAGCGAGGCGACGATTTACGGAGTCGCGACATTTTATGAAAATTTTTCTCTTGAACCCAAGGGAAGATATGTGATAAAAGTATGTGACGGCACCGCGTGCCATGTCAGGCTTTCGCTTCCGGTGCTTGAGGCGCTCAGAAAAGAGCTTGGTCTGTCTGCGGATAAGAAAACGACCGACGACCTTAAATTTACGGTTGAAACGGTGTCGTGTCTCGGCGCGTGCGGACTTGCTCCGGCTATGACAATAAACGATGTCGTGCACCCCACAATGACTCCGGAAAAAGCCGTTGCCATACTTAATGAGCTGAAGAGGGAGGCTTATAAGGATGAGACTTGAGACGCGGGAAGACCTTGTCGCAATACGAAAAATATTGCAGAAAAACTATGCGGCGGAAGTCAAAAGAGTCATAGTCTGCGGCGGAATAGGATGTGTTTCGGGCGGCTCTATGGATATACTTGACCGCATTAAGCACCTTCTTGTCGAAAAAGGCGTGCCTTGTGAAGTTGAGGTGGGATATGACCTTGAAGACGACAATCCTAAGGTAGGCGTCAAAAGAAGCGGATGTCAGGGCTTTTGCGAGCTTGGACCGCTTGTGAGATTTGAGCCGCAGGGCTGGCTTTATACCAAGGTAAAGCCCGAGGATTGCAATGAAATAGTGGAAAAGACCATAATAGGCGGTCAGCTTATACCGCATCTTACATATAAGAGAGACGGCGTCAGCTATCCGTCGCTCAGTGAAATTCCGTTTTATAAAAGACAGACAAAAATAATGCTTGAGAATTGCGGCAGACTTGAAGCGGCGTCTATAAGAGACTATATCGCGAACGGCGGATATATGGCTTTTGAAAAGGCGTTGTTTGAAATGTCTCCCGATGAGATTGTAAGCGAGGTGTCGGACTCCAATCTGCGGGGCAGAGGAGGCGGAGGATTTCCGACCGGCAAAAAGTGGTCTCAGGTACAGAGACAAAAGGCGCTTCCGAAGTATATCGTATGCAACGGTGACGAGGGAGACCCCGGCGCTTTCATGGACCGAAGCGTTATGGAGGGAGACCCTCATAAAATGATTGAGGGAATGATGATTGCCGGAATCGCAACCGGAGCAAGCGAGGGCTACATCTATGTAAGAGCCGAGTATCCCATGGCGTACAGCCATCTTTGCATAGCGATACAGCAGGCAAAGCAGATGGGGCTTTTGGGCGACAACATACTCGGGACGTCGTTTTCATTTCATATGCATGTCAACAGAGGGGCGGGCGCTTTTGTATGCGGAGAGGGCTCGGCTCTTACCGCGTCTATTGAGGGCAAAAGAGGAATGCCCCGCGTAAAGCCGCCGAGAACCGTTGAACAGGGATTGTTTGAAAAGCCTACGGTCTTAAACAATGTCGAGACCTTTGCCAATGTTCCCGCCATAATACTTAACGGGGCGGGCTGGTATAAGAGTATAGGACCTGAAAACAGCCCCGGAACCAAGGCATTCGCGCTTACCGGCAATATAGCCAACACGGGGCTCATTGAGGTTCCGATGGGAACGACTTTGAGAGAGATAATATACGATATCGGCGGAGGCATTAAAAACGGCGGGGAGTTCAAGGCGGTGCAGATAGGCGGACCCTCGGGAGGGTGCCTGACAAAAGAGCATCTTGATATGCCGCTTGATTTTGATTCTCTGAAGAAGGCGGGAGCCATGATAGGCTCCGGAGGTCTGGTCGTAATGGACAGCAATACCTGTATGGTTGAGGTTGCCAGATTTTTTATGAATTTCACTCAAAGCGAGTCATGCGGAAAATGCACGCCGTGCCGTGAAGGTACAAAGCGTATGCTTGAGATACTTGAAAATATAGTTGAGGGCAGAGGAGAGCCGGGAGATATCGAGAGACTGCTTGAGCTTGCTGATACGGTTTCGTCAAGCGCGCTCTGCGGGCTCGGAAAATCCGCCCCGAATCCGGTGCTCAGTACGATTAAATATTTCAGAGATGAATATGAGGCGCATATCTATGAAAAGAGATGCCCTACTCATACATGCAAAAAGCTTGCTAAGATTGTCATTGACCCCAATAAGTGCAAGGGCTGTTCGGCGTGCTCCAAGGTATGTCCTGTGGGAGCCATTTCCGGAAAGATCAAGTCCCCGTTCCATATAGATCAGAGCAAATGTATAAAATGTCAGGCATGTATGTCAACCTGCAAATTCAAGGCAATTAGTGAGGAATGATCTATGGAAAACAAAGAGAAAAATACAATTACCGTAGATGGAATTGAAGTCGAGCTTGACGGGGAACGCAACCTGCTTGAGGTAATAAGAAAAGCGGGAATTGATATGCCTACATTTTGCTATTATCCCGAGCTTTCAATATACGGCGCCTGCCGTATGTGCGTGTTTGAGGATGAAAAGGGCAGAATCGATTCCTCCTGCTCTACAATTCCGAGAGCGGGAATGGCGGTTAAAACAAATACCGCGAGACTTCGCAGGTACAGAAAGGATATACTTGAGCTTTTGCTGGCAAATCACTGCCGCGACTGTACCACTTGCGAAAAGAACGATTCGTGTAAGCTGCGCGAATTTGCGGCAAAATACGGTCTGACGGACGTCAGGTTCCCGAATACGAAAAAAGAGCCCGAGATTGACGATTCCTCGGCGTGCATAGTGCGTGACGCGAGCAAATGTATTCTGTGCGGCGCGTGTGTGCGCGTCTGCTCCGAAATACAGAATGTCGGCGCCATCGCGTTTGCCAAAAGAAGCTCGAAGGTTACGGTAAGCACCGCTTTCGGAGTACCGATATCCCGGACAAACTGTATAGGCTGCGGTCAGTGCGCCGCATATTGCCCGACCGGCGCCATAACGGTCAGGAACGATACTCAGAAGGTCTGGGACGCTCTCGCGGATAAAGACACGTATGTGACGGCACAGATAGCTCCCGCGGTACGTGTCGCCGTAAGCAAGGAATTCGGTCTTGAAGACGGAGAAAATGTGATCGGCAAAATATGTACTGCTTTAAGGTATATGGGAGTCGATGAGGTTTACGATACAACGGTCGGCGCGGATATGACCGTATTTGAAGAGACCGAGGAATTTGTAAGAAAACTTGAAAACGGGGATAAGCTCCCGATGTTTACGTCCTGCTGTCCCGGATGGATCAGATTTGCCGAAAAGAATTATCCCGAATTGCTTCCTCAGATATCGACATGCCGCTCACCGATGCAGATGCTTGCGTCGGCGTTGAGCAAAAAGCTCGACAAAAAGTGTGCGTCGGAGGGGAAAAAGCATTATCATATAGCCGTCATGCCCTGTACCGCGAAAAAATTTGAGGCGAAAAGGGAAGAATTTGCCGGCATGGTAGACGCGGTTATTACGACTGTCGAGCTGATAAAGATGATTAAGCAGAGCGGTCTTATGTTCGATAAGATAAAGCCTTCCGATCCGGATTCCGTGTACGGACCGTCTTCGGGCGCCGGAGTTATTTTCGGAGTTACGGGAGGAGTGACCGAGGCGGTTATCAGAAAAGCGGCAAACGACAGCAGCGACAGCGCGCTTGAGGAAATATCGTACACCGGAGTAAGAGGTCTTGAGGGCGTCAAGGAAGCCTGTGTTAAGTTGTCTGACAGAGAAATAAAGATAGCTGTTGTCAGCGGACTTGCCAACACGTCGGCGCTGCTGGAATCTATAAAGGAGGGAAAGCATTACGATCTTGTCGAAGTGATGGCTTGTCCCGGAGGATGTATTTGCGGAGGCGGGCAGCCCCACGCTGAAGACGACGGTACCAAAAACAACCGGGCAAGGGGGCTTTACAGCTCTGACGAACGCAGCGTGATACGCACTTCCCAGCAGAATAAGCAGGTAGAAGAGCTTCTTTCCTCATTCGGAGGCGAAAAACATCATCTTCTGCATGTAAATTATGTAAAATAATATCTTGACAATCGGCAAATATTATTATATAATATTATTGGAGTGTTGTGCTAATTGTAAAAGTTATTACGGAGGTGTAAAAATGGCATCGGTTAACATTCGTCTTAAGGAAATCAATGATGTGTACAAGCTTGTCAATGTTCTTGTAGGATTTGACGGAGACGTTGATCTTGAATCCGGACGCTATAAGGTGGACGGAAAGTCGATTTTGGGTATTTTCAGCTTGGATCTTCGCAATCCCATTAAGCTTACTTACAGTGATGATGAAAGAGCGTCTGAGCTTATTGAACAGCTCAAGCCCTTTATTGTTGAGGATTAATTTCATAGGGACGCGGAAATGAACCGGGGAAATTACGTATTTCTCCGGTTTTTTTATGTATAGTATTTTGCTAAAGATTTGTATAATGATTTTTACCTGAACCCGGTATTTGCCCGACTACAGTGTGAATTAAATTTGATTTTATTGAGTATTGAGTCAGGCTTGAAAAATATTTCGGTTTTTGCGTCAATGATTTACCCGCCGTCTTTTAAAGACAGCGGGTAAATTTTAGTTATTCAATGGAGTGAGCAAATAATTCAATTTTACTCGGACCCGTTTTATACTATAGCTTTACTCTACGATAATTAAAGCGAGCCGTCACTGCTGTTACTGTTGTTGCCGTTGTTATCCTTTGAATCATCGCCCTGATTTGAACCGGCTTCTTCATTCGATGAGTTTTGGCTGTCTGCCTGTGATTGACCGGGCAATTCATTTTCCGCGGACGCAGACATCTGAGCTTCAATAGCCTTTTGTCTTTCGGCCTCTTGACGTGCCTTTTCCTCGGCTTCCTGACGCGCTCTTGCCTCATCGCGGCTCTTCTGCTTTTTATCCTCGGAGATCTTTTCGATTTCCTCTATTGTAGGAGCTTCCGATTCCATAATTGCCTTGAATTGGTCGCCGTCCATAATTTCATTTTTGAGCAGGAAATCCTTGATGAAATGCATTTTGTCAATGTGTTCTTTGATTATATCCTTGGCAGTCTGATAAGCGTTGGAGATAATTTTGTGAATTTCATTGTCGATCTTTGCGGCAATTTCTTCGGAATAATCCTGAGACGATGAAAAGTCTCTGCCCAGGAATACTTCGCTCTGGTCGGTTCCGAAACATCTGGGACCGAGTATGTCGGACATACCGAGTCTTGTAACCATCTTTTTCGCGATTTCGGTGGCGCGCTGAATATCATTTGAAGCGCCTCCGGTGACGTCCTGATATATGATTTCTTCCGCGGCGCGTCCGCCGAGCAACATGGCGATTTCTTTGTTGAGACCGCTCTTATATTCGCTGTATTTGTCTTCTGTGGGAGGATTGAGAGTGTAGCCCAAAGCTCTGCCGCTCGGAATGATAGATATCTGCTGAACCGGGTCAAGATCGAGATAATACGCGATAATTGCGTGACCGGCTTCGTGGTATGCGGTCTTTTCCTTTTCCTCGGTTTTCATGACTCTCGACTTCTTTTTGGGTCCCGCGATAACTTTGATAAACGCGTCGGCTATATCTTCCATGCCGATCAGATTTTTGTTTCGGCGGGTCGCGAGCAACGCCGCTTCGTTCAGCAGGTTCGCAAGGTCGGCTCCGGTAAAGCCTACGGTCATACGGGCGACTTCCTTGAGGTCAACCGAGGATTCCAAAGGTTTGTTTTTGGAGTGTACCTTGAGGATATCCACACGTCCGTTGATATCCGGATAATTTACGGTAATCTGACGGTCAAATCTTCCGGGTCTGAGCAGCGCGGGATCAAGAATGTCGGGACGGTTGGTAGCCGCAATGACTATTATGCCGTCATGAGAACCGAATCCGTCCATTTCCACAAGCAACTGGTTCAGCGTCTGTTCTCTTTCGTCATGACCGCCTCCGAGACCCGCGCCTCTGTGACGTCCGACGGCGTCGATTTCGTCTATGAATATAATCGAGGACTGAGCTTTTCTTGCGGTCTCAAACAGGTCGCGTACACGTGAAGCTCCTACGCCGACATACATTTCCACAAAGTCCGAACCGGAAATTGAGAAGAAAGGCACACCGGCTTCTCCCGCTACCGCCTTGGCAAGCAGGGTCTTACCGGTTCCGGGAGGGCCTACGAGCAGAACTCCGTGAGGAATTTTTGCGCCGAGCTTTGCGAACTTCGCGGGGTCCTTCAGAAATTCCACGACTTCCTCAAGCTCTTCCTTTTCCTCGTCGGCCCCGGCGACATCTTTAAATGTGACTCTTGATTTGTCGTTGACATTTGCCACTTTAGTGCGGGCCTTGCCGAAGCTGTTTATCTTACCGGCTCCGCCGCCGCTCATCTGCTTTGCCATAATGACATACATTACTATGACAAACACTATCATAAGTATCAGCGGCAGATACGCGAGCCATGCGGATATCTGCTTGGCGGGTATATATTCGACCTCCGTCAGAATACCTTCTTCGATCTGCGATTTGATAGTATCACTCAGATCATTGTAAAATATACTGACGTTGGCAAGTTCATATTTCACGGTTTCTCCGTTTTTCAGCTCAAGGGTCAGGATATTGTCGGAGTCCAGGTTGTATTTATCTACTTCTTCATTAATGAAGTACATATAAATGTCGTCATATGTTACATTTTCCGTCTGCGGCTGCCTGAAGAGAAAAGCGCAGATAACTATCACACCCACAATAAGGAGCACGTAAAAAATAACATTCCTTATATTTTTTTTCATTTATACCTCCTTTAAATCCGCTGACGCGAAATATCATATTATTATTGAATATAACATAACAATATTAATTATATATTAAGTATATCAGGAATATACCTCGGGTTTAAGTATACCCACATAAGGCAGATTTCTGTATTTTTCATTATAATCGAGTCCGTATCCCACGACAAATTCATCCGGAATCACACGTCCCACGTAATCCGGTGTAAACGGAACTTCACGTCTTGACGGTTTGTCAAGCAAAATGCACGTTTTTACGCTGTTGGCGTTTCGGTTTTTCAAAAGCTGGGACAGCCTTGACAGGGTTCTTCCGCTGTCTATAATGTCTTCAATAATCAATATATTATACATCTCAAGGTGGTCGCGGGTCAGATCAAGATGAATTTTGATTTCTCCCGAATTTTTTGTCCCCGCGCCGTAAGAAGAGACTTTCATGAATTCAATCTCCAAGGGAAGTGTGATCTTTTTCATGAGATCGGCAGCAAACATAACCGAGCCTTTTAGAATGATAAGCAACAGCAGCGGTTTTGAAATGTCGGCATAGTCCCGATTTATTTTTTCGGCAATATGATCGGTAATCTTTTCAAGCTCGTCTTTATCTATGAGTATTTTTGAAATATCCGTATTCATTTTAATCTCCCATGTCGCCGCGGGCGACACAAACAGAACATAAAAATTTTGGTTTTGACCAAGCGAAACAATTTCGCAAGGTGAGACATTTTTGCAAAGCAAAATAAGAAATTTCCGGCTTTTCAGAAAATATATGCGTGAAATAATTGCGATACTACATGGCAAAAAATTTTTCACGATGTTTCTTTTATAAGCTTTAATTCGGGGCTTTTTGGTTGTTCTCGTTTGATTTTATATAAATGCCGATACAAATACGCCTGTCACAGCCGTTTGTCTTTGCGCTGTCCGATACGGCGCAGAGCGGTACATACAGAATTTCAGACTCATTTTGTATGATGGGGAGTAAATCCCTGTATTCCAACGGCACTTTTTTATCGCACATCAGTTTTTTGATTTTTTTTGACATTCCGCCGTCTTTTATTTTGTCGCCGGCGTGCCTTGTCCGAACAAACAACGGTAATATTGTATCACTTTTAATACTTGCAGATGTATACAATTTGTAAATATTTAATTGTTTTGGCGGACTGTCGTTAAAATCTTTACAAATCTGCAAATAAATGCCGAACGGTGAATCCGAAACGGTGTTAAAGCCGGTTTTCAGTTGAGTAGGCGCACGCTCAGAGTTGATTTTTGTCCGGTTGTCCGCGCGGTTGATATTTTTCCGTTCCGGGGAAAAAACAAGAAAATCATTCTCGATTTTACCGCAAAATCCGCACGGAAGAGAGACTGACGAGTGAGGCGATTTTTTTTCGGCAAGGATAATTACCGACTCAAGGTGTACAGCCTCCAAAGCTTTGCCGGTCAGTTTCTGAAACAGGTCGGAAAGCACGCGCTTTTTCAGGGCAATATGAAGTTTTTCAAACTTTTCAAGCGGAATTTCCGGATTGCCGGAGCCGTTTCGCGTGAAATTTTCAATCTCGGAAATAAAATTTTGCGCGCATTCGTCCAAAAAACACAGGTTTTCATACATGCTTCGGGAAAATCTTGTCGCAGACCTCTGAGGAGAACCGAACATGTCTTCAAGCTCGGGGATTATTATGTGGCGTATCCGGTTTCTTGTACAGTCGTTTTCATAGTTTGTACTGTCGATTTTGTAATCAAGGCCGTGTTCTTTACAATATTTAAGAATATCCTGTTTGGTTGCCGACAGGATCGGTCGCACAATCATTCCGCCGTCTGTACCGGAAAATTTTCTCATGCGGGGTATGCCGCAGATTCCGTCCATGCCGCAGCCTCTTGAAAGGTTGGATATTATTGTCTCAAGGTTGTCGTCGGCGTTGTGTGCGGTCGCAAGGATTTTAATGCCGGCGGTTTTCATACAGTCGGCGAAAAATTCGTATCTTTGATTTCTCGCCTCGGTTTCAAGACTGTTTTGGGATTTTTTGCGGATAGCCGGAATGTCAACGTGTTTTACAAACAGTTTCACATTCAACTGACCGCATATTTCCTCACAGAACTTTTCGTCCCGCAAAGCTTCGTTGTCGTATTCCTCTGTGCGTATGTTATGATTAAGATGCGCGGCGTACAGTTCAAATCCGAATTGCTCTCTCAAACGGCACAGCATATGGAGCAGCGAAACCGAATCCGCTCCCCCCGAAAGTCCGAGCAATACAGGGCTGTCCGGCGGCATGTTTGCCATAAGATGAGGTTCCTCAAAAAAGGAAGGAGTATTTGTCATATTAATTTCCCATGCCGCCTTAAGGCGGCGCAAACAGATATAAAAAATTTTTGGTTTCGTTATGCGAAACAATTCGTTATGCGAAACGATTTCGCAAAGCAAAACAAAAAGCGTTCAGCCTTTCAGAAAATTTATGCGTGAAGCCTGCCGCGTTCTGATGCGATGTAATATATTTTTCACGCTAAGTTAACTTTCCCGAAGATTGTCGTTCGGTGTCTTTGTGAGGGCTAACCGTGCCGTCAGATAAATTTTGTATCTTAAGCGTTTAAGACGATGACACGGTTAAACTTAAGTTTATGGTTCAATGGGGAGTGTCCTCCTGCGCAAGCTCTCTGAACTTTGTGTACCTTCCCGTCCAACCGATTTTTATTGTGTCGGTGGAGCCGTGTCTGTTTTTCGCGACAATGATTTCCGCCACATTCTGTTCCGTGTCGGCAGGTACGTCATTGCCCTCGGCGTTTTTGTAATAATCGTCGCGGTACAAAAATATGACCACGTCGGCGTCCTGCTCAATGGCGCCGGAGTCGCGAAGATCGGACAGCATCGGTTTTTTAACTGTCCTTGATTCGGGACCTCTGGACAGTTGGGCACAGCAAATGACAGGCACCATCAGTTCTTTTGCCATAATTTTCATCGCGCGTGATATCTCGGCTACCTCCTGCACACGGTTGTCTATGTGGCGGTCTGACTGCATAAGCTGTAGATAGTCAATAACTACAAGTCCCAGATTATCGACCCGTCTGAGTTTGGCTTTCATACCGGTGACGGTTATTCCCGATGTGTCGTCAATCAGAATATCGCTTCCCGCGAGCAGAGAAACCGCCTGCGCTATATGCTCCCATTCCTCGGGTTTCAGCTCTCCGGTCCGCAGAGCGTAGCTGTCAACGAGCGCCTCGCTTGAGATAATTCTGTTTACAAGCTGTTCGGCGGACATTTCCAGAGAGAATATACATACCTTTTTCTTGGTAGAACGGGCTACGTTGGTAGCTATATTCAGACAAAACGATGTTTTTCCCATGCCCGGACGGGCGCCGACCAGAACCAGGTCGGACTTGCCCATTCCGGCAAGCACCTTGTCAAGCGATTTGAAGCCGGTCGCGGTGCCCTGTGCGCTTTCGGGATTGGTTATCATTTCTTTTAGGTGGGAATAAACATCGGTAATGACTTCACGGATATGTCTGAAATTTTTGGTTTCGCGCCCCTGAGTTATCGCGTACAGCTTGTTTTGCGCGGCGTCAAGCAGATTTGTCACCTCGTCCTGCTCGGAATATGCCATGTCCGAAATCTCGCCGCACATATCTATCAGCTTACGCAGTATGCTTTTGTCTTTGACAATTTTAGCATAATCTTTTATGTTCAGGGCATTAGGGACAGTCTGGGCAATTACCTTGATATATTCTTCTCCGCCGGATTTGGAATATATGCCTTTTCTGACCAAAGTATCGATCAGTGTCACTATATCTATCTGACTGTTGGTGAGAAAAAGCTCATGCATTGCAAGATAAATCTGCTTATGTTCTTCAAGGTAGAAATCGTCGGATGATATAATGTCCGCGACATAATCCAACGAAGAAGGCTCGGTTAAGATAGACCCCAGCAAAGACTGCTCGGCAATTGCCGAAAACGGCAGCTTTCTTATGATGTCATCAGCCATGGGTTATATACCTTTCTTTTTGGTTGCGTCGGAGCGCTCAGTTGTTTTTTTCTGTGACGGATACTTTGAGCTTGGCGCTTACCTCGGGGTATAATTTTACGTCCACAAGGTATGTACCGTAAGCCTTGATGGTCTCCGCAAGCGCGATTTTCCTCTTGTCGATTTCAATATTGTATACAGAGGAAAGTTTTTCCGCGATATCCTTTGAGGTTACCGAACCGTATAATTTTCCGTCGTTTCCGGAAGCGTTTTCTATAACTACGGTAAGCTCGTTCAGTTTTTCGGCAAGCTTCTGCGCGGCTGCTTTTTCCTCTTTCAGCCGGAACTGCTTTGCTTCTTCCTTGTTTTTCGCGTCTGCCAGCGCTTTGGCGTCAGCTTCCACTCCGAGTTTTTTCGGTATCAGATAGTTGCGCGCATAGCCGTCCGACACATCGATTATCTGGTCTTTTTTTCCCTGACCTTTTACATCTGCCAATAAAAGTACTTTCATTGTTATGTCTCCGTTCTGCCGTCGTGATTTAATATATCCGACGGCCAAGTATTGATAATTTTTATTAAGGATTTGGTTTAAAAGCGGTTTTTCTCAGGCGTGGGGCTTTTTATAGTCGTATTCGTAATAGTCGTCGATTGCGTCCTTCAAAAGCTCGTATGCCTGTGACATGGAAGCGTTTTTCATCTGAGCGCCCGCCATGTCAAAATGACCGCCGCCTTTTAGTCTTTCGAGAATAAGCTGAACATTTATTTTTCCTTTTGATCTGCCTGAAATAGATATATCGTTGTCGATTCTGACAAGGGTGAATGTAGCCTCAACGCCTCTTATGTTCAAAAGCTTGTTTGCAACTTTTGACGCGATGATTCTGTCGTCCGGAGAGGGAATATGGTCCCGCGACATGCAGGCGATAGCGATATTATCCCTGTACAGCTGCGCTCTGGACTCGAAATCGCTTGTGACGCGCAGCTCTTCGATGTTTTCGTTGAAGAACTCACGTACCACCTCGGTATGAGCGCCTCTGCTGTACAGATAGTGCGTTATCGCGAATGTCTGAGATCCGGAGTTACGGGTGAAATTATTTGTGTCAAGCATAATCCCGGACAGCAATACCTCCGCCTCCTCCTTGTGAAGAGAAGAAGCGTATTTGCTTTGCTCCAGAATCTCCGATATGATTTCGCTGGCGGAGGATTTTGTGGTTTCCACGTATTGCAGAAACGTGTTGAAGGCAAGGGCGGATACGAGACGGTGATGGTCAATTACCGCAATGTTTGAAATGGTTTTTGAAAGATCCGGCGATTCGTATATATATTGATTGTTCACGTCGGTGATGATAAGCACGGTGGAGGGGGTTACAAGATCCGACGCGGACTCCTTGCCTATGAATATTTCATCGTAAATTTTGAGTGCCGATAACTGTTTTGCGCAGATTTCAAATGTTTCACAGCTTTTGTCAACAACAATATTGACAGACGGTCTGATTTGCGTTCCGGCGTATTTTTCCTCTATAACAGCCAAGGCAAGCCTTGCGGCTCCCACGCATGAGCCTATTGAGTCGAAATCCGGATTGGCGTGTCCCATAATAAGCACGTTTGAGGCTCCGGAGATCTTTTCTTCCAGAATTTCGGCGCTTATACGGGAGATTACCGAGGTGTTGTTTTCCATTGTCTTATGCGTTCCCCCGAAGAAAACAAATCCGTTTGAGTCCTGCCTTTTGACGGCAACCTGGTTTCCTCCCCTTTGTATGGCGATGTCAAGCGCCGCGGCCGCCGCTTTTTCTTTTTCTTCGAATGTTCCGTTGATGTGGGCTATCCCCATTGAGATGGTCACGGGAAAGCTGTTGTCGCCTATACGCAGATCCATTATGCTTTGCTGGATCGGAAAATCGTTTATCATCTGTTTGTCAAGCTCTTCTTTGGAAAAGATAACAAGATATCTGTCACGGTCGTATTCGCGGATAAATCCGTGCATTTCCTTTATCCATGCGTTCAGTATGTTTTCGATTTCGGTTGAAGCCGCTCTGTAATCCGCCCTGACATACTGCGTAAGCTCCTGGAGGTTGTCCAGCATTATATACGCGACTACGGGACTTTCCCTGTCGTTTTTTTCCTTGGCTTCGAGAAATTCGTTTATATCCTTGAATACCGTGAAATAAAAGTTCTCACCTTTGATTTTCATGATATAGCAGTTGATTTCATATCTTTTTCCGTCGGCAAGACGCACTATGGGCATTTCCGGAAGAGGAGTCTTTTCCGGGAGGTCCAAAAGCGGCTCTGACAGATACGCGTCCCTGTTGAGAGCGCGCGCGGAAAGCGCGTTTATCGGAACCGGGCAGATCTCGGAAAAATCTATTCCGCAAACCGCGTTTCTGTAGCCCAGGATATCCTGAAGCGCGCCGTTCATTATTTTTATTTTGCCGTCGGAATCTATAACGGTATACGGCATGTCAATAACATATCTGAACATATCGTATATCTCGGTGTCTATAAGTCTTGCCTCTTCCTCAGCCTTTTTTACCCGAACATATTTTATGGAATAAAAGAGAAATATTCCTCCCGCGCTGAGCACATAAAAAGCAAGTACAAACAGACAGACGGCAGATGACGTCAGCGCGTTTGTGCGCTCTCCGGAAAAGTAACATATTGCCGTGCACAGCAAGATAAGCACAGCCGCCTCTGCCGTGCAGAAAGCAAACGGAACGCGCAGATCGATATGGAATCTCTCCGACCTTCTGAATTGCGGAATGCTGTTCCTTTCTCTATTGCCTGAATTTTTGCTCATATCAGTATCTATACCTCTCTTGTCGTATCATGTGGCACGATATATTCTGATCACACTGAAATTTGAAATTTTATTTACGCTATTTACGCTCGTTTGCCGAAGCCCATTTTCCGGCATAGTCTATTATAAGGTAAGCTGCGCCGATAAATACGAGCGCGGCTATCAGTATTGAATACAGCGAAAAGAGCACTATCGGTATCAGAATCAGAATCCAGAATCCCCTGCGCGATTTCTTTATGAGGGACATGATAAACGACATGCCCGCGATAAAAAGGCTCGGTGAAAGAATAAGGTATATATTCTGAGCGACTGTTGACGGATAAAGCACGTTTCCCGTCGAGTCGGTGGTGAGAGAGATCGCGAACGCCGCGAAGAAAACCGCCGCGGCCGAAACACCGGGTTTTATTATGAGCATGTTGCTTCTCAGCCTTTGCGCGTATCCCATGCTCTGGGTCAAAGCCACTGAATAGTTGTATGTCAGTAAAATAATGAGAAACATCGCTATGAAAATCAAAGCCGGCAGAATATTGAACAGACTGTCCACATAAGCCTGCGCGTTTGTCAGACTGTCAAAGAGATAAACCGATTCGCCGAACATGTCGGTTACGTGATATTCCGCGAGGGCATTTGCCGCCTGCTGCCTGATTTGCGCGATGAAATCCGTGATAAACGAGATACCTGAGTTTGTTCCTATCATGTATACCGCCAAAGCCAGAGCCAAGGTCGCGACAGACGCCGCAAGCGCGGAATAAATTGTCGCGAGCTTATCCTTGCGCCTGCGAAGCATAAAGCCCTGTACCAATATTACGGGATATACTGTCAATGAAATTGCCGACAATCCGAAATCTCTTGTCATTGCGAATGACAAAAAGTAAGACATGACCGGCATTATAATTGTGAAGAACAGATTTTTTCCGGTATCCGCCGAAAAAACAAACGACGCGGCGCCTACCGCAACCAAAAACCCGAGAAACAGAGCGGTTACCGTAATGGAACCCGTAACCGAAACCAGCAACAGGGAAACCAGGAGCGCGGGCAACAGCACGTCGATACGCCGCACTGTCAGAAACAGAAACACGGCGCATACAACGGTTATCAGGATTGCCATAACATTGGCGGTCATTTCATAAAACATCAGAACGGGTATATATGCCGAAAATATTACGACTGTCATATAAACAACGATTTTTGAAAGCACGGGAATCGAATTGACTTTCTGTTTGTTAAATCCGGTATTAAAATTCTCGGAATTGAAAAATCCGTTCTGCGTATTTTTATCGGTTCTGTCCATGAAACACTCCTTTCCCGACAAAAGCCGTCTTTTGATTTATATATTTGAAGCGCTTTGTAATAATATTCATTATATCATTATAACACACAAATGTGTTTTTGTAAACAACATTCTTGATGTTTTTTTGAAGTTAATTAAAAAATTCGGTAAATTCAGGCAACGAACAGTGAAGAACGGCTTAATTTTATTTTTGAAAAACGTGAATTCCCAAAGTAAATTCCACAGTAGGAAAGCAGTGGAATTTAGTATGAGAAATAAGCGGAATTTAGTGTG
>CALWJX010000034.1 GCA_944381085.1 uncultured Clostridia bacterium
CCGCCGTGTACCGAACGGTACGCACGGTGGTGTGAGAGGTCGGCTACTCAATTAATGGGTAGCCTCCTACTCGATTATTACATCAAGTAGTAAGGCATATCGTCTCCGATACTTACTTTTTCATATTTTTCGTCTTCTTTATGCCCTATGACCTTTTCTACCGTTTCGGGGGCGATGTTAGACAATACGTTTGATTTTACTTTTTTTGATACTTCTGTTGCGTTTTTGACATCCCCTTCTGTCGACGAAGTCACCGTTGCCTTTAAAGAACTTTTTGCAGTTCCGTCATCGGCAACCGTTTTTTTAGCTGATGACTTTGACGCGGTGCTGCCTGTAGTTGATTTTCTTGAAGAAGATTTTTTTGACGCTGACGCGGTGCTTTCGGATTTTACCGCGGTCTTTTTTCCCGAATCGGGGCTTTCAGTCTCGACCGCGGTAGATGATACGGTCTCCGCGTCCGGCTTAGCCACTCTTTTTTCGATACTGTCTTTACCTATCGGCATATTTTATTACCTCCTGTGCCAATTCCATATATTCCAAAGCCGCACGGCTGTTTTTTCTGTAAGCCATTACGGGCTTGCTTACATCCTGAGACCATTCTACCGTGCTGTCTATTCTGATTATTGACTTGAAAAGTCTGATGTTATCAAGTCCGGATAATGTTTCGACTGTCTGTTTGAAATAATTTTTTCTTTCACTTGCTTTGGTTATTGCTATTCCGAGTATTTCAAGTGACGGGGAGATAAGTTTTACCTGTTCATAAAATTCAAACATATTAGCGAGTCCGAACAATCCCCAAGGTGAAGCCTCGACCGGTATTATCAGATAATCGGACGCGCACATAATGTTCATTACCCAACATCCGAGCGTCGGAGGCGCATCTATCAATATATAATCATAATTTCCGGATTCTTTTACTTTCTGCAAACCTCGCTTTAAGATATATTCACGCTGCCATTTGGTAAAGAGCTGAAACTCAATACTGCTCATAAGCGTGGAGGAAGGAATTATATCAAGATTATCATATCCGGTGTGAATTACATATTCATCCAAATCTTTCTGATCAATGATTGCCGAGTACAGGTTTTTGGCGCTCTTTGCAAATTCAAGAGACTTTTCGTCGTCAAAAAAAGACAGGGTTAAGTTCATCTGCATGTCACCGTCAATGAGCAGCACTTTTTTGCCCAGAATACTCATGGCATATCCGACATTGGCGCAGGTGGTGGACTTTCCGCTGCCGCCCTTGTTATTCGCAAAACAAATGGTTTTCGTCAGTGACATAAAGCTAACCTCCGCAGCTCAATCTCTGTTGAGATAATCAATTATTTCTTCCAATCCTTCTCCGGTATATGAGCTTACATAAAAAATCTTTTCACAGCCGCAATTGTTCATCCATCTCTCTGCGAGGGGAATGTTGGCGTCGGGCTTGTCAATTCCCGTAATTATACCTATAACCTCTCTGTTTACAAGGCAGGTACAGTTTGGCGGAAAAACACAAAAAGGTTCATTGGCGCTTATTACAATTCCCACAATATCCGCTTCATAGGCATAAAGAGCCAACGCGGCGCCGAGGTGGTTTACCTCGGTATATTCGCCGGGGGTGTCAATAATCGTATCCGTATAATTGATATATTGTGTTTTGCAGTAATGGAGCTGTTCTCCCTTCAATGCCTGAGTCAGGGTGGTTTTTCCCGCCGCGACACGTCCCATGAGAATCAATTTTTTCATCTCAGGTTCTTGTGACTTCGCATACCGAAAACTTCAAAGTATTTTTAAAGTATTCCGTAATTGCGTTAAAAGAAGCTTCAACCTCGGAAACAGAGCCGGTGATGATAAGGGTTCCGGAAAACCTGTCTACAAACCCAAGCGTAGCCCCGGAGGATTTCAGCGCGATATCCGCCGTAATGACGGCGGTCTCGGCAGGACTTATCGTCAGCACTCCTATAGCGGCTTTTTCGTAGTCGAATTTCGGGTCAAGCCCCAGCTTCTGATAGAGAACGGGATCAGGATTTGCTATTATGTGAGCCAGTGTTATCTGTCTTCCCGGAACAAGCTCCTGAACTATTCTCATTTTATCTTTCATTTCAAAATTATCTGACATAATTATGACCGTTTCTTTCTTACGCAGACTTTGTGAAAACCCGCGCGTTGCTTAAATAAAGCAGACTGCGCAGACTTTGAATATGGTATTTTTTAAGAGATATTTGTCAAATTTAAAATATCCTGTGCCGTGTTTTGATTATCCCCCGATTTGAACCTTCAGCTTAGAAGAAACTTTTTCAGCCGCATCCAACAGCATCTGCATGTGTTCGTTGGTAGGAGGAGTCAAATGCGCCAAAGTATAATCACGTCCTATTCCCGCGTACTTGTCCTGTCCCAATCTGTGATAAGGCAGAAGATGAAGCTCGGTAACATTGGGAAGAGAATCGGCAAATCTCGCGATAGCGGATATCTCTTCGGGTGTATCGTTGAATGTAGGTACTGTAGGAACTCTTATAATAAGGTGAGACGCGTTTTCCGCAATATATTTTGCGTTTTCAAGGATCAATTCATTTGATTGACTGGTAAATTCCTTATGCTTCGCGGAATTCATATGCTTCACGTCCATAAGCACATGGTCCACATGCGGAATAATTCTCTCAATTATTTCACGTTTCGCGAAAGCGGTTGTTTCAATGGCGGTATTAAATCCGTATTCGTGAGCGGCTCTGAGCAACGCCTCAGAAAAATCAGGCTGCGACAGACACTCTCCGCCCGACAGCGTCATTCCGCCGCCGCTTCGGCGGTAATAAATCTCGTCTTTTCTTACCTCTGAAATAACTTCGCCGACAGTTACATCACTTCCGACTGTTTTGGTTTTTCCCGCCATAGTCATTTCCTGTATCTTATATTCCTGAGATTCGGGGTTGCAGCACCATCTGCAACGTAAAAAACAGCCTTTCAGAAATACTATGGTTCTGATACCGGGACCGTCGTGGATTGAGTAACGCTGTATGTCGAAAATCCGTCCCGGTTGTTCATATATATTTGAAGTCATTAAGCGCTTCCTCCAAAAACTTATAACTAAATTAAGAAGTCTTGCCCCTTGATTTTTTCAATGTTGAGATACAATCTCAAACTGAAAAAATTAAATGACGGGGATTTGCCCCTTTTGAATTTTTTCTTTTAAAATTTCCCGACCGCCGCTCTGACGGTCGGGAAACCGAATCTTTACAGACCTGTCTGTTTAAATGTTCCGGAATAATACCGAATTACAGACCCGCCTGTTCGGTACGGTTAATTATATCGTCCTGAAGTGAGCGTGAAAGAGTAGTGAAGAGCGCGCTGTATCCCGCTACACGAACGACGAGATTTTTATATTTTTCGGGATGCTTTTGCGCGTCAAGCAAAGTTTCCTTTGAAACGACGTTATACTGAACATGCATTCCTTTTTGATCAAAGTAACCTCTGAGATATGCCACAAATTTCTCAAGGCTGTCCATTCCGGACAGCGCCGAAGGATGGAATTTCTGATTAAACAAAGTTCCGTTGGAAGCGACTCCGTGGTCAAGACGCGCGACGGAGTTTGCGGTTGCGGTCGGCCCCTTTGTATCTCGTCCGGACGCCGGACCCACACCGTCGGCAATCGGAGTGTAAGCGAGTCTTCCGTCGGGAGTAGCGCCGGTCTGATATCCGAGCGGAACATTTGCCGAAACGGGATACAGCCCCGCCTGGTAAATACCGCCTCTTGGGTTGGTGAATTTCTCAAACGGCTTTGTATATGTATTTCCGACTTCGCGCGCGAAACTGTCAACCTCGGGTATATCGTTTCCGTATTTGGGAAGAGCATCTATCATGTCGAGTATTTCCTGATATCTCTTCTTCTTTTCTTCGGGAATACTCTGAGCAGTAGAGATGTTATTATATACCGATTTGATGATATTTTCGTTGACCTCCACGCCCTGTGAATCAAGCTCTTTAACTACTTCCGTAGTAAGCTCAAGAGCTTTTTTGGGAATTATTCCTTTGCCGAAATTATCCTTGAGCGCCTGCTTAAGCTCAGCCATTGTCACTTTGCGCTCCTCAAATACAAGCGTTTTAACCGCCAATAAAGCATCGGTCATGTTTGCAATGCCAAATCCCTGAGGACCGGTGAAATTATAATGCGCTCCGCCTTCCTGTATGCTCATACCTTTTTCAATGCAGTCATCGCACAGGCAGGATTCAAAAGGAAGCGGACATCTGACCGAATGAGCGTAATCGACCGCGTTGTCGGCGTTAACAAGCATTTCTATCATGTGAAATTCCTGTTTTTTGTAGGCGTCGTAAAATTCCTCGAAAGAGGTCATATTTTCCACTTCACCCGTCTGCAAACCTATAAGCTCTCCCTTGTCATAGCCGTTTGAGAATACAAGCTCCAAAGGACGGCACATATTGAAGAACGCGGCGTCGTGCCAGCCGTCTGTCTTTGCGCCTTTCTGAGGCTCAACGCATCCGATTATACAGTAGTCTCTCGCGTCTTCAAGAGTAAGCCCTCTTGCCATGATCGCGGGAATAATGACTTCATCATTGTAAAATGCCGGTACGCCGAGACCCTCGCGGGTAACAGACGCCGCCTTAATAAGCAGATCGTGCGGAGAACAGTTCCATACACGTATTGAAAGGGAAGGCTGAGGCAGACGGACATGCATAGTTGCCTCAAGGCACATGTAGGAGAGGTCGTTGGTTACGTCAATACCCTCCTCGTTCTGACCGCCGACGATAAGGTTCTGGAACAGACCGTATCCCGCAAAGCCTTCCGCGGACGCGGCGTCTCTTACCTTGTTGAGGTCATTGAGCTTTACCCAGATGCAGTCTATATATTCCTGAGCCTTTTCATATGTGATTTTGCCCTCGTCAAGATCCTTTTTGAACAGCGGGTACATATACTGGTCAAACCGTCCGGGAGAAATTGAATGTCCGCTTGATTCGCACTGCAAAAGCTGCTGTATGAACCAGAACGCCTGACAAGCCTCGTAGAAGTTTCTCGCCGGTTTGCCGGGCACACGGTCGCAGTTTTCGGCAATTTTAAGTAGTTCTTCCTTACGTGTACTGTCACTGCATTCGGAGGCTTCCTTCAGAGCAAGCTCGGAATAACGGTGCGCGTATGTAATTACGCCTTCACAGCTTTCTATAACCGCTTCAAGAAACTGTTTTCTTTTTATATAATCTCCTTTGCCTATGTAAAGCTTGGAAATAGCTTCCTTAGCCTCGTCTATAATAGCTTCAAGCCCGCAGTTTATGACCTTTGCGTAATTTACGTTTATATGACCTATGCCATTGTAAAAGTAGTTTCCTACGGTAAACATACCGTGATTCATAAAAACGTCATATACCAACGGATCCATGGAGGAAGCCGCAAGATCGCTTACGGTCTTTCCTTTCCAATAAGGATGTACCTTTTTAAGTCTTTCTACGGTTGAGGGGGAGATATAAAACGGGTCCGCCTCGCGGGTCGCTATGGTATCAAATTCCGGTTCAAGCCATTCAAACGAATATTCGGGAAAGGTCTGACAGCCTCTGGGAGCTATGGAATTGCTTCCGACTATAAGTTCCTCGGGTCTTATTACTATCGGAATATTTTCAAGAATATGACGAAATGCAGCGGAACGGCGCTTGATTATCGGCAGTCCTTCTGTCTGCATGTAGCTTTCGGTTACAAGTTCCGCGCGGTCCGCTTCAATCTCCGGCATGTTTGCATAGAGATGTTCTATCAGACGAGGAATACGCGGACTTTTTTCAATTACAAATTTTATGTTGCTCATAAATAAACCCCACCGATTAAAATAAATATAACTGAATTAAGATGTTTTGCCGCCAGATTTTTTCAGTGGGGTAATAATTCGCCCGCTGAAAAAGTATGAATGACGGGGCTTTGCCCCTTATTGAAATTAAATCTGTTCCCAGAGAGATTCATGCGGCGCCGGAATAACGGCACAGTTATTGAAAAGCCCCTGATTTTTTGCGTAATCGGCTCCCGCTTCAACCGCGGCGGTAACGTCTCCCACATCACCTGTTACGAGAATAATGCCTTTTCCGCCCATGCCTCTTGAAATGCGGAGTTCATATATCGCGACTTTACTTGTCTTTACTGCGATATCGGCAGCCTTGATTGCGCTTGCCGCGGAGTAAGTCTCAATAATTCCGAGACTTCCTTTCTTTTCGGCGGTATGCGTTCCGAAAAGGGAAGTGATAACCTGAGGGTCAATTCTTCCGATAATGGATGCGTCAACGATTTTGTCTCCGAAGCGTTCTTTTACATGCTCTACGGATGACGTTACGTTGGATATTGTTCCCGTCAGAATTATTTCAAATTTTCCGGGACATGCCGGATGCGCCGATATTAAGCTGATGCCCGCGCTTTTGAGCGCCGCGTCGGTTGCTTCGATACCTTTCGCTATACTTTTAAGTTCAATTACACCAATTGCCTGATACATTTATTGTTTACCTGCTTTACTTATATTTTTCTTTTAAAATATATTTGACGACCGGGAATCCCCGGGTATGATACTATCCCGAATTTTTCAGGCTTCTATTACTATCTTTGCAGAATCGACAAAAGTTACTTTTCCGGATATGGAAGCATACTGCGGTACGGAAAGTCCCGCGCCGGCATTAGCTATAAGCTGCCCCTCGATTACCGTTTCGCCTTCCTTTACCGCGGGAACCGACGGAGCGCCTATGTGCTGAGACATAAGGATTTCAACCTTTGACGCATTAAGTTTTTCCGGAATGAATTTTGGAAGCACGTCAAACTTCCTGACTCCGAGTATATCCTCCCATCTTTCGGACGGAATCATATGGTACGGTCTGTCGGAATGTGGCTGATAATCCTCACTTCCTGCCGAAAATCTCATCTTATTTTTCGCGAGTATACCCTTGAGGTGAAGTATTACGTCCTTGGGTGAAATGTCCTGACAGCAGGCGGCTTCGGCACAGACTCCGCAGGAACAGCACAGGGAAGCGGTTTTTATAAGCTCCGGGTTGTCCACAACGGCGTTGGTGAGCGCAGCCCTTATCATTTTGTGAGGCTCGAGCGGATATCCAAGGAGATGTCTCGGACACAATTCCGTACAACGGACACATCCGCAGCAACATGACGCGGCTCTGCGGAGCATATCGTCCATTGATACCTGTTTATGCACTACACAGGGGATATTGTCGGGAACAATAAGCACGGATTTTGTGGTTTTAACCACCGTTGACATAGCAGGATCTTTAAGCTTGCCCATTGAGGGACCGCCGTCAAACATTACCTGATTCGGCGCTACTTTTACGCCAAGCTTTTCAAAGACTTCGGACACTTTCATTCCGACAGGCACCTTGACAACGTATCTTTCGGGGATATCTCCACCCACTGTCAGCCATTTTTCCGTGACGGGACGGTTTTCTTTTACCGCGGCGCGTATATTGTATACCGTCTCGCCGTTGTAAACTATAACGCCTGCCGTTATCGGAAGATTTCCGGGCTTTACAAGTCTGCCGGTGGTCTCATATATAAGATTTATTTCATCACCCATCGGGTAAACATTCGGAAGCAGCTTGACGCTTACGTTTTCTCCGAGTATCTGCCCGTCGGTATAACCGAGCATAACCGCGCGGTGTTCTTTTATGGATATGTATGTATGCTGTATGCCGGTCGCCTGCATAACAAGCTGCGCTCCCTCGACGATTCTGGACATTTCCTCACGCATCAGCATATAATCCGTATACATCAACGGCTCGCATTCCGCGCAGTTGATTACGAGTGTGTCGGCACCGTCCGCAAGCTTTCCGTAAGAGGGAAATCCCGCGCCTCCCGCTCCGACAATGCTGTTGTTTTGCATAATTTGTTTCAATTCTAATTCGGACATTTTTTCTGCATCGCACTGATGTGCGTCCTTTCGGAAAAATACTATATATTAAATGATAATTTTAAACTTTTCAATTCTGATTTTTATCGACGACACCGACTATCACGGCGTCAACCGGCGAATTCTGGTCTCCTACGGCCATTCTCGCGCTGCTGCCGGTAGTTATCAGAACTTCCTCTCCGATCCCCGCGCTTACCGCTCTGTCTACGGCTACCACGTATTTGTCGGTTATTTTGTCGTTTTCGATAAGTCTGACCTCAAGAAATTTATATCCTATAAGACTTGGTAATTTATTCGTGGAGACTATGGTTCCGACGACTTTGCCTTTTAACATTGTGTTACAATCCTTTCCTTTTTAATTGGAACAAGCTCTATTTTTAATCCTCAGCTATTGTAACAGTACTGCCGTTTTTCAGACCTGTGGCGTTCGCATCGTCTGTATCAATATGCATTTCAAGTCGGAATTTGTCGCTGACTCTTATCTGAACATCGTACCATTTTGTTTTCTTTGTTCCGGAGAAAGCGTTTACCGTGACATAATCCCCGTCTTTAACCCCGAATTTTTCGGCGTCCGACGGACTCATATGTATATGTCTGTTTGCTATAATGCAGCCTTCATTCAGATTTACAATACCTTTCGGACCTATTATAGTCACCGGGGCGGATCCTTTTGTATCGCCGGATTCTCTTACAGGCGGCTTCAGCTTCAATACAAACGAATCCGTAACCGAAATTTCGATCTGACTGTTTTTTCTCAAAGGACCGAGCACCCTTACGCCTTCAATGGCGCGCATCGACGGACCGATAAGCGTCAATGTCTCTTTGCAGGCATATTGACCGGGTTGTGAAAGGTCTTTCAGCGGCGTAAGTTCATAGCCCTTGCCGAACAGTGTTTCCATATCTTCCTTTGTAAGGTGTATGTGTCTGTTGGATATTCCTATCGGAATTTCCTTTGTTTGTCCGGTTGGATTTTCGCCGTTCATTTCGGATATGACTTTTTTTACAATATTTGCGATTTCTGATGATGTTATATCCATTATTACCGTTCCTTTCATGCTGATTTTTTCATCAGCTTCATATTTTGCGGAGTTTACAGATTTCATTTTACATAACCGCGCAAAATCGTAAAAACCGCGAGTAATTTTTATATGAATCGTATAAAACATAATGTGCTACTCCGGTTTTATCCGATACATACAAAAATTACCTTTTAGAGTGTCTTGCCCATTTTAGGGCAAGACACTTCCGTTTCCCACTCACGGGTCAGCTGTCCGGCGAGAGACAAGCAAAATCATTTATCCGCAAAATGCCGGATACGGTTTGTTATCTCTTTCCGAATGTGGTTTGACATGCAAATCAGCCCAATTTGGGAAGAAGCTTGTTTACATCGTCGTGAGGTCTGGGGATAACGTGTGTAGCGATGACTTCGCCGAGTCTTGAAGCAGCGGCGCCGCCGGCTTCAACAGCGGATTTAACAGCTCCGACGTCTCCGCGAACCATAACGCTTACGAGTCCGGAACCGATCTTCTCGGATCCGATAAGCTGTACGTTGGCAGCCTTTACCATAGCATCAGCCGCTTCAATGGCAGCTACAAGTCCTCTGGTTTCAACCATTCCAAGTGCTTCGTTCATAACAAATTCTCCTTATCTGTATTTTGGGTTTAAACACCCTCGTCTGTTTTTATAAATTTCATTATGTCGGGGTGCGGGCGGGGAATAACCTCGTGGCAAACGACTTTTCCTACCTCTTTCGCCGCAGCCATACCCGCATCAAGCGCGGCAGTCACCGCGGAGACAGAGCCTTCTACAACAACTGTCACCAGCCGTCCGCCCAAGCGTTTTTCGACATGAATGAGTTTTACATCCGCGGCCTTGACCATAGCGTCAAGACCCGCTATGGCTGTCACCATAGCCTGGACTTCCAGCAACGCAATTGCATTTTCCATAAGATTTAAGTAAAAATCCTTTGCTTAGTTTGTTCATGCCGGCACTGCCGGGTATAAAGTTTCTGTCAATTACTTAATAGAGGGAAGAAGCTTGTCAACATCCGTGTGGGGTCTGGGGATTACGTGTGTGGCGATGACTTCGCCGAGTCTTGAAGCAGCGGCGCCGCCGGCTTCAACGGCTGCCTTAACGGCTCCGACGTCTCCGCGAACCATAACGCTTACGAGTCCGGAACCGATCTTCTCGGATCCGATAAGCTGTACGTTAGCAGCCTTTACCATAGCATCAGCCGCTTCAATGGCAGCTACAAGTCCTCTGGTTTCAACCATTCCAAGTGCTTCGTTCATTTGTTAAATCTCCTTTATATATGAGTTATTTTTACTGTTGTTGTTTTTGTCGGGACTTTCGGCGTTGTTGTTTCTCAGTTTGTCTCTGCCGGTCGCGGTTAGGTGAGCAAACCATTCAACCGACGGGTCAAGTCCCGCAATAAGTTTTGAGGTAATGTAAAGCCCTTTGTTTTTGGCTTCCGCAACCCCCGCTTCGAGAGCCGCTTCAACCGCGCCCGCGTCGCCTTCAAATTTGACCACCATAACAAGCGGCACCGCGCACTTTTCGGCGTTTGCGGGTTTATTCTTATCGATAGCTACAACCTTTACATCCGCGGATTTTGCAACCACGTCAGCTACTTTTATTGAGGTCGTGTAGCCGTAAACCTCAATCATTCCGAGAGCCGCCATTTTTTATATCCTCTTACTTATCGTTTATGTAGCAGATCTTGATGCCTTTCTGAGCGACATTTGTCTCCATTGCTTCATTCATCTTGTCAAGCGGGAATGAATGAGTTATAAGATCTTCTATCGGAATATTCATTTCCTGAGCCTGCTTGAGGAACGCCATTGTCTTCGGATAGTCCTCGGCGCTGTAATCCCAAGAACCTACTATGGTAATTTCCTTATTGCACATTGCAAGGTGAGGATTTACGGAATATTCGCCGTTGTTTACAAAGAAGCCCATCTCGCACATGCCGCCGCCGCGACGGATATAGCTGTATATATCGGCTGCCGCAACCGGAGCGCCGGTGCACTGGTAAGCAAAGTCTACGCCCACGCCGTTTGCAACCTCTTTGACCTTAGCGACTCTCTTTTCAAGTGTGTCCTCATCCGGACGCTTGAAGCATATGGTCGTTTTGGCACCGAGCTTCTGAGCTACCTTCAGTCTGTCCTCGTTTCCGTCAACCGCTATTATGTGGTTTATGCCGGCAGCGCGGAGCACTGCGAGCATGGTAAGACCTACCGGTCCGCAACCCTGAAGCAGGACCTTTGAACCGAAGTTGAGCAGTCCGGTGCTCTGACCGCGCTCAAGCGCGTGTACGCATACGCACGCAAGCTCGAGCAACATTCTCTGGTTGAGATTGAGGTCATTTACCTGGAAGTAAGTCGTGCCTTTGCCTCTTATGAGCATGTAGTCAGAAAACCATCCGTTTGTTCTGTTGTTTTCGGCTGTTCCTCTCTTTTCTCCGATAAGACCGAATACTCCCTGATTGTCGCAGAGGTTGGTACGTCCCGGGACCATACGGCAGACATAACATTCTCCACAGCTTATAACCGAAGTTACCAGCTTGTCTCCCACTTTGAGAGGCTTTCCGGCGGTATCGCTTTTGATATTCTTTCCGAGATATACGATTTCTCCCGTGCCTTCGTGTCCGAGGACTACCGGTATAAGACCGAATGGGTCTGCTTTCCATTCGTGAACGTCTGTTCCGCAGATGCCGGCGCCTTCTACCTTAACAAGAATGTCGTCGTCTCCGAGTTCAGGTATCGGAATTTCCTTTACTTCGATATTTTTTAGACCTGTAAGCATTGCGACGTGAGCAACCTTGGGAATTTCTCTGTTTGCCGAAGACGCGCCGGAAGATGTTCCCATAGAGTTAATCACGGAGCGGACAATGCTTTCAATCTGAGAAGCACTGATATCCATATTATTTTCCTTTCACTTCGTTAAATGTATTATATTTTCATCAGATGATCCTGAAGTTGTCCACCATTACGCAACGGCGCTTTCTTGTAAAGCTCCGCGCGGAGGTCAGACCTTCACCGGTGGGCCCGGCGATCGTAAAGGTGGTGTGTCCTTCTCCTCCGAAGCCGATGCCGGCATACGAGGGGGCGTTCTTTACAAAAATCGTTGTCTCTACAGCGCGCGCGAATTTTGTGAGATTGTCGATGTTTTTGGAATGCATATGCGCGGTATGTCTGTTTCCGTGCTCGGCTTTTACGGCAAGGTCTACCGCCTCGTCAATGTCCTTTACGCGGACTATTCCGAGTATCGGCATCATAAGCTCTTCCTGAACAAAGGGATGTTCAAACGGAACCTCGGCTATCGCGCAGCGGATTTCGGGACCTACCTTTATACCTATCTTTTCAAGTATTACCCGGCAGTCTCTTCCGACGCAGTCGCGGTTTACCGTATGCTTTACGGCCCCGGTCTTGGGGTCTTTTTTCTCTACGAGCACTATTTTCGCAAGTTCGTCCGCCTGCTGACGTGTAAGCATTATACAGCCGTTTTTCAGCATACCGGCAATAAGCCTGTCTGCCACGTTGTCAAATACGAAAACTTCCTTTTCCGCAATGCAGGGAAGGTTGTTGTCGAATGTGCATCCGTCTATGATATCCTTGGCGGCTTTGTCTATGTCCGCGGTATCGTCAACGATTACGGGGGGATTGCCCGCTCCCGCTCCGATAGCTTTCTTTCCGGACGCAAGCACTGCCTTAACGACGCCGGGACCGCCCGTGCAGACCAAAAGCCTTATCGAGGGGTGCTTGTACATGACGTCGGCGGTGTCAAGAGTCGGTTTTATCACGCTTGCCACAAGCACCGACGGACCGCCCGCCGCGGCTACGGCACGGTTTACTAAGTCAACCGCGTAGTTGGAAGTGGATATCGCGCCGGGATGCGGGTTGAATACGACTCCGTTTCCTGCGGCAATCATTCCGATGCTGTTGCAGATTACTGTTTCGGAGGGATTTGTGGAGGGGGTTATGGCTCCCACAACGCCGAACGGCGCCATTTCCGTAAGAGTCAGTCCGTTGTCGCCGCTCTTTGCCTCCTGAACTATATCCTCAGTTCCGGGCGTCTTGTCGGCAACCAGCAGGTGCTTTGCGTATTTGTGCTCCACTTTACCCATTTTTGTCTCTGCGACGCCGAGTTCTGCGAGATTTTGCGCTTCCGCGCGGGTATATTCGCGTATTGAGGTTATGATTTTTTCTCTTTGAGCAACGGACATCGAACGCACGGCTTTGTATCCGGCGTTTGCGGCGTCAATCGCTTCTTCCATTGTCGCGTACACACCTATATATTTACGGCCGTGATACTGTGTTGCATCCCAGTCTTTGCTTTTCTCGCCCGCGCCGCTTGCCGCACTTGAAGAGCCGGGCTTTTTGAATTCCGACACAACGCGGGAAACGATGTCGTTTATCTGAGATTCTGTTAAATTTAAAGCCATTTTCGGGACGCTCCTTTCTTAAAATAATTTTAAATTGCTTTATAAAATTATTTGCCGAGAGCTGCGAGAACCTTCTTGGTTATCTCGGCTACGAGAGCGTCATCTCCGGAAGCGGGAGCCTGAGTATTGCATGTGCACTTGTGTGAGGGGTCGTTGTCCTTGCAACGGCATTTGTCGGTGCCGCGGTTGGGGCATTTCTGGCATCCGGGATGCTTTCCGGGAAGTCCCATCTTCTTGCGGAGTTCCATAAGCTTTTCAAGCTGCTCGCAGGGGATCTCGTCAATGGAAGCGCTTGCTCCGACTCCGAGCTGACGCGCGTAAAGATTTATCTTCGCGTTGAATTCTACCTCTTCCATTGTGAAGCAGGCTCTGATAAGAGTATTTCCTACGGTGAGCGCGCCGTGATTCTTAAGCAGGAAAGCGTCATGCTTCTGAATGTAGGGCATAAGAGAATCCGGAATTTCCATTGTTGAAGGAGTTCCGTAGTCGCATGTCGGTACGTTTCCGATTGTGAGTATTGCCTCGGGAAGTATGTACTGGTCCATTTCGATTCCCGCGACCGTAAAAGCGGTAGCTACAGGGGGATGAGCGTGAACAACCGCGCCGACGTCGGGGCGCTCCTTGTAAACTCTCATATGCATTTTGATTTCGGATGAGGGATTGAGCTTACCGTCGATCTTATTTCCTTCAGCGTCGATTTTGATTATCATATCGGGAGTCATGTAGCCTTTGGAAACGCCTGTAGGTGTGCAGTAAAATTCGTTAGGACCTACCTTTACGGAAATATTTCCGTCGTTTGCCGCGACAAAGCCGTGATCATAGATTCTCTTGCCTATATCGCAGATTTCTTTTTTGATTTCAAAAGGGGATTGTGCCATTTTTCTTTTATCCTTTCAAATTATTTTTCATTATATTGTATAAATCATTGATAAAGATTTATTTCACAAGTTCATACGTATCCGACGCGATCATAAATTCTTCGTCTGTCGGGATAACAACGACCTTTACCTTTGAGTCGGGCTTGCTTATCACCAGGTTTTCTCCCGATTTTCCGTTCGCGTTTGTGTCATTGTCAAACTCAATTCCGAGATATTCCATATTTTCACAGATAAGCTGCCGTATCTTGCGGTCGTTCTCTCCGAGCCCCGCCGTGAAGATCAGTATATCCACACCGTTCATCTCGGCAACATATGAGCCGATTATTTTCTTCGCGTAGTGAACGAGAATATCGAGCGCGAGACGGGCACGTTCATTCCCCGAGTCGGCGGCCGCCCATACGTCGCGGGCGTCGTTTGAAACCCCGGAAACTCCGAGCAGCCCGGATTTTTTGTTGAGCACGTCGTTTATCTCATCGGCGCTCATGCCGGTCTTGTCAATCATGTATGGAATGATGGATGGGTCGATCGAACCGCACCTTGTGCCCATAGGCAGACCTTCCTGAGGCGTAAAGCCGAGTGAGGTATCGATCGCGCGCCCGTTTTTAACGGCGGTGATCGATGAGCCCGAACCGAGATGGCAGGATATGATTTTTACATTATTGTAATCCATTCCGAGGAATCTTGCCGCCTCGGCGCTGACATATCGGTGAGATGTTCCGTGGAAACCGTACCTTCTTATGTGATATTTTTCATACCATTCGTAAGGCAGGGGATATATGTACGCCTTTTTGTCAAATTCAGAATAAAACGAGGTGTCGAACACTCCGACCTGAGGCTTGTCAGGCATAAGGGACATGCACGCGGCGACGCCCTTGAGCGCGGGAGGTCCGTGCAAAGGATTTATCGGGATGATGGATTCTATGTACCTGAGCTCCTCATCTCCGAGAATACAGGACTTTGTGAATTTGCCTCCGTGCGCGAATCTGTGTCCCACAGCGCTTATCTCGCGGACATCGCTGATTACTCCGAGCTCAGGGTCGGTCAGAAGCTTCAGGACCAACGCTATAGCTTCATTGTGCGACGGCATGGGATAGTCAGCGGTGTAGTTGGGTTTGTCCGGACGCTTGTGCGTGATTGAACCCGACAGACCGATTTTTTCACAAAGACCCTTGGCGAGTACCTTTTTGCGGTCCATATCAAAAAGCTGATATTTGAGTGAACTGCTTCCGGCATTTATTACCAGAATCTTCATAATGTGCCTCCAAATATTAATTTTCCTCAAATTGAAATTTTTCTTCAGCATCTATTATATCAAAAATCAGCTTAAATTTCAAGAGGTTTAAAAAAAAACATCCCGAAATAGTGTACGAAATTAATGGTAAAAAATTTTACTTCTTTCATAAAAAATACCACTGATAAATTTTTGTCAAAAAAAGCTGATAAATATTTAACGAAAATGGATGTTTTTGTGTTTTGCAACGAAGCTTTTTTTCACTTTTCTACATTATTATATATAGTAAATAAGCGGTGAGGTTAATTTTTTAACAATTGACAATTATGTAAATAGTTTTGCGATTTTGCGCCGGACGGTGGGAACGGAACTGTGATTTTTCATGGCGAAATCAGCCCGAATTCATGAAAAGGAAATATTTTTATCAATCCTATTGTAAAAAGGAAAAAAATTTGTTATAATAAATACATACAGATGAAAAATCTGATTGTACGGACGG
This sequence comes from uncultured Clostridia bacterium, assembly GCA_944381085.1. Taxonomy (GTDB): domain Bacteria; phylum Bacillota; class Clostridia; order Oscillospirales; family CAG-272; genus SVTX01. The sequence goes on from CALWJX010000034.1 coordinate 15,923, forward strand.
GGGAGAGATATTTGAGGGTACTTTACAAAAACGCTAAAATTTACGATTCTCACAGTCAGACTTTTATTGAAGGAGATCTTCTGACCGACGGCGCTTTGATTGCCGCCGCGGGAATTTGCCCGCGTTACGATATTTATGATAAGACTGAACAACTTGACGGCAAAATGCTGATACCGGGACTTATCGATATTCATACGCACGGAAGAGCCGGCGGAGATTTTATAAGCGCCGACAATGATATGCTTGTAAAAATGTCAAAGGATTACCTGCGTACGGGAGTGACAACTCTTTTGCCAACTCTGGCGTCAGCCCCGCTTGAGGATATGTACTCTGCGTCCGACAGATTGGCGGACCTTGTCGGAAAAGAGGAAACATGTAATTATGCCGGAGTTCATATTGAGGGAAGATATCTCAATCCGAAAAGGCGCGGCGCACATGCCGAAAAGCTTCTGGCGCCCCTGAATAAGGATGAGCTTGAACGCTTTGTCTTCCGAATGCGAAGCCGCAACGGACAGGTACACATCACCGCGGCGCTGGAGCTTGACGCGGACGGAAGCTTCGCGAAAAGGGCGATTGAACTCGGAGCCACTTTAGGGCTGGGACATACCGACGCGACGTATGAGGAGGCCGTAAAGGCAATAGAGCGGGGAGCCGTGACCTTTACGCATCTGTTCAACGCTATGCCGCCGCTGCATCACCGAGAGGGCGGGGCAGTGTGCGCCGGACTTGCGGACAGCGAGGCTTTTTGCGAAATAATAGCAGACGGATTTCATATATCTCCGCCTATGGTAAGGCTTGCTTATTTGTGCAAGCGTGAAAAACTGGTGCTTATAACCGATTCGATGGAGGCGACCGGATGCGGCGACGGTGAATACAGCATTGCCGGAATGCCGGTGACGGTTAAGGACGGAAAGGCGAGAACGCACGACGGAGCCATTGCCGGAAGCACACTTGACCTTTTCGACGCCGTGCAAAATCTGTCTGCTTTCGCCGGGATACCGTTTGAAAAAGCCCTGTTTTGCGCTACCGCGTCCCCGGCTATGGCCGTCGGACTTTATGACAGGACGGGCTCGCTTGAAAGAGGAAAAGCGGCGGATATGCTTGTGCTTGACAAAAATAAAAAAATCTTGTCCGTAATTAAAAACGGGCGGAAAATTTTTTGATTTTTATATGGTTTGAGCCGCCAGAGGCGGCATTAAGATTAACATAAAGAGTAATAAATATTAAGGAACAGTTATTATGGAAAACAGAGAGAAATTTTATATTACGACCGCGATACCTTACGCTTCGCGCAAGCCGCATTTCGGAAATACGTACGAGGTCATAGCTACGGACGCCGTAGCGAGATACAAAAGAGCAAAAGGGTACGACGTGTTTTTCTGTACGGGTACGGATGAGCACGGTCAGAAGGTCGAGGAGCTTGCCAAAGAATGCGGTGTTACTCCGAAAGAATATGTGGATAAGGTCACGGGCGAGATACGCGCGGTATGGGATAAGATGAACGCAAGCTATGATTGGTTCATACGTACCACCGATGACTATCATGAAAAAGCGGTCGAGAAGATATTCAGGAGATTTTATGACCAGGGGGACATATATAAAGGATATTATGAGGGCTGGTACTGCACTCCCTGTGAATCCTTCTTTACCGAGACTCAGGTGGTTGACGGCAAATGTCCCGACTGCGGAAAGCCGGTGCAGAAGGGGAGAGAAGAGGCGTACTTTTTCAAAATGAGCAAATATGCCGACAGGCTGATAAAGCACATCGAGGAAAATCCGTCCTTTATAGTCCCGGAATCCCGGAAAAAAGAGATGGTAAATAACTTTCTCCGTGTCGAGGGCGGACTTCAGGACCTTTGCGTGTCCCGCACATCGGTAAAGTGGGGTATTCACACCTTTGACCCGAAGCATGTCATATATGTCTGGATAGACGCGCTTACGAATTATATAACGGCGCTCGGATACGACCCCGACAAAACATATGAGGAACAGTCCGAAAAATTCAGAAGATACTGGCCCTGCGATATCCATGTCATAGGCAAGGATATACTCAGATTTCACACTATCTATTGGCCTATATTCCTTATGGCGCTTGACCTGCCGCTCCCCAAACAGATTTTCGGTCATCCGTGGTTCAACTTCGGAACCGATAAGATGTCAAAGTCAAAGGGAAATGTAATATACGCCGATGAGCTTGCCGACCATTTTACTGTTGACGGCGTGAGATATTACGCGCTTGCCGAGATGCCGTACGGCTCTGACGGAAGCATTACCTATGAGTCGGTCATAAAAAGATATAATACCGACCTTGTGAACAATCTCGGCAATCTGGTAAAGAGAACGCTTGATATGCAGAAGAAATATTTCGACCGTGTCGTTCAGGCTCCCTCGCAAAAACAGGATATAGACAATGAGCTTGTCGGTACATGCGTACAGACATATGAAAAAATGACCCGCGCGATGGATACGCTCCATATTGCCGACGCGCTCGGATATATTTTCGATATGTTAAGCCGCGCCAACAAATATATTGACGAGACCACGCCGTGGGTGCTTGCGAAGGATGAGAACAGCAAAGAAAGACTCGGTACGGTGCTTTATAATCTGCTTGAGGTCATACGCTGGGCGGCTGTGATGCTTTTGCCGTTCATCCCGGATACCGCGGATGAAATTCTTTCGCTTCTCGGAACAGAAGCTTCGGCTTTTGATACAATAGGAGAAAAAGAGAAATTCGGCGGTATGAAACCCGGCTCGGAGGTAAAGGAATCCAAGGTGCTTTTCTCAAGGATTGACGAGGAAAAAATGCTTGCGCGGATCAAAGCCGAGTCTGCCGAAAGCGAAACAACATCGGAAAAGCAGGCTTCCGGGAAGCAAGCTTCAGAGAAGCAGGTTTTGGAGAAACAGGTTTCGGAGAAACAGGTTGCGGAAAAACCTGAGGGCTGCGCAAAGATTGGCATTGACGATTTTATGAATGTCGAGCTTCGCACAGCGCAGATTATTTCCTGTGAAAAAGTGCCGAAGGCGAAAAAACTGTTAAGACTTCAGCTTGATTTGGGATATGAAAAGAGACAGGTGGTTTCGGGTATAGCGAAATGGTATACGCCTGAGGAGCTTGTGGGCAAAAAGATAATAGTGGTGGCCAATCTCAAGCCCGCCGTGCTCTGCGGAATTGAGTCTGACGGCATGATTTTAGCGTCGGGCGAGGAAGATGTGAGGGTCGTATTTCTGGCGGATGACACTCCTCTCGGCGACAGGGTAAGATGATTCAAATATAAATAAAAAAGAGTATGCCATGGTTTTAGGCGCCATGACGTACTCTTTTTTTGATTTTTACCGAGGGTTGAAGCGCAATTAACTTAAGCCCAAAAGTCCTGTTTGTGCAAAAACTATATGTACATGCAGTAGTTCATCAGCATATGGCGGTGCTTCTGTTCGTCCGAGGTTATTGAGTTTATAATATTCATTATGCTTATATCCGGAGCGTCTTTTAAAATATTGCTGTATTTATCTACCGCGGCGCTTTTCTGTGCAATCAAATAATCCGCCACCGAGGACGCCATTGAATCTGTCCGCTTGTCTTCGGCTGAGGGGAACATATTTGCGCCGCCTGCTCTGAATTTTGTGTTTATCGCGGGATTTGCTCCGAGCGTCATTAGCAGCTGTCCCAGCTTTTTGAAGTGTTTCATATCGTCAATTGCGATATTTTCAAGTATTTCACTCATGTCCGGGTCATATTCCGATAATATCAGCCCGTAGTAAAGGCAGTCGGAAATTGACTCAAGTTCGGCTGTGTATGCGGTATATAATTCCCTTAGAAATTTCGCTCGGTTTACTGACGGATAATTGCCGGAGTTTGAATGGGGATTGGCGTTGTCTCTGGAAATGTTTCTGTTGTTCATATATTTCTTCCTTTCGGAATTTTGTGTTTATATAAACATTGTATTCGGTTTTCTGAATTTTGACACAAGTTGTTTGTTACTGTATACAAAAAATCAGTTTATATTTTGTACAATATGATTATAAAATCGGTATTGACAGTCTAAAGATTGTATGATATAATGTATACGGCGTAAAGAAATCTAATAAATATTGTTATACTTGCCGTATACCGCAGTTTTGCCTTAGCAAAACTGTCCGGGTTTATGTATACGGCGTAAAGAAATCTAATAAATATTGTTATACTTGCCGTATACCGCAGTTTTGCCTTAGCAAAACTGTCCGGGTTTATGTATACGGCGTAAAGAAATCTAATAAAAAT
>CALWJX010000035.1 GCA_944381085.1 uncultured Clostridia bacterium
TTCCCGAATCGCGCTTCTTTGCTCTTTTTTATTTTTTTAACATTATAATTATACATTATCCCGATTTTGTTGTCAATCAATTTTTATTTAGAAATTTAATATTATCAGGCAAAGAAATTTGTAAAAAATGAAAAAATGTATATTTGCTGATGATATGAGTCAGAAAAAATAAAAATAAGAGAGCGAGTACAGATAAATGTTTGTGCCGTAACTACTCATTAAACGTCTGTCCCCCTTTTGCAGTTTCGGTATCACATCTATTGTAACACTGCATTTTTCATGTAATATTTGTATTAATAATGATTGACAAACAGGACAAAATAGTGTATAATAACATAATGAATGAAAATGCAGCTTGAGAAAGGGCTTTATCAGATATGAACAATTATGTGATTATAACCGATTCTTCATGTGATCTGCCGGCTTCACTGGCGGATGAGCTTGGAGTAAAAGTGCTTCAGCTTGAAGTTAACATAGAAGGAGAGCGGACAAAGTTCAACAACGAAATTGACATAAAGGATTTTTATGCCACTTTGCGTACAAAAAAAGCGGTAACAACGTCCGCGGTAAATATAGACAGATTTATCGATGTGTTTGAAAGAGAGCTTGCCGGCGGCAACGACATACTTTATATAGGCTTTTCGTCCGGTCTGTCGTCGACATACAATGCCGGAAAAAACGCGGCGGACGAGCTGAACGAAAAATATCCGGACAAAAAAATACTGACGGTCGACTCGCTTTCCGCGTCTCTCGGTCAGGGTCTTTTGGTCACTCTTGCCGCAAAAAAGAAATCCGAGGGAGCCACGCTTGAAGAGCTTTGCCAATACGTAGAGGATACGAAATGGCATCTGTGCCATTGGTTTACCGTTGACGACCTTTTCTTTCTTAAAAGAGGCGGACGCGTATCCGCGGCAACCGCGGTTTTGGGAACCATGCTGTCCATTAAGCCGGTGCTTCATATGGACAATGAAGGGCATCTTATAAATGTTGAAAAGGCGAGGGGCAGGCAGCCCGCGATAAAGGCGTTGCTCGAACACATGAAAAAACTGGCAATAGAGCCGCGGAAGCAGACAATATACATCAGTCACGGCGATTGCTATGACGAGGCGAAGTCTTTGGCGGATATGATAAAAGCCGAATTCGGAATAAACGACATACTGATATCCGAGGTGGGACCGGTTATTGGGGCTCATTCGGGACCCGGTACGATAGCGCTGTTCTTTTTGGGCAGCGAAAGATAAAATTATGTCTGTTTTCCCGCGTGTCGGTATCAGGTACGTATACGGGAAAAGTATTCTGAATTTGGAGGTCCTATGGAGATTACTGGAAATCTGTATTGCGGTATGGTTATGTCCGCCGCAAACTTTCTCGGTAAAAATAAAGAGAAGATAAATAATCTGAATGTTTTTCCGGTACCGGACGGAGACACCGGGATTAACATGAGTCTTACGATGAGCACCCTTTATAAGGTGGAAAAAGATCTTCCGTTGGGGGAAGCGGCTCAGAGAGTTGCCGGGCTTATGCTCAGAAGCGCAAGGGGAAATTCCGGAGCTATTCTTTCGCTGTTTTTCAGAGGTATCGCCAAAGCGCTTAAAGGCGCTGTAATCGGAGAAAACCGTCATATTGTCCTCGCGCTTGAAAAGGGAACCGAGGAGGCTTACAGGGCGGTCATGAATCCCACTGAGGGAACCATGCTTACCGTTATGCGGGTTTGCGCGGAAAGCGCGCGGAAGGCTTACGATAAAAATCCGGATATAGGCGGTACCGCGCTCTTTAAAATCATTGAGGAAAGTGCTTCCGAAGCGCTTGAAAGTACCCCGGAGCTTTTACCCGTGCTTAAGCAGGCGGGAGTGGTGGATGCCGGCGGCTTCGGTTTTCTTTGCGTCATAAAAGGAATGCGCGCCGCGTATATCGGAAATCCTGTGGAGGCGCCGGTACAGACGGAAGAAACCGAAATCTCGGAAAATACCGGTGGGGCAAGTTTTTCCGATTTTAACACGGAGGATATAAAATTTGCCTACTGCACCGAATGTATTATCGATAAAAGCGATAAATATATCGGGGAAGATACCGCTAAGGAACTATATGAATTTATTACGGGAATAGGCGACAGCGCGGTATTCGCAGACGATGAGAGTATTATTAAGCTTCATGTTCATACTAATGACCCGGGGGCGGTCCTTTCCAAGGCGATTGAGTTCGGAAGCCTCGCCTCAGTCAAGATTGAAAATATGAAAAATCAGCATACGGCGCTTGCCGGCGGAGTCGATAAACCCGAATCTAAAAAGAATGTAAAGATTGATAAAAAATACGGTTTTGTCAGTGTCTGCATGGGAGAGGGAATCGGCACCATGTTCAGGGACATAGGAGTTGATACCGTCATAGAAGGCGGACAGACTATGAATCCCAGCACTCAGGAGATAATCGACGCGGTGATGAGAACGCCGTCGGAATACGTATTCATACTTCCCAACAATAAAAATATAAAAATGGTGGCGATGCAGGCGTCTGAACTGATAAGCGAAAGAAAAGCGATAGTTATACCGACGGACACCGTGCCGCAGGGAATATCGGCGATGATTGCCTATAATCCGGATTCTCAGGCGGATGAGATCGAGCGCGAAATGAAAGCCGCGGCAGAGCAGGTCACTTCAATGTCTGTTACTTACGCGGTGAGAGATACTCAGATAGACCGTTTCAGTATAAAAAAGGGGCAGTTTCTCGGACTTGTGGAAAATAAAATAGCGTGTGTAAGCGACAGCGCGGAGGGATGCGTAAAGCAGCTTTCCAGAGGTATGACGGGAGCTTCGTATGTGACCGTATTTTACGGCGAAAATATAAACGAGGAGCAGGCGGCAGGCGCGGGAGCGATAATATCCGAAAAAATCGGCGGAGGCTGTGAGGTCGCGGTTCTTTTCGGAGGACAGCCGGTATACAGCTATATAATTTCTGTGGAATAAAAAATCTTACTTGGGGAACAGGCTTTTGTTTCCCAATATTTTAACTTATGGCATTAAAATATAAGGATATAGGCTGTATTTACACGTTCTTCGGATGGATGACAGTCGGGCTTTATCGGGAGGCCGCCGGGGAATATGCGAGGAATATACGGGCTGAGTGTTATGAGTTTTTACACGGTCCGTTTATATATGCGGTCGGTTTTGAAGTTTAATTTTTGTGTAAAATGAATATTAAAGCTGTCCGCAAGACAAGAATATCCATAAAATAAAGGAAAACTGACGGAGATAAAGATGGTATTTTCATCGCTGATTTTTTTGTTTGCCTTTCTGCCGCTTACTTTGGCGGTCTATTTTGCGGTGCCGTTCAGATTCAGGAATATCGCGCTGTTTGTCGTGAGCCTGATTTTTTACGGTTGGGGAGAGCCGCTTTACATTATTGTAATGATTTTCTCGATAGTTACCGCGTATGCTTTCGGCTTTCCTATCGGAAAATACCGTGACGTCAATAAAAAAAAGGCAAGATTTTTTCTATGCCTTTCGCTGATTCTCAATCTGGCGATGCTCGCGTTTTTCAAATACTACAATTTTTTTGCCGAGAATCTGTCGCTTCTGCCGTTTCTTGAGGGGAAAATATCGACTATTGACGAGATAAGCTTTACTTTATTCGGCAAAAACTATACTACCGATTTTTCGCTGCCGGTGGGAATTTCATTCTATACGTTTCAGATTATGTCGTATTCTATCGACCTTTACCGTAACGATGCGTCCTTACAAAAGAATTTTATTTCTTTCGGCACATATGTGACCTTGTTTCCGCAGCTTGTGGCGGGACCGATTGTAAGATACAAGGATATAGATGACCAGCTTTCGGAGAGAAAAGAAAGCGTTGAAAAATTCGCGAGCGGAGTCAGGAGATTCTGCTGCGGTCTGGGTAAAAAGATACTGCTCGGAGACGCGGCGTCCGCGCTTTATGAGTATTTCAAGAGCGCCGACGGATTTGAAGGCAGCGTGATAGGCGCTTGGATGATAATGATTTGCTTTACATTCCATATATACTTTGATTTTTCGGGATATTCGGATATGGCTATAGGGCTCGGAAGAATGTTCGGCTTTGAGTTTGTGGAAAACTTCAATTATCCTTATATATCCAAAAGCATTACCGAATTCTGGAGAAGATGGCACATATCCCTTTCCACATGGTTTAAGGAATATGTATATATACCGCTCGGAGGGAACAGGCGGGGGTGGGCGATACAGTTGCGCAACATTGCCATTGTGTGGTTTCTTACCGGGTTCTGGCACGGCGCGGGTTGGAACTATATTATATGGGGCGTATATTTCGGCGCTGTTCTGATACTTGAAAAGACTTTTTTGCTTAAGTTATATGACAGGCTTCCCGTGGCTGTATGTCACATTTGGACATTGTTTCTTATAGGTATAGGGTGGATTATATTTGCGTTTACCGATATGTCGTCGGGAATTGATATCATCGGAAAGCTTTTCGGAATAGGGGCGACTTCTTTTGCCTCACGCACGGCGCTTTATCAGATACTGCGGGCGTTGCCGCTTATACTTGTCTGCGCCGTGGGTTCAACCCCATACCCGAGAAAGCTGCTTTCTCGTTTTGTCGTAAAGTACAAATGGACTTCATGGGCGGCATCCGCCGGAGCGGTGATGATTCTGATTGTTTGTACGGCATATCTTGCCGATTCTACTTTCAGTCCGTTTTTGTATTTTATATTCTGATATATTCGTTTTCTGTTGATTTTTGCGCTTGGCGTAAGGAAAGGAATTTTGATTTATGAAAAAACTGTCCGACAAAATTCTGATTATATTGTTTGTTCTGTTTATAGGCGGATTCGGAATGGCGTTTTTTATACTGCCGGACAATGATTTTTCCGAAGAGGAAAACAGATATCTGCAGACGTTTCCGGATTTCGGCATAGACGAGCTTATCAACGGTGATTTTACAGAAAACATGAACAGTTATTACGCCGACCAGTTCCCGTGGCGAAACGGGCTTGTCGGGATTAAAGGCGTGTGTGAGACTATAGCTTTGAAGGGAGAGAACAACGGCGTGCTTCTGGGCAAAGGCGGACAGCTTGCCGTCAGACTTTTTGACGCGTACAAAGACAGACATACCGTAGTTGAGGATACGGATTACTTTTTTTCCGAAAATATATTGAGAGCAATAGACGCGGTGAAAAAATTTGAGCAAAACTGCGATATTCCGTTTACCGTGATGATACCTCCGAGAACGGTTGATGTGGCAAAATCGGCGTTTCTTTATCCGGACGAGCTGTCGGAGCGTCTGCAGGGGCTGCTTGACGAAAATCTTTCGGACAGCGCTTCATACCTCAATATTTCCCGGATTTTAACCGACCTTTATGACAGCGGCGAGTATGTATATTACAGGACTGACCATCACTGGACGACAAAGGGCGCTTATGTGGCGTATTCGGAGATAATGAAAAAATGGGGGATGGAGGATCTTGTAATTGACGAGTCCGAATTCAAAAAGGAAACGGTAACTGACTTTTACGGTACCACATGGTCAAGAGCGGGATATAAATTCATATCTCCGGACAGCCTTGAGATCTGGACTCTGCCCGATGACGATTTGTATGTGACAACGGTTTATGACAGTAAAAATACTGTTGATGACAAGGGGAACACTGTCACGGAAAAGGTTTCGGTCAAAAGCTTTACTTCATTTTATAACAGAGAGTATCTTCTGAAAAAGGACAAATATTCGGTTTTCCTTGACGGGACACACGCGGAAATGACCGTTACGTATGAGGGAAACCGGGAAGGGGAGAGAGAAAAGATTCTGATAGCTAAGGATTCATTTGCAAATCCTGTGGTGACTTTCCTTGCCAGACACTTTGATATTGTGGTCGTGAATCTTGCTTCCGGCATGTGTGATCTGACCGCATACGCGCAGGAGTATGACTGTGACCGGATACTTGTGCTTTACAATCTTGAAAATCTGGTGGAGAACGATAATCTCGCCAATATCAAATAATGTATTAAGGTCAGACGGCCGGCGTAAAATCTGTTTTGTATATCGTATTTTATTATACAGAATAATGATGAAGTGTGCGGATGCGGCAAAAATCTGTCTTGCATATAAAAATAATAAAAAAATGGCGGCACTGCTTTTGGTTTGTGCCGCCTTTTTGTTTTCTGAAATGAGTTAATGTGAGAACGCTTTTATATCACAGATAAGTCCAAAGACATATATTCTCGGAATTTTTGCGAAAAAATACCTTTGTCATTTTGAATGTTATCCTTTTTATTTAAAATTTATTGACCACGCGTTCGCGGGATTGTTTGTAAGCAAACTTTCGCGTTTCTTGCTCCGCTTTAAAAAAATCCGCGTCAGAATTTTATTAAATAACTCTTGTCGCCAAGCTTATACCCGGCTATATATCTTTCCGAGGAATTTATGACTTTTACGTCGGTCGCGCCGTCAAGCGAGCACATCTTCTTTATTTGCCGTTTTTTTCTCTGATTGTATAAGGTTACATCGTCGGTAATTATATGCACCGACGTAAAAAGTCCTTCAAGCGTAATCAACAGATTCTGCTCGGAATCGCTGAGTTTTCTGTCAGTCATAAATTCTTTTTCATCGAGCGAAACAGGGCAGGGAACATTGACAAAAGCCCTGTTGTCAAGCGTCCTTCTGAATACGATATCCGAAGCCGCGTTTTTGACCGACGCGCTCTCTCTGAAAATTCTGCCTCTCATAAAGACCGGCATATTGTCGGAAACGGCCTCGCAGCTTATCCGGCAGTAATCCGCAAGCCCGAACGCGGGCATCAGCGGGACATTGTCGGCATATAACAGTTTTCCTCCGCAGCACTCGCGCAAAAATCTCATGGCGGCACACATTTTCCCGCCACGGCTCAAGCCTTCTGAGGGTATCAGCGCCGCGGCGTACAGATTGTTGAGTTTTATAAGGTCATATCCCCACATGAAAAGGATAGTGTGCAATACGCCTCGGATATATTCTCTGACTTCCGGTTTGCAGAAATCAAGCACATATAAATTGTTTTTGATTTTAAGATATTTTCCGTCGCAGTCCGTAATGAGCCAGTTTTTGTGAAGTCTGACCACATCGGATTTTTCTTCCGCGGTAAAAGGCGAAACCGAGATGCCCGCCAAAAGCTCACGCTCATGAGCGTACTGAGCGAATTCTTTCAGACCGATAGGGAACTTGTCGGCGTCGGGTGACAGCCAGTCTCCGTTTGCGCAGTATTTGCTGTCGATTATAAATACGTTGGGTTTTACCGGAAATTTTTTCATTGCCTCCAGATTTTCGCAAAGAGAGTCTTCGCTGATCTCTTTTCCGGCGGTGCTGTACCCTACAAGCTTTTCCGCAAACGGCATCTCGCGCTCTCCAAGCGCTTTGAACCAAAGATCAAAGACCTCGTTTTCCTCGCCCTCCGCGTAAAAAAGGGAAATCGCGGGTCTGTCGTCAAACCTTTTCACACCCTTTATGTCTCTTGATACTCTAAGCGTACACGCCCACGCGTCGAATCTGAAAATCGTATATCCGAGAGATTCGTCAAGCGAAGCAAAGAGCCTGATTTTATCGCCGCTTCTGAAATAGCAATATGAAAATCCGTGCATTATTCCGGGCTTTTTGCTGTAACGTGCAAAGTCATAATCGCCGCCCGAGAAAGCCGCGTACTTTCTTTTAAGATATGAGGATAAGGTTTCGGAGAGTCCGTTCATTTTCCCGGTTATGCTCATTTCCCGGCTTTCCGTGGCAGACTGAAACCCGTTCATAAATACGGTATCGTTTATATTCGGATAGACCGGTATCTGCGCCGCTACTCCCGCCGGTCTGTATTTTGAGCTTATATACAGCTTATATGTGTTTTTTCCGATATCCTTTCGGTATTTTGCGACAGCCGGCTTTTCGGGGGTATCCGCTATGATTCCCGTCTCGGTATAAAATGCCGCGGAAGCTTTTATATCTGTTTTCATAATTTATGACCATTCCTTTCTTCAGCCGAATCGGCGTAGTGCGGTCTGCCCTTGACGTCAATAAAGGCGTGTTTGAAAATTTAATTTCAAATTTCCTCTCTTTGTTTTAACTGAATTAACACGTCCCCGCCTGATAAGCGGGCGCGGCGGACGCCGCTTGATTTTCCCATTGAATAGATACAAACTTTCACTAAAACATTGAATGATGGGACGTAGTCCCTCATTGAATCGGTTACAAATATTCTAAAATATGCTTTAGTGTACATACCGTCAGGTCTCAGTCCGGTTATGTTATATATATCTTACCATAAATTATTACCAAATGCAACAGTATTTTATTTAAAATCATAACCTTTTGTTATTAAATTTTGTTTTAGAAAATTTAACATAACTTTTTTACTCTTTACTATTGCTTTTTCAAAGAAAATATGGTATAATGACTAAAGAATGCAATTTTTATCCTGATAAAGTTTTTATCATCTATTTTGGAGGTTTGATAATGAATACAATCGAGCTTATTATGGGCATCATTCTGCTTGTGCTCGCGGTTATTTTGACTGTAATTGTCTTGTTGCAGTCGGGAAAAGACAAGCGTTTGTCCGGAACTATAGCCGGAGCAGCTGAAACATTCTTCGGAAAATCAAAAGCTGCCGGAAGCGATAAAAAGCTTACTATTATCACGGCTGTGCTGTCCGCCGTCTTTGGTCTGTTTGTGCTTATTATGTACTGCGTTGTCGGCAATTTGGTTTAAAGTGATGCCGAAACAGTAAAAATAAAGCCGTCGCGAATAGCTCTTAAGCTTACTTGCTTTTGGGGTATTTCGCGGCGGCATAAAATTTTTATAAAGAGATAATTCTGGGCTTTGACAATATCCGGAACAAATTGTTTTATTACACTCACAAAAGTAATATAAAAACTTTTTGGGTATCTGAAAAACCGCACGGATTGCATGGAGGTTATATCTGACCGAGCCTTGCGGACGTCTTGATTGATTCGGTAAGCTGCTACAAATAATTTTTATAATATGCCGGCATCCTGTTTTTTCTGCATTCTTTTCCAATTGACAAACCCATAAATATCGTTTATAAAAAAAATGACAAAGCATATTATCACGGAAAGATATGATGTGTTTTCAAGAGCGGCAAGCGTCCAGAGTATTATCAGGATTATGTCATTGGCGGCATAAGCCAAAGCATAATAGGCGCTTCTTCTGAACGTCAGGTAAACCGCGAGAAAGCTGGTAGTTACGGAGACCGTACTCGGCAGCAGATTGGCGGTATTGAAATATTTGAGAATAAAGTAGAAGAGCAGGGTGACGGCGGCGGTCAAAAGCGCGGTCAGAACAAGCTCGGCGGGACGTAGCCTGTTTATTTTGACCTGTGATTTGTCGCCGTTATAAGGATTGCGGATCCAGGATATCATGGAAAACAGCGCCATGGGAGCGGTCATTCCGAGATATGTCGCCATTTCTCCGTAATAGTCAAACGAATAGGATATTATACCGTATAATATACTGAAAATTATTATGAGCAACTGTCCTATGGGGTTGCCTTTCGCGCAGAATATCAGAGACGTGACTCCGATAAGAGAAGCTGCGGACGTAAGATAATTGTTTCTGTCGAACAGCAGGAACGAAACTATAATCAATATTACCGACATACTCCATAAAAGGATCTCGCCCTTTGTAAAATAATTTTTTAAGCTTTTTGTGTTTTTCAAATCAGTTTGTTCTCCCTTCCACGCAAACAGACCATAAAAAAACATCCGCATACACATCTGCAAAGACCTGACGATGTGTAAACGAATGCAAAGCATTTCCTACCCGGTGGCAGTTTACTGTTTTTTTGTTATGCAATATTATACAGTCTTTTTACCGGTTTGTCAATTTTTAAATGGTAAACTTTCTGTTAATTCGACTTGATTTTAAATGAAATTTGAAGTTAAAAACATATGCGAAAATTTATTTAGAGGACAGGTTTCATTCTTGACAAACACGTGAAAGTGTGATACAATGTATACAGTAAAAAAATCAGTCTGATATTATTTCGGTTGCTGTATTTCATACGGCGTAAAGAGATTAAAATATAAAATCTTCGTGCTGAATGCCGGGTTTTCTGCACGGCGTGAAGTAATCGTTTAAAAACCAATGGTTTGAAAGGCGCGTATAATAATGATTAAAAATAGAAACAGAAGCATTGACAACTCGGTTTTTCGTGCTGCAACGCTGCTTGCAATTTCAATATCAGCTCTGCTGATTATCATGGCGGTGTTTTTTATTATAGCCAAGGTGTCGTCTCCGTCTCAGCCGGATAATGAAGATCCGTCTGTTCCCGCGGGAAATTTCGGTGAGGACGCGGAATATCCTTTTCGTCAGAACATAGGAAGTGTTTTGCCTGAATACAGGTCCGACGCCACCGTCATAGGGGCGGGCAGTATAAAATCCGAAAATATTGTTCTGGTGGATGTCAACGAGGGGGAGATAATCGCGTCAAGACTTTCGGGTCAGAACAACATTATTTATCCTGCCTCCATGACAAAGATGATGACTTTGATTGTCGTTTATGAAAATCTTAAAAGCGCCGACGACCTTAATGACGAGCTTACTGTTACCGAGGCGGTACATAAGCAGATGACGGATGCCGAGGCGTCGGGAGCGGGTCTTGAGGTGGGTGAAACCCTTACGGTAAAAGATTTGATATATGCGATGATGTTGAATTCCGACGGTATTGCCTCGGTAACTCTTGCAGAATATATCGCGGGAAGCGAAAGGGAGTTTGTCGCGCTGATGAATCGGAAAGCGGAAGAAATGGGGCTTTTGAATACCAATTTTATGAACTGCACGGGCTTGCACAACGATCTTCATTATTCGACCTGTCAGGACATGGCGGCAATTATGATATATGCGATGAAAAATACTTTCTGCGCCGAGATAATGAAAACACAGTCTTATCAGACGCGGACAAACGTGTACAGCACCCGCACATTCTATAATTCTCTGCTTGTTACCAACATGAACGAGGCGAAAGCGGCGGGAATGGTCACTGTTCCCGATAACTGCACTGTGGTTGCGGGCAAAACCGGGTATACGGAGGAAAGTCTGCATTGTCTTGCCACATACGCGGTCGGAAGCGACGGAAAAAGTTATGTCGTGATTTCCGCCAAAGCAAACAGCAAATTGGATTGTATCAGTGATTATATGTATGTTTACAATACATATGTACAGGGAAACTGACGCAAAGAAACATTTATTATTATGCGTGGCACATAATGTAGCGCGTATCTTCCCGCCTTTTACGGCGGCAGGTTCCATATATGATTTTCGGCGGGAGTTATATTCTCCCGCCGAAAATCGTTTTGGATATATTTTACGCTTGCCGCGCGATTGCCTCAGGTGTATGCGGGACTGTTGTTAATCAAGCCACGTCATTATTTGCTTTTTTGCAAGGATTATTTTGCGTATGTTGTACGACAAGGCGGAAAGGGCTTACATTGTGTGCGGACAATGTATACGTGTTTGTGTGAAAGTCCGTATATGCGCGTTGCATTGAAACTTCGGAATTTACCTCGACAGGCCTTCAAGAATTTTACCGATGTCCGCGTTTATACAGACAGACCTGTCCGATATAGAAAACGGCGCGGCTGCTTCGCCTAAATTTATACATACGTATACGGAATTTTTATTATTCATGGTCATTTGCCAGAACGGGTATTTAATAATTCCGGGAGTATTCATTCCCACTCCGAGTTCCAAAAACAGTATATGCGTATTTTTATTATTTCTTATAAAGCTGTCATAGCGGTTCGCGGCAAGATACCAACCCTCGTCCTGAACAAACCTGTCATCGGCTCTCAGATTCATGGTCATTAATTTCCCGCAGACCGGACATCTCGGCACCAGATCTTTCGGAATTTTCATATCTTTTTGCAAAGATATCATTTCGCGTACTTCTTTTTCGTTGTCATAGGTTTTGTTGTGACATGCCGCAGAGCATTGCCACAGTCCGTAATCGCCCTGTGTATAAAAAAGTCTTTTTTTGTCAAAGCCGGCAATCTGAAACCGGTGGTCGACATTGGTCGTAAGAACAAAGTAATTTTTGTCTTTAACAACAGAGAGCAGATCTTTATACGGTTTTCCTGCCGGAACGTCGTAACGGTTTATATAGATCTGACGTGACCACCACGCAAAATATTCCTCCGGGGTCTCAAAGGGATAAAATCCTCCCGAATACATATCGGTAATACCGTATTTCTTTTGAAAATCCGAAAAGTGTTTTTTGAATCTGGCTCCGGAGTAAGTAAATCCGGCGGAGGTGGATAATCCCGCCCCGGCGCCGATAACAATGGCGTCCGCCGTTTGTATTTCCTCATTCAGTATTTTTATTTTATCCGAGAAGCTCCCGGTAGATTCTGTAATCATGGTCTTTGAAAACATTGAAAATCACCTCGATTTTGCTGCCTGTTCGTTGTTTATATGAAATGACCGTATTTACGGCGATATTTGCGGCGGTTTTATTGGGAAAACGGTACTCACCCGTTGAAATACAGCAAAACGCGATGCTTTTTATATGGTATTTTTCGGCGAGTTCAAGACAGGACAGATAGCAGGAAGTCAGAATTTCTTCGTCTTTACATGTAACCGTATTGTTTATTATCGGACCCACTGTGTGTATGATATATCTGCACGGAAGATTGTAAGCTTTTGTGATTTTCGCTCTGCCCGCGGGTTCACCGTGTCTTTGACGTTTCATTATTTCCGCACACTCCAGACGCAGTTCTACTGTCTTATCAGCACAGCCGAAAAGCCGGCTGTTTTGTTTATATAGGCAAAATCAATATCCCAAATTTTCATGTATTAAAATAATTTCAAATTCTCCCGTCAGGGGTTTTCCCCACAGCACAGAGAGCCCTTTGCAGATTCTTTCGGGGCTTTTACAGTTATAGCAACGGTCCGCGTTTATTGCGCAAGGGGTCTTTGCGCCCACTCTTTTCGCATTTTTGGGAGCCGCAATATTGCGTGCTCTGTATAAGGCGCGGTCATAATCCTTCTCAATCTTATTTTCGCCTATAACAAAATATACCTTTTTGTGCCCGTAAAACAACGAGGCTATTCTGTTGCAGTTTCCGTCTATATTAATTATTTCACCGCTTTCGGCTATTGCGTTTGCGGAGGAAATGTAGATTGAAGAGGAATGTGCCTTTAAACGGATTTCACTGTTTGTTGTCCCGGCAGGTATTCTGTGGTGCCAATAGACCTGATTATGTGTGCTCAGGCTTTCATAAAGCCCGATTTCCTCAAGAGTCATTGAACCGCCGAAGCCAACGGTCATATTATCGATTTGTGAGTCCAGATAATTGACGGCTTCGGATGCGTTATCAAAACAATTGACAGAATAGCCCAGTGAAATCAAATTGCTTTTTATAGCGGTAAAGTCTTTTTTCTCAAAATTTTTATCGTTCATTCTTCTCACCTGATTGGAATTTTATATGCGCAAATGACCTCGTTTAAGCTACGTACACCTTTTGCTAAAAATTCATTGTATCAATACCTTTTATTTCGGTTTGCTTTAAGCGCTTCAAATTTTTATATGTACTGTTTTTTATGCTTAAACGGAATCCAAATATTTATTTTTTCAACAAGACAAACAAATCAAGATTCCTGAAATTATCAAACTGAGAATCATCAAGATAATTTTTGAAGTCTTTCAACAATGGTGTTCCTTTGCTTCCAAACCACTCGCGTGTATCTTCTTCAATGTGATCAAACCAAGGAGCCGTATATTTGTAAACTCCGGGTTTTGAAAAGACGATCTCATCATATGATTTTGCGTAAGTTTTCATTTCAGCCAGCAATTCAAAAATTTTGTCTGCGGAAGCGTAGGGTTCATGTTTCAGAATATGATTGATTTGTCTTCTTACGGCGTAGTACAGGCTGTGGTTGAATTCAATGAAATTTCCGTCCGGGATCATTGCATTAACGATGTCTCTCATAATATCGGTATACACCGTAGGCATCAATGACAGCTCCCGGAGAATATCGTCTATATGACTCTTAATGCGCTTTTGCTTAAACAGAATTAATTCGTCGCCTTCCAAAATGTTCTCTAAAACCGCGTCGCGTGAAATCATTGTTTGCTCCGGAATCATTTCCGCATACTTTCTCGCCTCGTCCTTGCGCCCTCTCCAGCTGAGAAGTTGTGTTATACCTTGGATAGCGTTACCTCTTATAATGTCGTCATTGCAGTTTTTCACAACGGCATCAAAAAGTTTTATTGCCTTCTCTTGTTCCGCAATATATCTGTCATTGTCCTCATATTCAAAGGAACGGTTAGAAACTACCCATGCAAGATTTATCAGCCATTTCATGTCTCCGGGATATTCCGACACGGCAAGCTCGCATATCCTCTGACGTTCCGCAAAATCTTCTGTCCGGAATGTGCGGTCATACGCCGCTTTGAGTTCTTCGTATCTTTTGTCGGCTTCAATATCGTTGACGCCGAGAATTTCGTCGGATGAGATATGAAAGATTTTTGTAAGCGGAATGATTAAGGACAAATCGGGGTTTGATACGCCCGTTTCCCATTTTGAAACGGTTTGGAATGTCACATTCAGACAAGAGGCAAGTTGCTCTTGCGTCATGTGATTCTTTTGTCTGTATTCCTTTATCTTTTCTCCTATAGATTTCATAATGGTGTTTTCCTTTAAAAATTTATTCCGTTCCGGTTCGGTGTATTTATTATAGCAGAAAAATGCTGTTAAAACAATAACGCATTTTTTGAGCCAAACTCGAATTTAAGGTGAGTGCTGATATTCCGATGGTTCGAATCTGTCTACAGACCCGAAATGCCCGAAATGCATCTACAAAATTTCGAAAAACTTCAGAGTCGAAAACTGCAATAAAATGCCGGAGAAATCTCTCGATATCTCCGTTTTTTTCGCACTTCAGTGCTGTTTTCGTGGCTGCATCTTTTTTGACCACTCATCATGTGATGTGTGTCTGATTTAGATGCAAATCCGTGTGAATCCGATTTAGATGCACACCGATTTTGCAGAAGGTAGACTAATCCCTTGGCGATGATGGGAGTTAAAAGGTTCCACTATTTTCCGGCCTTTCATACACCATGCTTGCAACAAAACCTATGTATCACACAACAGATTTTGAAAGTAAAAACAAGCAACCCCGCCTAAACACTTTCACATCTTTTCAACCAATTCCAAGTTTTCACAATCTTTTACAATCTCTTATTACTTTTTCACAACCCATTCTTTTTCTCCATTCTCTCTTTACACCTTTCCACCATCAGAACCCACCGAAGCCGTCAAGGGAAAAAGGAAAAAGTATTGCAGTCATGTCATGAAAAAAGAGCCGATTTGAAAGACAGTTTTTCTGTCAACCAAATCGGCTCTATGAATTTTCAGCGATACTTTTTCCCCCTTGACGGGGGCGGTGGCGTTCTGATACAATAAATTATCTATTTATTCATGAAATAAGAATTACAGATAATTTTGCAAAGGTAAAATTTCGACACGTTTTTTTGCAAGATAAACTGGATTGACGAGCGATGTTGGTCATGGTATAATACAAATATATATGTCATTCTAATGTCTAATTTAAAAGATACATCTTGAAATCAAGTCGAAAGTATGCTATAATGTGTAAGAAGAAGCTTGATTTGTACAGCAATACGTTTGATATTTTTTCTACAAATCCACCACGAAAGGATTCAGCCTATGAAATGCCAAGTATTTTCTGAAAATCAATGGATTTATCCCGACACTGAGCTGACTTGCCCCAATAGAGCCGAGCTGTATGCTCCCCGCGGGGCCGACGTCTGCTTCCAGGTGCTGACCGACTACGCACTGAAGGGCGGCGAGACAATCACCGCCGATTTTTCCATGGAGGGCTGTGAGGCTGCCGTCTACCAGCTCCTGACCGCTACGGTGCCCCTGAACAGCGACGCCAAGATGCTCTGCACCACCGATTACGATTCGGTGAAGCACTTCGTCACCCGCAAGGCGCCCTTCGACGTTTACGAGATCACCCGACCCATTGACGAGGGGGAGACCGAGGCGGGACGTGCCGCCTTCTATATCCGTATCAACGTGGCCGCCAATGCTCCCGTTGGTGTGTTTGCAAGTGACCTCTCCATCCGTATGGGTGACGAGACCCTGACCGTGCCCGTTTCGGTCAAGATCTACAACGTCCAAGTCCCCGCCTTGGCAGACTCCGCGTTCCATATGGTCAACTGGATCTACTACGGCCGCTTGGCAAACGATCACAAGGTGGAGGCCTATTCCGATAAGTACATGGAGATCCTGGATCGCTATCTGGACAACCAAATCGATATGCGCAACGACTACCTCATGATCCCCTCGGGTACCCCCATCCGAGACGAGGAGGGGAAGGTAGTGGACTTCGATTTCACCGCCGCCGAGATGGTGGGCAACCGTGCTCTGGCTCACGGCTTCAAGTACGTCATGGGTGGCTTCGTGGCCCGCTTCAAGGTTTGGGACGACCCCGATCATTTCCTTCTGTGGGACAGAAATATTACCGTCTCCTCCATCGAGGGCTACCGCCAGCTGAAGATCTACTTCACCCGCGCCTACGAGTGCATCAAGCGCAACGGCTGGGAGCAGAACTATATGCAATGCCTGGTGGACGAGCCCCAGTTCCCCAACAGCCTGGCCTATCGCGCCCTGTCGGGCATCTGCCGCAAGTGCATCCCCGGGGTCATCATCAACGACCCCGTGGAGTCCTCCGAGCTGGCGGGAGCCTGCGATATTTGGGTGGTCAAGCAGGCGATCTATGAGAAGTACATCGAGGACTATAAGCGCCTCCAGGCCTGCGGCGAGACCATGTGGATCTACACCTGCGGCTTCCCCGGCGGCTACTGCATGAACCGCATCATCGACCTGCCCCTGCCGGCCAGCCGTCTGCCCATGTGGATGTGCTACAAGTACGACGCTCCCGGCTTCCTTCATTGGGGTTATCACGCCCACAATCCCGAGGGCCGGTACGACACCAACTATCACACCGAAGGGGTCAGTTACCCCGCAGGCAACGGCCACGTGGTCTATCCCATGGGGGATACCGTCTGGTACGGTGTCCGCGGCCACCTGCAGAGAGCGGGTGCCGTTGACTACGAGCTGTTCCACATTCTCGGCAAGCGGGACAAGGCCAAGGCGCTGGCGCTCATTGACAAGGTCTGCCGTACCTTTGACGATTACGAGTTCTCCTCCGAGGTGTTGGACAGTGTTCGCCGCGAGTTGTTGGAGGCCATCGGTTGAGAAAAGGAGGATATCATGCATAATTTCTTCCTTGGCTACCTTCCACCATAATTTTAAGGAGTTGATTGGATGCAGTCCTAGTTCGAATCTATCCGAATAGAAAAAGCATCTTTTTCGGATTCACCTTGGTTTCGACAAGCGGAGTAGTGTGGTAGTTCAAATCTGTCCAAAATGCCGTTGCATCTATGGCTTTGTAAATAAATTTTGAACGGGAAGGATTTTTGAAAGACCTCGTAAAGCGTGTGGCGGTTCGAATCTGTCCACAGTTTTGCTTCTGTGGGGAATCTATATCAAAAAATGCATTTCGCTGGTTCGAATCTGTATACAGACCCGAAATGCCCGAAATGCATCTACAAAATTTCGAAAAACTTCAGAGTCGAAAACTGCAATAAAATGGGGGCTGAGTCAAAAGCTTTAAATTAAGCTGAGGCTCAGCCTTTTGCTATGCAAATATGTTAAATGAGAGAAAAAC
>CALWJX010000036.1 GCA_944381085.1 uncultured Clostridia bacterium
CCCACACTAAATTCCGCTTATTTCTCATACTAAATTCCACTGCTTTCCTACTGTGGAATTTACTTTGGGAATTCACGCATTTTTTAAAGAAATAAATTATTTCAAAGTGACATCCGTAACATTTTTTTGACTCACCTTATCGCTAATTGACTCATCAAGCGTTACACCGTCGCAAAAATTGAGGACTGCATAATTCCCTCTTGATATGTCAATTTCATTTCCGGTAAAATCTATGTTCTCGGTGCAAAGCGCATACAGCGCCGGAATGTTATCCGACAAAAAGCTGTTGCCGGTAATTACTATATTTGAGTGTATATACGTCGGATACGTCTTTGTCGCGTCGTCGTGATCGGCGCTCAGCTGTATCACGCCAAGCGCATATCCTCCGCAATTCTCAAACTTATTGTTTCTTATCGTAACATTTCTTGAAGGCGACATTTCATACCAATAATCAAGATCCGGCGCTATAAGTATGGCAGCCAGAGCGGTGCCGTAAAATGTACAGTTTTCAACCGTAGCATTGTCGGTCTGAAGCAAAAACCCTCTCGCGCGGTTTTTATTTACACCGGTGTTTCTAATGGCAACTGTCGGATGCAGCGTCTTGTTTGAAAGCACCGTGTCCTCAGTCACACCGTCCGGCACCTCGGAAAACGTAAATGTCTGACCGTTTATCGAGGTCACGGTCGCGCTTCCGAGCGACTCAAACGTAGTCGGGTGGAAAAACTCTATGACGTCTCCGACCGAAGCCCACCACACGCTGAAATTTCCTCTCGGAGAGACAACCGATACCTCGTTGCCGCCGACATTCGCGACTTTGTAAGCCGCGGTATGCACATTTACACAGTCGTCGCCGGGACTTTCAAAATAGCAGTTTTCAACCGCCAGTGTGCCTCCGAGGCTCGCTATATGCAAAACATCGGCATTCAGGCTCATAAGCGCCTCCGGATTGTCCGACTGAACCTTTACATTTCTGAACGCGGCGTTAAAGCAACGCTCTTCCAGCAGAAAACCTCCGTTGAGTGAATTGACAAGAGTAAGATTTTCAAACGCAAGATCAGAAGACTGCAAAACCGTAAATATATAGTCGCTTGACGTACTCATCCTCAGACATACCTTAGTGCCGGCGTTCAGTCTCCGTGCCCCCGCGGGGTCAACTCCCGACAGACGGATTGTACTTTCCGAAAGCTTTGTCACTTCAAATTTACTCTCGGCATACTGCTCCAGGGTCTTGTCGGGCACCCCGGAATCCGTAAACGTATTGATTACCGAAATATACTCGTCGCCCGTGACCGACGAACCGTCGGTTATCTCGATCTCAACAATTCCTCGAGAGGCGGACACAGACGTCACCTCTCCGGAAATTGAGGTGGGAATATCGTATTTGACCGAAAAGCCCTCAACCGTTACGTTTTCACAGCCTATTATATACATGACACTTGAGGTCGCGGTATACGGACGCAGTATTTCGGGCAGATCGGGATCTGTCGAGGGCGGCTGTGAAGCGGATGTATTGACGACTCCCGATCTCAAAAACGTCGCGTGATATCCCACAATTCTTATATTCTCTTTGTTTTGCAAATACATCGGATAAATCAGCTCATATGTACCCTCAGGAAAATATACGGTCGAACCGTCCTGCAGATTCAGTATTTTCTCCATCAAAATCGTGGAATTGTATTTTCCGTTGCCCTCTCCCGGTTTCAGTCCCCAGTCGTTTACAACATTTATCGTTCCGTCCGGAAGCGTCGGCATCTCGGAAACATCCGCGCCTGACGTATTACCTCCGCTGTCGGTCTCATCTTCAACGCCTCCGTCGCCGGAGCCGGAAATCTGTTCCCCGGTTTCCGCATCTGTACCGTTATTTTCCGAAGTATCTTCCGCATTGCCCGACGAAGTATTGCAGGCCAGCATAGAACATGTCAAAATAAAGCACAAAACAAGCGCAAATAATTTTTTCATACAATCTAAACTCCTTTCGACATTATTTAAAACAATACTGTTCACAGAAAGCTTACCGCTCCGGTGAGTCAATCGCTCCTCCGAAATCATATTCGGTAGAGGTAATGACGCAGCCGGGATAATCGCCGTCCGCATAAACATCCAAAGTAACCTTAACGTCACCAGAAACCGAAAACCGCAGATACGTCATGTCATGACCCGAGCTGTCAGTATCCGTGGACTCATATGAAACTGTCGCCCGCAAGACATTGTTCCCGGAAAACTCAACGTCAATATCCGCGCTTTTTTGAACGTCGGTACGGTATATTAAATATTTGTACACGGTTAAATCTCCCTGCGCCTCGGTATATTTAAGCGCGTAATTTCCTATTTCGTCCCTTTCTTCCCGCGCGCAAAGCTCCATCCAATCCGAAATCACTTCATTCTGCGAAAAACGACTTATATCTATTCCCGTTACAAGAACCGTATCAAATTCCTCTTGTGTGAATTTTGACATCTCCTCACCGTCGTCTCCCTGAGGCGTCTTATCGCAGGATGAGACACAGACAATAAAAAACATAATCAAAATCAACACCCTGTAATTTTTCATCATTCGGTATAATCCTCACAAATAAATTTTTAATTATATTCTATCATATTTTTATTAAATTTTTCATGTCATTTTATTAATTTACGGAAAAACAATGCGAATATAAGCGAAAATTATTCTTCGGATATATTCACAATGTGACAATCTTTTCTTTTGGATCGGTTTATAATATTTATATAAACACAAAGACGGCAGAATGAGGTGATAATTTGACGCAGGACGTTTACGCAGACTTGCTTTTTCTGATAAATTTCAGCATGGATTATCTGTGCCTTTTCATAAGTACGAAAATTTTACACCGTGTCGTACATATTATAAGGCTTGCTGCAGCCTCCGCGCTCGGAGGGGTATATTCGGTAATTTCCCTTTTTATAGAGGCAGCCTCACCCTGGCCGCTTATTTTGGACGTCGCGGTATGCTTTATCATGTGCATAATTGTATTTTACTCAAAAGATAATAAATTTTCGTCCGTATTCCTCTGTACCGGTCTGTTCTTCGGCATTTCCATGCTGACCGGAGGAGTTATGACCGCGCTTTTTAATCTGCTTAACCGGGCAGACCTGCCTATAGAGAGCATCGGAGACGACAGCGTTTCAGTCTGGCTGTTTGCGGCTCTCGCCGCCTCTGCCGGATTAATCTCTCTTGTCGGAAGTAAGTTCGTATCAAAAAGATACGGCATCCGATCCTGCACCGTTAAGATATTATTCGACGGAAAGGAAAAAGAATTCAGGGGTATGGTTGACAGCGGTAACCTCGTAAGCGACCCTGTAAGCGGTAAAAACGTAATTATAATAGACAGAGAGAAAGCAAAAAATCTTGTAGACACGGATATAATTGACGCGTTTACAAAAGGTCTGTACCGACCGCAAAAATCGTATCTGGGAATGCGTCTGCTTCCTGTCACAACGGCGTCGGGCAAATCCTTTCTGGTGGCGATAAAAGCTCAGAAAATCATCCTGACCCTGCCCCCTGATAAAAAAGGCAAGTCAGGCGAGTATATTACAGACTCTCTTTTCGCCGTATCCGATATAGGAAGGAGCGCGTGCGATTATGACGCTATAGTTCCGGATGAGATCATAAAATCAATATAAATAAAGGAGGGTTCATAAATGTCAAGCAGATTGTTTTACAGACTGAAAATAAAAATTTTAAGCCTATTTTCCAAAAACAAAGGTATATACTACATAAACGGTCCCGACCTGCTCCCCCCTCCGCTTTCCAAAGAAAAAGAAGCGGAAGCAATAGAAAAAATATCCTTTGACGAGTCGGCAAAAAATCTTCTCATCGAGCACAATCTCAGACTTGTGGTATATATCGCCAAACGCTTTGAAAACACCGGGATATACATAGAAGACCTTATCTCTATCGGAACAATAGGACTTATAAAGGCAATAAATACATTTTGCTCGGACAAAAACATCAAGCTCGCCACATACGCTTCGCGCTGCATTGAAAACGAAATACTCATGTACATCAGAAAAAACTCCGGGCACGCCGGAGATATTTCGATAGACGAGCCGCTTAACGTGGATTGGGACGGAAACGAGCTTTTGCTGTCCGATGTACTCGGAAACGACGAGGACACCGTTTCGTACGATATAGAAAAGCAGGACGAGATAAAAATGATACACGACGCGATATCCTCTCTCGATCCCAGAGAAAGACAGATTATTGAGCTGAGATACGGAATGAACGGGCACAACGAAATGACACAAAAGGAAGTCGCGGATTTTCTGGGTATTTCGCAGTCATATATCTCAAGACTTGAAAAGAAAATCATAGCCCAGCTGAAAAAAGAACTTGAGGGTAAAATATAGCTTTACGATTAAAATCCCTCTCGCGCGGAATTGCTTCGGGGCGACTCTCAGTCACGCGGTAAAATTATTTCATTGAAATTTTTGCTTTTATTGTCACCAATATTGAAAACGCCGCACTATATCTGTGTAAGAGGTCATTTCAGTCGCGGGTATGCGCTGTCACTGAAAGAGCGTTAATCAAAAGTATTACCGCGAAATCATCGCCTCATTTAGTCTTTATGTCTACAGTATAATGAAATATACGACATAAAATGCAAAAAATCAACCAAAAATATATTGACAAAAGCATCTGAATGTGTTATAATAAACCAAACTTTGACAGGCTTTTGATTGTTTTTACAATTCTCAGTGATAAAAATGTGATAAAGTATGTCATACAACGGAAGTTAAACGTAAGTTAAACGGAGGTTAATATGGATTTCAAACAGAATATCAACTATTTCAAGAAAAGTGACGCTCCGAAAATTATCGGAGCCGCCCTCGCAATTATCGGACTGCTGATGCTTTGGATCGGATTAGGGTACGGATATATAGGATATATCCTCATGGTGGTTTTTATTGTCGCGGGCGTTGCTATGTTCATATACGGCAGCAGCGGCAGAGCGAGCGAAAACGATATTGACATCGACATTGCCCGTCAGATGGAGGGAATAGAGGTTAACCTTGAAGAGGACAAAAAGCGTAGTAAAAAAGTTCTGAAACATATTCCTCCAAAGGCTATCGAAGGATATGTCTATAATGACGGCGCTATGCTAAAGAAAGCCAAAAACGGCTCTCTCCGCTCTTCCGAATACACCAAAACCATGTTATATGTTCTGAGCGACAGTCTTTATATTTCAAGCAGAACAATATCGGTGACCGAGCCAAATGTCAAAGACGACACCTTTGATATATCATACGACCTTATTGAAAAAGTTGAAATTACAAGGGGAGAAAAGGATATAAGCTTCGGGAAAAAGACTTTTAAAGCCAAAGAATGTTTCTTTTCAATCACATACGACGGAGGAAAAAACATAAACTTCCCCATTCATGATGATGTGGACGCGGACGAATTGGTAAATACAATAGAAAAAACAATGCAGTCGTATAAATCCAAAACGGAATAAATTTTATAGGACGGGCTGAGTCGAATGTATTCGGATACAATCGACTCAGCCCTGTTTTTTTATGCCAGACCAAGCATTTCATATATAAACCTGCTTTTACACAAAATGCCGAAATCGCGGATTTCCGTAATAGGCGACTGCTGTCTGTATAAAAAACATTCCATTATTGTTGATGATATTCACAAAACAGAGTTACAGAAATCACAGATCATCTCGTCAACCAGACTAAAATTCATGGCGCCTTTGTATATTTCCTCTATTAAAAAATGATATTTTTTCGCTCTGTACAGCATCGCAATAGCCCCGTGCAAAGAAGTTTTATATATATCACCGGCGTATTTGAGCTCGCTTTTATTCTCCGAAAATTCCGCTCCCTTAACAAATCTTTTTATGTTTATATATTTAACCGTTTTTTCACTGTCGTTTTTTTCATAAGTATTCATTCGCTTATCCGTCAGAACAAACGCGCTGCCCGAAACAGGCTCATAAAGCGCGTTTATTTTATCCGGGCAGACCGGGTCATATGATATCCAAAATTCAATTCCGCGCCGCCTTATCTCCCCTGCAAGCTCCTCCATCATAAAGTTTCCCGCGCCGTACATATCTCCTACTATATAAAGATGAGACGCGTTGAATTCATATGTATCGAATCTCACTCTCCCCAACATGCTTACCGAGTCAATAAGACGTATTTTAGTCTCGGTCTTATCCCCGGCGGGCAATCCTCTGACAAGTCTGCAAGCCGCCGCGGACATTTTGTCATAATCAATGTTTTCACGGCACAACGCGTCGGACACTGCCCGCAGATTTCCGCACGAGCGAAGATAGTCATACGCGTAAGTATAACAGGCGGATTTTGCGTAATTTAATTTTATAATCTCATCCTTTTTCATTTCAAGTAAACCGTCCTGCCAGCATTGTCCTAAATTTATTATATTGTCCTTATACCCTGTCTCCCTCGGCTCATACGCGTGAGGCGCGGTACCGTCTATTATGCCGAGCTTTTTACCGTTCTTGTCTATTATCACGCCGTCAAGTGAGGATGGGTCGGACGAACAGTAAAAATATTCGACGTCATATCCCTTTTCCTCGGAAACTCTCGCCGCCGAGCGCATAAACCCGCTTTTTCCGGTACCCGGTCCTCCTTTGATTATGTACAGTTTATCAAGTTTTGAAAAACAGTCCTCATAATAATTTTTAAAGCCCATGCATGAATTTGACGCCGCAAAATAAATTTTTTTCAATGTTAATACCCCCTTTAAAATAAAATGTATCAGGTACAAGCGATATTTTCCCCGCCGCAGATCCGCCTTTCCTTATACATATACAGACTAATATATGATATGATATAAAAACTTCGGGGGTGAAAAAAGCGGACTTGCAGTATGAACAGCAATATCCGCTTTACAGATTAAAACGCGCTTTTATATAAAATTCCGAAAACTCTGAATACCTCCGAACCAACCTTCGGGTACATTCGGGTTAACCTTCTTTTCCGATAATGGTTATGTTGACAGGTTCGATTCCCGCGTGTTCGTATACAACCGCGTTAATCTGCGCAAGCTGCGCGGGTGTAAGGCTTCCATCGCATTTTACAACGACGCTCGCGGTATCGCCGTTGATGACGGTTACGCATTGCTCAAAGCCCTTCGACACGATTACCGATTCGATATCGGCTTCCTGCTTCATTTCAAGAGAAATCTGTTTGATTTCGGCTACCGCTTCCGCCTTTACCTCATCGGTCGCGTTCTGATTGTCTACAACCGCGTTAAGTACTTCAAGCGCCTCGTCTCTCGCTCTCTGACGACTTACCTGAACACTGGAGAAATAGCTGTCAACGCTTGTATCATCGGTTTTTGTACCCTCTTCTCCCGATGTGGGATTTTTGGAATTGTCAAGCTCGCCCGACATTCCGGAGTTACCGCTGTATGTATATCCGTCGTCGTCGTCACCCGAAAAGAAAATCCAATTGAGCCATACCGCTACTCCTATAAGCACAACAGCTCCCACAATTATAAGATTTTTCTTCCCCATCTTCACAAAAAAGTTTTTAACTGCACTTGTTCCTTCCTTGAAAGTCATGGTTTGTATCCTCCCGGTTTTATTTTTGTTTGTGTTACATTATATTTAAGCCGGACTTCTATTATTACACTATCGCATAAATTTATTTTATGTTCAGTAGTCTGACTGTGTTACATAAATTTTATTCATGGGTACATCGTACGCCGCCGAGAGCAGAGAAATTATCTCATAGCGTACCTGCTCAATGTTATCGCATTTGCATACGACGCCTATTCCTCCTATTTCGGGAGGTTTTTCGCACAAATACAGCGCGTGAGCCGATGAGCCGCTTCCTATTATCACATATTCGCTCCTTTCATCTCCGTCAGAGGCGGCTTGTACATTTCTGGCATATACGTATTCAACTCCCTTTTCCAAGGTCACCGCGACAAAAGCCGAATCAACCCCCGCGACCTGACCGCACAGACTGCTTATGTCGTTTTCTATAATGCTTTCATATTCCGAAAGACTTAAGCGTATCTCTCCGTCTTCTCCCGGAGTTGCGCCGTTTTCACTGTTCTTATCACCGAAAAAATCTCCGCTTCCGATTATAAGCAGAATTATTCCAGCGACAAGCCCGAATATAACCACCCAGAAGGTGCCGTTTTTCTTCATATGTTTAATCGCGCCCTTAAGTTCGCTTCCCGTTTGCTGTGTCATACTTCCTCCTTCTTATATAGATATTTTTATCCTACCGCCACAACCACCTCGCAGGCTGTCATCCCGGAAACATGTTCCTCTATTTCAACGGGGTCTTTTAACGCGGCTTTTGAATGTAACAACAGCGTAACTCTTTCGAGCTTCTTTTCCCCGTTTTCTTCTTTTATATACAGCATAACATCGACATCCGACGGATCTATATCAAACTCTTTTTGCAGCATATCCTTTATCTGCGTCTTTATGTAGTCGCTCTGCGACAAATTCAGATATCCGCTGAATATGCTTTCATATTCCTCATATTTGTCCTCTGTACCCGAAACGTCGGAAATTGCCGAAAAATCAAAGTTTTCAAGCCATTCGACAGCTCCTAAGAGCGGATTTATAATTACGCAAATTATGCACAGTCCGCATACAAGTTTAATATGCCGGGACAATCCCTCGCCCTCACCGCCGGGCGAAATTATTTTTACAATTGAGCATATAAGAGAAACCAGAACTATTGAAATAATATATTCCTTCATTTTAACCCCCATGCCTCCTATTTTCTCAATTGCCCACAGCCGACGCGCAAGACGCGAAAATAGCAAGCGCGATTATAAAAACCACCGTGCAGAGTACAGCCACACCCTCAAGATATCCATACAGACCGCAAATGTCGTCAAGCAGCTTTTTCTCTCCCTGACAGCCCAAAACACCGGCGATAAACGAACATATACCGAACACCATTCTCATAAGGATAAGCTCTATTATCACCGGCAGAAGCATAAGGAGCAATATAATGATTCCTCCCGTGCCGACCGCCCCTCTCAAAAGCTCTACGCTTGAAGCTACCGTGCCGAGACTTGACGCCACCGTTCCTCCGGATACCGGTATAAAAGCGCCGGCGGCAAACTTGGCTCCCCTCATCGCGGCATTGTCCGCCTTGGCGGAAATAAAGGTCTGCGCGGAAACCGATGTAGTGATTATCATCATTACAAATGAAAGCAGCGTCGTGTACCACTTTTTGACGCTCGCGCCCAAAGATGAAACTCCGCTTGACGGATCAAAGGCAGAGATAAGAGAAAAGCAAAGACATACGCAAAATATCGGAATTACGGTATATGTACACACAAATTCACAAATCGCGAGCGTAACCGAAAGTCCGGTGCTCATAGAGGCCGCGGCAGTAAGATTTCCTCCCATAGCGTACAAGACTCCGGACAGCGGAACAAACGACCACATAAGTGTGCACAAGCTGTCAAAATAAGTCCTCACCGAATCCAACGAAGCCACCGCCGTTGCCGCGACCGACGAAAAAATACACATCCTTGAGCACATCTCAAACATCCTTGAAGTATTTCCGCTCAAGGACGAGCCGATTATCTGCCCCGTAGCCGCGACCAGAAGCAGTCCGCAGATTATTATCAGCGAGGGCAGACAATTTTTTATGCCTCCGCCTAAGTACGAGGTAAATTCATTGAGCAGAAACTCAAAGCCCGTCATTTCACTCACCGCGTCGGCTACATCATTGACGTTTTCCGAAAAGGTCCCGTCCGGAAGCGTGTCCGTAAGATTGTCCGGAAGTGAATCAATGTAATCTCCGTATTCTTCCGGAAGTTCATTTATATCGTCCTGCGCTCTGACTCCTATTATCCCAAAAGTCAATACAAATACGCTTATAAACAATTTAAAAGCGAGTTTTTTACAGACTTTTTTTCTTTTCTTCATATTTGTTTTCATGACCATACTCTTTCCATGCCACGTTTTTCAAATCATCTCCAAAAGCTTTCGCGCCTGCTCAAGTATATCCTTTATAAGCGGAAGCGAGATAAGCAATATCTCTATTTTCCCTCCAAGCTCCGCAAAATTCGCAATGGAATTTTCTCCGCAGTCTCTGCATACCGACGCGCATATATGCGTCAGATACGCGACCGCCAGCGCTTTCAACAGTGGCTGAGCATATGATGACACAGCCGAAATCTGAAGCAGAGAGGTCAGAAATTCGATTACGGGCGAGATTGCCGCGAGTACCCCGACTGTGAGAACGACCACACAGACGGCCCTCAGAGGTATTGACATCTCCTGTTTAGACTGTCTTATTATCAGTATCAGCATAGCACAGATAATCGACACTCCGCATATTTTCAAAAACAGCTCAGACATGGCTCAGAAACCGAATACCGAGCAGACAAGCTCAAACAGCCTGTCTATTTCTTGAACAAGCATTATCAGCACGACGACAATCCCGGCAATAGTAACAAGCATGGACTGCTCGTCCCGACCGGATTTCGCAAGTATCTGCGAGGCCACCGAAACAAGTATTCCGACACCCGCGACCTTAAGTATCAGTCCAATATCCATCCTTATCCGTCTTTTCCTTTCTCGGCTTTAGCCGGCATCAATTTATTTTTATTAGCGCCAGCGCAAAGTAAAGCGTTGCGCCGACAATATGTCACCAAAGGATTATCATGATTCCCAAGGACGAACAGATACAGAGCGCGCTTCCTATCTTGCTTTTCGCGGGTAAATCATCTGATAGCCTTCTTCTCTGTTCACTGAGAGCCTGTATGTAATAATCGCATCTTTTTAACTGCTCTTCCCTGTATGTGCTGCCGAATTCAGCCGAAAAAGCGTTTAAAAGTCGCATACTCTCATCCTCAAGGTAAATTTTGCTGTTTTTAATCATCTGTTCTATACTGTCGGGCTTTTCACGGCAATTGCAGCTTTGCAGAATATCCTCTGAAACCGAAGAAAGTATTTTGTCAAGAGGCAGTGAATAACAGTCAATCTGTCCTTTTATGTAAAACAGCAGAGAAATAAATCCGTCAAGCACATTCAGCTTTTTCTTCTCAAAACGGCAATATGCCGCGGCAAGAGACATGCCCGCAAGCGCAATCAAAAG
The DNA here is from genome assembly GCA_944381085.1 of uncultured Clostridia bacterium. Lineage (GTDB taxonomy): Bacteria > Bacillota > Clostridia > Oscillospirales > CAG-272 > SVTX01. The sequence continues at coordinate 11,074 of CALWJX010000036.1, forward strand.
GCTTCCGATAAGCTTTATCAACATATTAAACCTCCTCTCAGACGATTTATAATGTAAAAATTTCCTGCCGAACTTCGTCATGAAGTGTTACATCGTAGTAAAAATCCATATCAGGCGCCCTTTTGAGCCCCACATACGCGCCGAAAATACCGGCTTCATACAAAAGTCTTATACCCGTTCGCAATAGAAGCTCGGACAGACTCCCCGCATGGGCGCTCGCCACAAGCGGAACCCCGCAGTTATGAGACGAAACAAGCGACATCGCTTCCTCGTAATCGCCTATCTCGTCACAGATAATCACCTGCGGATTGAGCGTCCTTGTCGCGATTTCCACGCCTTTTCTCCTCGGATAGCCCGAAAGTATATCCAGGCACAGAGAACTTGAATCCGACAGATAAGCAAGCTCTCCTCGCGTATCTATAATGACCGTGCGCAAAGGATCGTTTCCGCCCGAAAGTATAGCGGCAACTCCCCTCAGCACCGTGGTCTTTCCCACTCCCGGCGGAGAATATACCAGCACTCCTTTTGTATATTTGAATTCACTCAGCAGAGAGCAGATTCTGCCTCCTACCCTTCTTGTGCGATGAGGTATACGTATACAAAGCGAAGTTATGTCATATACACCGATAATCCTGTTTTCCTCACAGGCAGCCCTGCCGCAGACCCCGACGCGCACTCCGTCAGGGAGCGAAATATATCCCTGATTTATGGTGTCGCTGTAAGCATAAAGAGAACCTCCGCACATGGACTTGAGTATGTCGTTCAACTCGTTTCCATCAAGTATGACGCCGAGCATTATATTCTTTCCGCCGCTTACAATCGAGCTTTCGCGGTTGCACCTGAGTCTTATTTCCTCAACAAAATTATTTTCCGCCCGTTGTCTTATCTTGTCCGTCAGCGAAAACGGCAAAATACGCTCTAATTGTTCAGGTAAAATCTTTTTTTGTATATCATATTTTTTGAGATTGTTAATGACCTGCATTGTAATCATCCTTTAATTAAAAAAATAGACAAGGCAATTTTAATTACGCTATTCAATTATATTAAGTTCAGGTTTAAATAAGAACCGTTTTCTGAAATTGCGATGAACTCATGTGATTTTTAGTCTTGCCATTCATAAGCGGCAATTATAGTAAGCATAATCAGACGCTATATAAGAAAATTTTGCAAAGCTCTTGAATTTTCTCAAAATAATGTTATAATAAATATGTAAAATACAGAGCTTTCAAAAGCTCTGCGCATCAAAAAGGAGTTTGATAAATGCTTACGGCAATTGTGGGAATCAACTGGGGCGACGAAGGAAAAGGACGTATGGTAGACCTGCTTTCTCAGTCACAGGATATAGTGGTACGTTATCAGGGCGGAAACAACGCGGGACACACCGTTGTCAACGAGAGAGGTAAATTTATTCTCAATCTTTTACCATCCGGTATCCTGCGCAAGGAAATCACCTGTGTCATGGGAAACGGTATGTGTATAGACCTTCAGCACTTGGACAAGGAAATCAACTCTCTTCGTGAAAAAGGAATTGAAATAACCCCGGAAAATCTTAAAATAAGCGACAGGGCGGTAATCACCATGCCCTATCATGTCATGATAGACGGTCTTGAGGAAAAACGTCTGGGCGCAAACGCCTTCGGTTCTACCAAAAGAGGAATAGCGTATGTATACGGAGACAAATATATGAAGAAGGCTCTGCGCATCGGCGACCTTCTCGATATTCCGTACCTTGAGAAAAGGCTGAAAGGAATAGTACAGTTCAAGTCTCTTGAAGTCGAAGGCGTTTACGGAGCGGACCCCGTGAAATATGACGAGATGCTCGCCTGGCTTAAAAAATACGCGGAGATATTCAGGGACTACATCTGTGATACCGGAGTATATCTGACACAGGCAAACCTTGCCGGAAAACGGATAATGTTTGAGGCTCAGCTCGGCGCTCTGAGGGATATTGACTTCGGTATATACCCCTATACTTCCTCCTCCTCAACCATAGCGGCATACGCGCCCATAGGCGCCGGAGTACCGGGTCTTAAGCTTGATTTGACGGTAGGTATCATGAAAGCATATTCGTCATGCGTCGGAGAAGGTCCGTTTACGGTTGAAATGTCCGGAGATGAGGCTGTCGCTCTGCGCGAGGCGGGCGGAGAATACGGAGCGGCTACCGGAAGGCCGAGAAGAGTCGGAGCATTTGACGCGGTCGCGTCAAGGTACGGAGTACGTGTCCAGGGCGCGGATCAGCTGGCTCTCACCAAGCTTGATACCATCTCATATATGGAAAAAATTCCGGTTTGCGTAGCATATGACATTGACGGTAAAATTGTTGAGGACTTCCCCACGGGGGAGGCTTTGAACATTGCCAAACCGATATTTGAATACGTTGACGGTTGGAAATGCGACATTTCAGCCTGCCGCAAGAAAGAGGATTTGCCTGAAAAAGCGCTTGAATACGTTAAATACCTTGAAAAACTTGTCGGCGCAAGCATAAAATACGTATCTGTCGGACCGGAAAGAGAAGCTTATATAGAATTTTAAGTCTTCGCACTTATAAATTACCTGTAAATTCAATAAGGGGCAAAGTCCTGTCATTTAATTGACAAGGGCTTTGTCCCTTTACTATACCGCCTTTTGAAAAAGGCGGGCGAAAACTTTTCATGTATTACCTTTTACAAATTGACTTATCTACATAAGGAGTGGCGGATAAAATTAGTCACGGAAAAAACAGTTGGGGCTTTGCCCCTATACCCCACCGTCTTTTGAAAAAGGCGGGCGAAAACTTTTCATGTATTACTTTTTACGAATTGACTTATCTACATACGGAGCGGCGGCTGAAATCAGCCGCCGCCAAACCATATATTAAATAATTTTGTAATAAAATACCGTACCCGAGCGTTTGGGCGCCGAATATGTAAAACCGGTCATAAGTTCTCTGCCGACAAATGTCTTTTCCTCGCCGGTGAATTTATCTGTTAAGACATAAGTTCTGTCAAGATTCTTGATGTCAACATGAAGTCGTACGGTAATTGTCTCCTCCTCACACAAAATATTGCGTATAAAGTGTATAATTCCCTCTTCCCTGTCCGTATTCTCAAACTGCGCGGCGTACCAATCCTCATCGCTTTTGCGGCACTCGGTCAAAGGATAATAATCCGAATGCAAGGCAATTTCCGCCGTACTCCTCCAGATTTCGTTAAAGCGGTTACCAAGCTCAAAGTCTCTGTCGCCCTGATAGTATTCTATCATGCAGGTTATCGCGGGAGCGGTCATGACAGTGAGGTAGGAGAATTTATCCACCGGTCTGTTTACATTTCCATAGCTTCCGTCCTCGTTGTCCCAAGCCATGGTATGGCTTCTGAAATAAGGTATCCATTCAAACATCTGTCTGTACTGAGCCTGTTTTATCGGATGTTTTCCGTAACCGACGTCGGTATAATGAAACGGAACGGCGCGCCTCATGGTCTCTATATCGTTTCTTTTTCCTCCCGAAGAACAGCTGTCAATCAAAAGTCCCGGATTGCGCTCAAGCAAAGTATCCCAGAAGCGGTAATATCCCTGTATATGCAGATTTTCAAGTATACCTACTCTGCCCTCTGTCTCATTGTCTTTCCAGATAACCATCGGCTGAAAGTTAAAGTCCTGTCTGTAAATGTCGATATGATATTCTTTAATAAGGGCGTCTACAGTATCTATGAGCCAGTCACACGCCTCTCTGCTGCCGAGATTAAAGAGCGCGTTATGGTTGAACCAATCATTTTCCTTATTATATTTAAGCAAAAATTCGGGTTTGTTTTCATACACCCACGTTCCCTTATATATACGTTCAGGTTCAAACCAGAGCAGAAACTGAATATCCCGCTCCCGGCAGTAAGCTCCGACGGCGCCGAGTCCGTTGGGGAAATTTTCTTTATTGCAGAAAAAGTTTCCCGTCCCGGTTCCCCACTGGTCATTGCAGGGATACCATCCCGCGTCTATCCACCAGATGTCGGGCTTCATTCCTTTTTTTATGTACGTGTCTATTGCTTCTTTCTGATTTTTTTCGGTACACCCGCAAAACTCGTTTTTACCGTCTATATTCCAGGTGTGCAAAACAAGCTTTGACGGCAACGGCTGTCCGTTGTCCCGCGGCAAAAGATGCGCGAAATACCAAGAGCGCCACTGATTTCGTATTCTGTCCTCACACACTCCGTATTCCCCGTCAGCCGCCAGCAGTGTAAGTGAAGGTGTCCTGACACATTCGCCCGGCAAAAGATATGACTCAAAGGATTTTTGTCCCACGGTAATATGCGCGCCGTCATTCTCAGCGTAAATCACGGACTCCCACGAACCCGTCCAGCCAATCGCCATATTGACGGAATAGTTTTCAAATATAAGACGCATATACGGAAAAGCGCCGAAACAGGAGTTGCCGTCTGACTGGTCGGGAAACTTGATTATGGGCGTTTCGGTAAGATAATCACAGGACCAAGAATACCCGCTTTCGTTGCAATTGTCTCCGTTGCCATGTAAAAGACGTGGGCTCTCTCCCTGCAACGTACCGTCAAGTACCTTGAAATTCTTTATAACCGGGCTTTCGCTCTCCGACAGGTTAGTAATGTAAAATACCCACTCCACGGCGGCAAAATCATTATATATTTTATACTCCACACGCAATTCTAACTTTTCCGGTGTTACAGCCTTTATAGTATATTCGGTAATATCCGCGTCGGCAAATCTTCTCGTGACTACCGGAGAAAATTCATTTGGAATACCCGCGTATTCTTTATCTCCCACAGCATATTTTACAGGTATTTTCTCAGGACAAGTAAACTCAAATAATTTACTTCTCAGTTTCATGTCGCGCTTTGTAGCTTTCATTTTGATCTCCTTTTCAATAATGGACTAAGTTTAATATCGTATAACAATTCAAAAGTAAAAGGTTATAACCCGAAGCCGTTTACTTCACACTGTATATATTGTATCATAATGTGAGATATTTTTCAATATGCTTGAACTATTTAAACGAATAATTATTTATATCGAATTTTTTTGTTAAATGCTATTGATATTTTCTTTAAGATATGCTATAATATAATCACCCTCAAATTTCATTGTTTTTAGCAGCATCTTTGTAAAGTCAATGTGTAATATAGGACAAGTGATAAAGCGGTTTAACACGGAGGCATAGCTCAGTTGGTTAGAGTACATGCTTGACATGCATGGGGTCGATGATTCGAGTTCATCTGTCTCCACCATAAACGGTAGACCGCCGCATATGATATCTATAATATCGTATGCGGCGGTATGTGCCGAATTTCAAAAAACGGATGATGTGAGTTAGATTTAAAATCTTGATTCTCCGTTAAAATACCGGCAATATTCGGAAAATCGGATAGTGCCGGTTTATTTTATCTAAAAGGTTACAGCGCCGGATTTCTTCCGAGAAATCATATTTTGAAATCCCGATCATCTTGTTCCGAAACTTCAAGTCTTTGTATCAACGCTTTACAGTCGGGCTGCTTTATAGTATTCAATCGCTTCTTTAAGTTCACCGGGACTTCTTCCCGAAGAGACAGCCATATGAAAATACTTTTCGGCGTTGACGTTATCATCCTCGAGAGAATAAATAATCGCCAGCAACGATATCGATGGACCGAACTTCTGATTTATCATCAGCGCTTGCTGCGCATACATTTTGGCATTGTCAAAATCATGGTTACGAAAATACATATTGGCAAAATTGTTATAAACTGCAACGTCTTTCGGGTCATACTGCATGGCAAGCGTGTAGCATGATACCGCGTCGTCAAATTTACCCATATCGGAATATATATATCCCAGATTGCAGTAAATTGTCGAAGACACAATGTCCATGTCTATCAGCTTCTCATAGATC
>CALWJX010000037.1 GCA_944381085.1 uncultured Clostridia bacterium
AAAGGACACTAACAGTATGCCGTGGGGGGACGTCATAAATACCGCGATTGACCTGTTTGGCGGGTCTATGGTGCCTTCGGAAAACCGGCTTTTCGGCGGAACGGTGATAAAGGCGTGCGCGAAAAAGGACGGGGACGTAAGCGCGGTCTATACAAACACTTATTTTGTAAGCGAGACACTTGCCGACGCTCAGGTGGCGGTCATGTCGATGTCGCTTGACATAGACGATTTTCTGGGACCGGAAAACGGGGCGTATTATACTTTCCAATATGATCTTTGGGCGACAAGACCGAGAAGCCGCGCGTTTCTGGAGTATTTTTCGGAGGACGGGGAAAAGCGGGGCGGCTCGTATATAGAGTTTGCCGTGAGCGGAAACGGTTCCTCCGGATACGCCATGAAGTCACTGCGGCTGTATTACAAAAATCCTCTCGACGCAAACGACCCGGCACCCGATTCGCTCGAATACGACGTGTTTGACGGCTGGGCGGCAAACTCTGAGGGGCAGAAGATAACCACTTTTGAGCGGATACTTATCAGAAACGCCGGAAATGATTTCGGGGTGAGCTATCTGCGTGACGTGTTCTGCCAGCGCATGGCGTACGGGCTTTATGTTGATTCTATGGCTTACAAACCGGTATTCCTGTTTGTCAACGGCGAGTTCTGGGGGATGTACAATTTAAGGGAAAGATACAGCCCCGAATATTTCAGTCAGAGGTACGGAGTGCTTGAGGAAAACGTGGCGATTATAGAAAACGAGTCGCCGCTGAAATACAACAGTTCTCCGCAGTCGTGGAACAATGATTATGTATCTACGGCGGGCGACCCGGCGCAGGCGGACATTTTCAACGACCTTGTGGCGTATATAAAGTCGCATGACCTCTCCGACCCGGAGGTTTACGGGTATGTTTCGGACAGGATAGACGTGGATTCTTTTATCGACTATTGGATATTCAACAGCTATTTCTGCAATATGGACTGGCCGGGCAACAACATAAAGGTCTGGAGAAACACGGATCCCGACGACCCGTCGGGTATGGACACGAAGTGGAGGTTTGTCCTGCTTGACCTTGACCACTGTCTGGGGTACGCCGGCACAAACGACTATACCACGTCGATGTTTGACCGCATAAACGACTCCACAAGGTGCGGCGCGGTAATGAACGGCTTTATGAAGAACGAGGAGTTCAGAAGAAAATTCGCGCAGCGGGCGTATGAGCTTGTCACGGAGTATCTCGCGCCGGAATATTCGGTAAAGGTGCTTGAGGATATGGCGGACAAAGTTGACGGTCTGATAGACTATCAGTTCGCGAGGTATCAATCGGGCGGAAACCGTTGGTCCTGGGAGTCCGAGATAGAGTATATGAAAGAGTTTCTGCGGAACCGCCCGGATTATTATCTGGCGCAGGTATATTCATATACGGGTTATGACGAGAGCGACCTTGCCGCCGGCGCCGACAAAAAGCTGAGTTTAAGCTTTGACGAAAGCATAGTATCGGTTACGGTAAACGGAGAGATCGTGAAGAACGGTCAGACAATTGAGACAGGAAAAGAGAACGGCACGGTGAAAATAGAGGCGACGCCTGTGGCGGGATATACCGCCGCCAAGATAGTGTACGCCGACAGTACGGGAAACATTGTCAGCGCGGACGGAGCGTGCGCGGAGTTTGACGTTAAAGCGTCGGGTGATATTGCGGTGCATGTCAAAAAGAGCAACCCGGAAAAGGTTCTTGATGTCTCCGTCGGGATAGACGCCGGGATGTATTCGGTGTTCTATGTGGACAGCGGCGGAGATCTGTACGCTTGGGGAGACAACACGGGAAGTGCTCTTGGCGCCGGCTTAGGCGCGGCTCATCTTACAAAACCGACGTTTGTAATGGGCAATGTTTCAAAGGCGGCGACCTCGCGCGGAATAGACGCCGCTCAGCCCAACAATTTCTCTACCGCCGTGCTTACGGTAGAGGGTGAACTTTATACCGTCGGAGACAACAGCTACGGACAGCTTGGCAGAACCGGTGAGGAGAATGTGCTTTTAAAGGTCGATTTTGACGGGGTGATAACCGACGTGGCGCTGGGGCTTGACCATATGCTCGTACTTGACGCCGACGGCGTGCTGTGGGGCGTGGGCAACAACAGCTACGGACAGCTCGGAGAGCGCAATTACGGCGGAACGGCTTCGTCTTTCCAAAAACTTGCCGAAAATGTCGCGAAGATCGCCGCGGGACGCAGAAGCACCTTTTATACAGACTATGACGGAAATCTGTACGCGCTGGGAGACAACAGGTGGAACAAGGTGCATACGGGGTCTGTCGGGGATATGGTAACGCCGTATCTTGTGACAGAGGATGTGAGAAATGTATTTGGCGGCGAGCATCAGGCGCTTATACTGAAAAACGACGGAACGCTTTACTATGTCGGTTGGAGAAGATTTGACAGCTTTGAACAGACCGAGAGTCAGCCCGACTGCCCCAACGGGGTGCTTTACAAGGTCTGTGAGAATGTAACCGACGCGGAGATACAGGACTCCCATATCGTGGCTCTGCTTGAGGACGGAAGCGTCTTCGGATACGGACTCAACACATACGGTCAGATAAAACCCGGAGGGCAGGGGAGCGTGGTCGGAAGCGCGGAGAAAATAACCGACGGAGCCGTAAGCGTCGCGGCAGGGTCGGGATTTACCGCGGTGTTGAAACGTGACGGCGGCATTGTGACTTTCGGTTCAAACAACGCCGGTCAGGCGGGAAACGGACAAATGTCGCAGAATGCGGACGGCGCGACGGCGATTTTTGACTGATTTATTGTTTTGGCTCCGTTATTAAATATACGTAATCAAAAGCCCCATATTTTCAACCGTCAGACGCGGTCGGAATATGGGGCTTTCCGTATTGTTATTTTTTCTTTTTCGGCGGCTTGTATTTTTTGAGCGCTTTTGCCTTCTTGGCTTTCTTGTCCTTTTTGAGCAGGACAGTTCCGGTCTTTTTGTCTATCTTATAATTTTTCTTGTACTTCTTGTTCTTTTTCTTGTTGTATTTTTTGCGTATTTCGTTTATCTGAGCCAGTTTAACCGAGATTTTTTCGGCTTTGTCAAGGATATTGTATATTCTTTCGTCAATATCCGGTTTTTCGGCTTTACGGGGGCTTTTTTTTGTGTCCTGTGAGTTTTTTTCCACAATGTATATATTGTATTGGGGGCAATTGCGGGAGTTTTGTCCGTGTTTTCTCATTTTTATACACCTCCGTTGTTTTTGTCGAGGATTATCAGCTCTTTGAGCGCCGAGACAGCCACCTCAATGGCGTCCTCGGTATTGTGACATTCGTCAAGCCCACCGGGCAGTGAGGCGTTTGCTCTTTCCTGATTCCAGACCGTACAGAAAACCGAGCCGCATCTGACGCCGAGGTATGAAGCCACCGTAAACAACGCCGCGGATTCCATTTCGCTGGCAAGCACGCCGAGTTTTTTCCATGCGTTCCATTTAAAGAGCAGCTCGTCTTTCACGGGCATTTTCTCCGGACTGTGCTGACCGTAAAAGGAGTCCTTGGCCTGAACTATGCCGACGTGCGTTATCTTTCTGAGTTTTTTTGCTGCTGAGCACAGCGCGAACAGCACCTCCGTGTCGGGAACGGCGGGAAATTCAATCGGGGCGTATTCGCGGGACGTTCCGTCCTGTCTCACGGCTCCGGAGGCTATAACCAGATTGCCGGCTCTCACTTTTTCGCTGATTCCGCCGCAGGTGCCTACACGGATAAAGGTGTCGGCTCCGCAGGCTGCAAGTTCTTCCATGGCGATAGCCGCCGAGGGACCGCCGATACCCGTCGAGCAGACCGTGACCCGTTCCCCTGATAGAATGCCCTCGTAAATATTGAATTCACGGTTAGTCGAGACGTGGCGGGGCTTGTCAAGGTATGACGCTATTTTCTCACAGCGTCCGGGGTCTCCCGGGATAATACAGTATCTGCCGGTCTGACCGCTCGAAATATTTATGTGGTATTGGGTATCTTTCATCAGCCGAGACATGTTTTGCTCCTTTCATCCGTTTCGTATTTTAATCCGTAATTTGCAGACAGTGGGCGGACCTGTTATGACCGCTTTCAATTTGAGGTAAGCCCCGTCGTTCGATTTTTTCGGCGAGCTTAGCCTCTCCGCTGATTATTATATCACAACAGGAAAGAATTTGCAATACAGAACGTGTATTTTCTTACATGAGCGGCGCGAAAAGCCGGAGAATGTCCTGCAGTATCCGTGATATGGGATTGCTTTTGCACATCTGCGGGGTGATTTCGGAGCAGTTTTCAAGGGTATTTACAAAATCGTTGTATATATCGGAAATTGTTGAGCTGTCCGCAAGTCTCACCCCACACTCAAAATGCAGATAAAGCGAACGGAAATCGAGATTGGTTGTTCCTACCGTCGCGACCTTGCCGTCGGACACAAAGGTCTTGGCGTGGTTGAAGCCGCCCTTGTATTCATATATCTTTATTCCCGCCGCCAAAAGCTCACGGTAAAATGAACGGGTGGTTATATGGACCAGGAGCTTGTCATATACTCCGGGAGTTATGATTCTTACGTCCACCCCGCTTTTTGCCGCCAGCTTCAACTCGGACAGCATTGTTTCATCGACAATCAGATACGGGGTGTTGATGTATATATATTTTTTCGCGTTCTGGATTATATGCAGATACACGTGTTCTCCCACATTTTCCTTGTCGAGCGGGCTGTCGGCGTAGGGTTGTACAAAACCGTCGCTCTCGCTTTCGGAGGTAATATCCGGGTTAGGAGCGTATAAGGCGAAGTCTTCATCGGTATTGTTGATCGCAGCCCACATGCTCAGAAATATCAGAGTAAGACTCCATACGGCGTCGCCTGTAATCTTTATTGAGGCGTCCTTCCAATATCCGTGCTTTTCATATAGATTTATATATTCGTCCGCAAGATTTGCGCCTCCGGTATACGCGACTTTACCGTCAATTACCGTGATTTTTCTGTGGTCTCGGTTGTTTTGCAGACCGGTGAACACCGGGCGGAATTTGTTGAATACGACGCATTTAATACCGACGCTCTCAAGGTATTTCGAGTAGTCTTTGGGGAGAGTCAGAAAGCATCCCATGTCGTCATATATCAATCTGACGTCAACGCCCGCCTCGGCTTTTTTCCTGAGAATTTCGAGCATACTGTCCCAGAATACGCCTTCTTCAATTATGAAGTATTCAAGAAAAATATATTTTTCCGCTTTTTTCAGCTCTCCGAGCATGTCCTCATACCAAACCTCCCCCGGAGCGAGAAATTTGGTCTTTGTGTGGGTGTACACGGGGAAATTCGCGCTTTTCTGAAGGTACCGTATCGCGGGAGTTTGGTCGGGTATTTCTTTTTCTACTTCGGGCAGTCTGTCGGGAGCCATCCCGAACAGCTCTTTGGTTTTATTGTGAAATTCCGAAAAGCGCTTGTGGACACGTTTTTCCGAAGTTTGCCAACGGAAGAGCAGATAGAACAGTCCTCCGAAAACCGGCGCGGCAAGTATAATGAAAGTCCAGGTCAGCTTATACGCCGTTTTCTCATTCTGATTGACTACAATGTGCAGCGCGACGACCAGACTCAGCGCGGACAGGGCGACATATATATACTGAGAGGCGAGGCTCGTGCTGATTATTATATATGTTAAAAAAACCAGCTGAAGCAAGAGCATGATAATTATGGAAATGCGCTGTCTGCACAAAGCGTAGAACCACTTTTTATGTTTTTTGGATTTATTCTTTGATTTGATTTTATTCACCCCCTTTATAAAAGAGCGGTAATTACAATTCCTTTGTTTTAAATATAAGTATAAATATAAATTGCTTTGGAGAAGATTTCTTCCCCAAAGCAGCTTATCAGTGTCTGTGTTTGATAAGTCCGATTGCCTTTGATATCTCTATGATCACGAGCGGCACAAGTATCAGACCCAGACAGATAAGATATTCTTTAACGCTCAGAAGCACAAGTCCGAAAGCGGTGTTGATTCCGGGAACGAGCGCGACTATAGCGGTGAGAACGAATGCGACTAATGCCGCGATATTCAGAGTTCTGTTTTTGAAAAATCCGACTTTAAAGAGCGATTTGTCTGAGCGCATGTTGAATGACTGAACTATTTGCGAGAGAGCCAGAACCAGAAACGCCATGGTTTCACCTCTTGCCACTGCTTCGGAATCCACGGCAAGAGTACGCATCTCGGAAAAAGAAACTCCGCAGCCTATCCAGAACGCCGAGAGTGTGAGCAATGCGAACATCACTCCCTGTAAGGCTATCCGCACGCCGAATCCGTGAGCGAAAATCCCTTCGTTTTTCGGCTTGGGTTTTTGACTCATTACGCTTTCCTCAACATTTTCCATACCCAAGGCGATGGCGGGAAGGCTGTCTGTTACGAGATTTATCCACAGCAGCTGTATCGAGAGCAGGGGAGAATGACTCCAGACTATCATTGAAAGAAATACGGTTATGACCTCTCCTATGTTTGTTCCGAGCAGGTATCCCACGACTTTTTTAATATTGGCGTATATTCCGCGGCCTTGCTTTACCGCCTCGACTATGGTGGCGAAATTGTCGTCGGTCAGCGTCATGTCCGCCGCGCCCTTGGCTACGTCCGTACCCGTTATACCCATGGCGCACCCGATATCGGCGGCTTTAAGCGCGGGCGCGTCGTTGACGCCGTCTCCGGTCATGGAAACTATCTGGTCTTTTTTCTGCCATGCCTTGACTATCCTTATCTTGTTTTCGGGAGATACTCTGGCGTATACCGAGATTTTTTCAATAACGCCGTCAAGCTCCTCATCGCTCATGCGGTCAAGCTCGGCGCCGGTTATCGCGAGGTCGCCGTCCTCAAGAATTCCTATTTCACGCGCTATCGCGGAGGCCGTTACAACATGGTCTCCGGTAATCATAACCGGTTTTATCCCCGCCTCCCGGCAGATTCTTACGGCTTCCTTGGCTTCGGGACGCGGAGGATCTATCATTCCCACAAGTCCCATAAATGTGAGATTGCTCTCAAGCTCCTCGGAGGTGGGGTTTTTGGATACTTCGTCTACGGTTTTGCAGGCTATCGCAAGCACCCGGAGCGCGGATGAACTCATATGGTCGTTGATACGGCGCGCGGTTTCAAGATTGCCTGATATGCAACGCGGTACCATCATGTCAAAAGCGCCTTTTACAATTACTACAAGTTTGCCGTCAATATTGTTTACAGATGTCATAAGCTTTCTGTCGGAATCAAACGGAATTGTCGCGACACGCGGATACATTTTGTTTATCTCGTCTTTGTCTATCCCGTTTTTGCGCGCGGCGGAAATAATTGAAGTTTCGGTCGGGTCGCCTATTGAGACCTCGCTTCCGTCTTCCTTTATCTCAATTGCTCCGTCGCAGCACAGGGTGGAATATGTGAGAAGTTTTTTTACATTGTCCGCCACGTTTGAGGATATGTCGGACTCCGAGTCTTCGCCGTCAACGAACGCTTTGACCAAGGTCATTTTGTTCTGCGTCAGGGTTCCGGTTTTGTCCGAGCAAATAACAGAGGCGCTTCCGAGGGTTTCAACGGCGGGAAGCCGTCTTATAATGGCGTTCTTTTTTACCATTCTCTGAACGCCTATCGAAAGGACTATAGTCACTATTGCGGGCAGCCCTTCGGGAATGGCTGATACAGCAAGCGAGACTGCCGTCATAAACATATCCATCGGGTCAAGCTTGTTGAGAAGTCCGACCGCAAAGATGACGGCGCAGCATCCGAGCGCTATAAATCCGAGGTATTTTCCGAGCTTTGCCAGCTTTTGCTGAAGCGGGGTCTGTGTGTCTTCTTCTCCCGAAAGCAGAGCCGCGATTTTTCCCATTTCCGTACTCATTCCGGTAGCAGTGATTACCGCGACCGCGTTTCCGTATGTTATGCTGCAGCCCGAGAATACCATATTTGAGCGGTCTCCCAAGGGAGCGTCGGCTGCCGCTACGGCATCGGCGTCTTTTTCTGAAGGCACTGATTCACCGGTAAGCGCGCTTTCCTCGCTTTTCAGATTGACGCTTGATATAAGCCTTGCGTCGGCGGGAACAAAATCTCCGGCTTCAAGTTTAATAATGTCGCCCGGAACAAGGTCCTTGGCGTCTATTATTTTTTCTTTTCCGCCTCTTATGACTCTTGCGTGCGGCGCGGAGAGATTCTGAAGTGCGTCAAGAGCTTTTTCAGCTTTGTTTTCCTGCATGACTCCGATTATTGCGTTCAGAATAACAATGGCAAGTATCAGACAGGGCTCAAAAAATTCGCCGGGATTTTTTTCGACCGCGGCAATGATGAACGAGATAAGCGCGGCAATAATAAGTATTATTATCATCGCGTCTTTGAACTGTTCAAAGAATCTTTGAATAAAAGTCTTCTTTTTCTTTTCTTTGAGCTTGTTTTCGCCGTATTTTTGCAAAGCGGCGCTTGCGGCGCTGTCGTCAAGTCCGTTTTGCCTGTCGCTGCTTAGGCTGATTAATACCTCTTCGGTACTCTTGTCGTGAAATGTCAATTGATTTACCTCCAAATAAAATTTTTGACTGAACCCCGGTAATCATTGAAGTACCGCGGTTTTCGCAATCATAGTAACCATGTAGGTTTCCGAACGCGCGCCTTATTATGACGGAAAAACACCGGTTTTTATGATTTCTTCACGTTATTTACATTATAACATAACGAAAACACAATTTCAATATACATTATTCATTTTTTGCCCAAAATAACACCTCAAATCAAACAGTGTCGAAATTTGGGACAGAAAAAGGATATTGTTACAAATTTTCCCAAAATTTAAAATTGTGAATTTATATTGCAAAAGATGAAAAGTTTCGCTCAGGGGATTGCAAATTTAAAATAATTATGATAAAATATTACCAATATGTAAAATCAGAAAGAGAGATAAGCAAGTGGCAGATTCGGGAATTACAAAAAGAGCGCTTGCCAAATCCTTCTCCGAGTTGATGGAGACCGAGTCTTTCGGAAAAATCAGTATCGGCGAAATTTGCGACAGGTGCGAGATGAACCGCAAAAGCTTTTATTATCATTTCCGTGATAAACAGGACCTTATTATATGGATGTTCAAGTACGATATGTCAAACGCGGGAAGTTTGGATGAGAATGACTCGCTTACCGATTTTATCAGGAAAATATGCGGTTGTTTGTACGGTAAAAAGAGTTTTTACAGGAAAGCTCTGAAAATCGAGGGTCAGAACTGCCTTACTGATTATATAAGGGACATAATTTATGACAGAATAAGCAGGCAGAGCAGAACTGATTCTGAACTGTCAAGGTTTATATGCGGATACAAATCCGACGCGGTAGTGGTTTCGATAAAAAGATGGATATGCGAAAATGATCAGAAGACGTGCGAACAGTTTGTAAGTTTTCTCTTTAACGCGGCAGGTTTTCAATAATTTTTGACTATTGAAAAAATATTTATACAGTTTATGAAGATATATTAAACGTCAGAGAAAGGACAAGAAAATGAAACTTATAGAAATATTCAACAGTAAAAAACCGGGGCTTTCATTTGAGGTATACCCTCCGAAGACTTGGGATGCTTTTGAAAGCGTCAGGAAAACAACGGAAGAAATAGCAAAACTGAAGCCCTCGTATATGAGCGTTACATACGGAGCGGGGGGAGGAACCTCTGACTATACGGTTAAGATAGCGTCAAATCTTAAAAACAATTTCGGTGTAACAACGCTTGCGCATCTGTCGTGCGTTACCTCGGACCGTAAGAGGATCAGGGAGCAGCTTGATTTGTTAAGCGAATCGGGAATTGAAAATATACTCGCGCTCAGGGGTGATATTCCTCAGGGATTTGAAATAAAAAGTTTATCATATCATTATGCTTCGGAGCTGATAAGAGAGATCAAGGAATATAAGCAAGACAGCTTTTGCATCGGAGGAGCGTGCTATCCGGAGGGACATCCCGAAAGCCCGACATATATGGACGACATAAAGCATCTTAAGGAAAAGGTAGACGCGGGATGCGAATTTCTGACCACTCAGATGTTCTTTGACAACAATATTCTTTATAATTTCATGTACCGCATAAGAGAGGCGGGCATTGAAGTTCCGGTTGTCGCGGGGATAATGCCGGTTACCAATCCCAAGTCGATAAAGAGAATCTGCTCGATTTCCGGAACGGCGCTTCCTCAGAGGTTCTGCCGCATAGTTGACAGATACGGCGACGACCCGGAAGCCATGAAGCAGGCGGGAATAGCTTACGCCACCGAGCAGATAATCGATCTCTTCGCAAACGGTATAAACGATGTGCATGTTTACTGTATGAATAAGCCCGACGTCGCGGAAAGCATCAAAAACAATATTTCCGCCATTTTATGCTGAGAGTTTTCAGTTTTAACAGTCCCTACGCCCCGACTGTCCGAAGGACAAAGACCGTAACGGCAATTACAGGGATTAAATTTGATTTAAATAAAGGCTTGGCGTGAAAGTTATGTTTTATCGCGTAAAAGTGCGGATGATTTCACGCGTAAATTTTCTGAGGCCGAACGCTTTTTGTTTTGCTCGGAAAAATGTTTCGCATATTCTATTTGCGCCGTTTGCGACGGCATGAGGATGAGGTACTTTAAATGAACATAAAAGAATTTCTGAATAAAAAAAGGCTTATCTGCGACGGGGGCTTCGGTACAATGCTTCAGAACGCGGGATTACCCGCGGGAGAGGCGCCCGAAAAATGGAACATTACACATCCCGATATTATATGCGACATTCATAAGGCTTATATTGATGCCGGAAGCGATATCATTACGGTAAATACATTCGGGATCAATACACTTAAATACGAAAAGTCGGAAGCGCAAAGCATGATATTTGCGGCTTTTGACTGCGCGCGCAGAGCAAAAAAAGAGAGCGGACGGCAGGATGTGCTGCTTGCGCTTGACATAGGACCGTCGGGCAGACTGCTTGAGCCTTACGGCGATCTTGATTTTGAAGACGCCGTAAGCGCGTTTTCGTTTGTGGCAAAGTGCGGGGCCGATTGCGGAGCGGACGTTGTGTTTATTGAAACCATGAACGATTCTTATGAGACCAAAGCGGCTGTGGTGGCTGTAAAGGAAAACTGCAATATTCCGATATTTGTTACCAATGTATATGACGAGAGCGCTAAACTTATGACCGGAGCGGATATTATGGCTATGGTATCAATGCTTGAGGGCTTGGGAGTGGACGCGCTCGGAATGAACTGCTCGCTGGGTCCCGGACAGATGAAAAAGCTTTTACCCGAGATGATGAAATATGCTTCAATTCCCGTCATGGTGCAGCCCAACGCCGGACTTCCGAGAGACGAGAACGGAAAGACGGTTTATGATATAGGCGCCGATGAGTTTGCGGATATAATGGCGGATATCGCGAAAATGGGAGCCGCAGTATTGGGCGGGTGCTGCGGGACTACTCCCGAATATATAGAGAAAATGCGCAGAACGGTGGATACAGTTCCGTACGTACCGCAAAAGCCCAAAGCCGGGACATTCGTGTCGTCATATACACATGCGGTCGAAATAGGCAAAACTCCGGTTCTTATCGGAGAAAGAATAAATCCTACCGGCAAGCCCAAGCTTAAAGAAGCGCTCAGAACCGGTAATATGTCGTATCTTTTGAGTGAAGCGGTAAGTCAGGAGGAAAAGGGAGTCCATATACTTGACGTGAATGTGGGACTGCCGGAAATTGACGAGCCTGCGATGATGGTGTCCGCGATAAAGGAGATACAGTCCGTAACCGCGCTTCCGCTTCAGATCGATACCGTCAATATTGAGGCGATGGAAAGAGCGATGCGGATATATAACGGAAAGCCGCTTGTAAACTCGGTAAACGGAAGCAGACAGAGTATGGACAGCATATTTCCGCTTGTCAGAAAATACGGAGGCGCCGTAATCGCGCTTACCATGGATGAGTCGGGAATCCCCGCGGACGCGAACGGCAGGCTTGAAATCGCGAGAAGAATTGTCAATGAGGCGGCAAAATACGGCATTGACCGCAAAGACATTATCGCCGACCCTCTGGCAATGACGGTTTCCTCAGAGCCCGGAGGAGCGCAGGTTACCCTTGAGGCAATAAGACTTATAAAAAGAGAACTCGGAATAAAAACAAGTCTCGGTGTGTCAAATATTTCATTCGGACTTCCAAGCAGGGATTTTATTACTTCTTCGTTCTACATAATGGCGCTTGAGGCGGGGCTTGACTGCGCGATAATGAATCCGTATTCGGAAGAAATGATGAAATCTTATTTTACATGGAGAGCGCTGAACAGACAGGATGATAATTTCAGCGACTATATCAGGTTCGCCACCGAATTTGTCACGGCGGAAAGACCGTCTGTAAAATTTTCCGAAAAACCATCCGAAAAACCATCCGAAAAACCGACGGAAAATCAGACTTCCCGTACAGAAAATGAAGATGGGGAGCTGCGAGGCGCGATAGTGAAAGGACTCCGGGACAAGGCGGGGAGCATCGCGAAAGAAATGCTCAAATATACCGACCCCATGACGCTTATCAACGAACATATAATCGTTGCTTTAAATACCGTTGGCAAGGGCTTTGAGGAAAAGAGAATTTTTCTGCCCGGGTTGTTGATGAGCGCCGAGGCGGCGCAGGCGGCGTTTGAGGAGGTCCGCCTTGCCATGCCCACGTCTTCGGACGCCGAAAGCAAGAAAATAGTTCTCGCGACCGTGCAGGGAGATATTCACGATATCGGCAAAAATATTGTGCGTGTACTGCTTGAAAATTTCGGTTTCAATGTTATTGATCTCGGACGAGATGTGCCGCCCGAGGCT
Source organism: uncultured Clostridia bacterium (assembly GCA_944381085.1). Lineage (GTDB taxonomy): Bacteria > Bacillota > Clostridia > Oscillospirales > CAG-272 > SVTX01. The sequence continues at coordinate 12,803 of CALWJX010000037.1, forward strand.
GTTTACGAAGCCGCAAGGGAACATAAAGTCAGGCTTGTGGGGCTGAGCGCGCTGATGACCACCACGGTGCCTTCAATGGAAAAAACGATTAAGCTTTTACATGAAAAGCTTCCCGGTATATCGGTCGTAGTCGGCGGAGCGGTGCTTACACAGGAATACGCCGATATGATAGGCGCGGACAAATATGCCGCTGACGCCATGGAAACCGTAAGATATGCTCAGAGTATCTTCGGATAAAATCATTGGCGGATTATTTACTGTAATAATTTTGAAAAATACAAATAAGGCGGAAGTATTTTTCTGTTCTGTTGTGCCTTTTCCGCACGGCACGGTGCTTAGCGTGAAAGAATAATTTGATCGTATCAATACATAGATTTTCACGCATAAATTTTATAAAAGTGCAAAGCACTTTTGTTTCGCTACGCTAAACACGAAAATTTTTCATATCTGTTTGAGCCGCCTATGGCGGCATGGGAGATTAAAATGAAATATTTAAACAATGTTACCGACAAGGGTATCGTACTGTCTCCTTCGGAAAAAGGGGAGAAGTACTATGATTGGGACGGCGGAGGAATACGTGAGGCGGTTGTCAAAAGGGTTGGAGACACGTATTATCTTTCGTATGACGGAGCTATACCGGGCGCCGCTCCGACGTCTTATTGGAACGCCTGCGAGGCTGTAAGTAAGGATCTTATTCATTGGGAAAAAAGGGGAGTCACCCTTCTGTCCTCCGCGTTGACTCACCCGGAGTCAGATAATCTGCATTATAAGGATTTTTGCAGCGCAAGCTCACCATGGGACTTTTTTGACGGAAAGAAGTGGTACAGATATTATGTGGGAGCGGATCACTGCTCGCCCGAGGGAATACCCGCGTTTATATATTCAACCATGCTTGCCGTCGCCGACAGCGCGGACGGTCCGTGGAGAAAGCTGTGCGACGAGCCGGGAAAAGGCAATTTTGTCTGTATCAGACCCGGAGGTGAGGGGAGCTGGGACGAAGTTACGGCGTCGCCGGGACAGGTAATTGAAAATCCGCGCTATAAAGATGACCCTGAGAACGAAAAGCGCTATCTTATGTTTTACAGCGGCTCCTGCGCGGGAGAAACCAAGCGTTCAATAGGAATAGCGAGGACTGACGATCTTTGTGCCGCGGACGACTTCGCGTGTTTGACCGGAAATTTCTGGATAAAAGACGAAAATCCGATTATACCTCCTCAGGACGATATCGAAAACACTTCGATTTTTTATGAGGAGGAGACCGGGCTTTACTGGCTGTTTACCAATCATATTTATAATAACGAATACACAAACTCTGTCTGGGTTTACTGGAGCCGCGACCCGGAAAGTTGGAATCCCGACAATAAAGCTGTCGTAATAGATAAAACGGTAAGTACATTTGCCAAGGGAGCGATAGGTATGCCTACGGTGGTCAGAATATCAAAGGATAAGCTCGGTTTGTTGTATGACGGTGCGCTTGGCGACTCCACCTCTCATCTGGGCAGACACATAGGATACGCCGAGATCTCACTGCCGATTTCGGTGAAATAAAAATTTAAATATGGATATATTATAATTACACAGTAAAATCCATGTCCGGAATGAGTGAATTTTCAACAAAGTACTTATTTTGAATTACAAACAGCAGGGATAAGTTTGAAAATAAATTTTCAAACACGGATTGCAGCCAAAGGGAATAGCATGTTAAAATGACGGAAAGTTTTCGCCCGTCTTTTTCAAAAGGCGGCGCGGTGAAACAGAGTGCGAAATAACGCTGATTTGGCGTAAGAAAGGAATGGTTGCTAATGAAAAAACGATTTATGGGCATGGAATTCGAGATAAGCGAATGGACGCCGAAATTGAGGTATGCCGTGATATTTTTTGCGCTTTTGTCATTAATTTTTTTGATATTGTCTCTGTTTTTCAAAATCGACATTCCCGGTGCGTTTTGCTTATCGGCGGGAGTTGTGGCGCTTTTACTCGGAATACGTTTTATGAATATTTATTTAAAAAAAAAAAAAACAAGATAAGCCTGAGCTTAGGCGTTGCTTTTGTAATAATTTTTGCAGCGCTTATAAGTATTTCGATTATACAGATGGTATTGTTTTTCCACAACGTGATTTGACCGAACTGTTCGGCGTCCGATATATCCGCATTTATAAAAAGAATAATTTTAACATAAGGGAATAAACTATAGTTAATTATCCGATGTCGGATTTCAACGGGTCGGCGAGGCGGTTTACGCGCTGACAAAAAAACGGAGAAAAGCATGAAAGCAACAGAGAACAATGCAAGCTTCAAAAAGAATATCGCCGAATACGCGGCAATGACGGCAGGCGCTTTGATTATGGCGGCGGGAGTTTATTTTTTCAAGATCCCGAACGGTTTTTCAACCGGAGGAGTCAGCGGCATAGCGACTGTTTTGGGCGGGGTCATCTCTTTTGTCACTCCGGCGACGATGATAAGCATAATAAACGTCGTTTTGCTGCTTATAGGGTTTGTGTTTATCGGGCGCGAGACGGGGCTGCGCACGGTCTTTTGCAGCATTGCGTTTTCTGTGTTTACCTGGCTGTTTGAATTTTTATTTCCGCTTTCATCTCCCTTGACCGACCAGCCGTTTCTTGAGCTTGTGTACGCCATACTGCTTACGGGTGTAGGCTCCGCGATTATGTTTTATTGTGACGCTTCATCCGGCGGTACTGACATTGTTGCTTTAATACTGAAAAAGTATACCTCTGTTAATGTCGGAATTGCTCTTCTTATTACCGATTTCCTGATATCCGCGTCGGCTTTTCTGGTTTTTGACCTCAAGACCGGACTGTATTCATTGCTCGGACTGTTCGCCAAATCGTTTCTTGTAGACAGCGTGATTCAGAACCTGAATGTCTGCAAAGCCTTCACCGTAATTACCGAAAAGCCCGAGCCTATTGTGGACTATATAATAAATGAAATGAAGCACTCGGCTACGAGCTATGACGCCGAGGGCGAATACACGCACTCAAAAAAGAAGGTTATCGTTACTTTATGCAAACGCCGCGAGGCGGTCAGACTTAAAAAGAAAATTCAGGACATTGACCCCGGAGCTTTTGTTATAGTCGAGCATACAAGCGAAATAATCGGTCGCGGATTCAGAATGCATTGAGTTTCAGGCGTTATTCAGTAAGGACATAGCCCCGTTATTCAATGTTTTCGCAGGCATTGTATCTCTCATTGAAAAAATCAGCTGATTTTAGGTGGGGCATTTTAATTTGTTTATAAATATTTATAGCTCCGATATTCCGGAGGTGTAAGGAGAGTATTGGATTTGAAGTATTTTTAATGCCATTCGTGACCATTGGCAAATCCGGCAATTTTCGGAGTACAAGAAAAAACCGACATGTCAAAACATGTCGGTTTTTTGGTGGGGGATGGTGGATTCGGACCACCGAAGTCAGTGACAACAGATTTACAGTCTGCCCCCTTTGGCCGCTCGGGAAATCCCCCATATGGAGCTGGTGAACGGAGTCGAACCATCAACCTGCTGATTACAAATCAGCTGCTCTGCCATTGAGCCACACCAGCA
>CALWJX010000038.1 GCA_944381085.1 uncultured Clostridia bacterium
AAGACTTCCTGACGCGTATATAACCATATCTTTATTATTTTCAGACTTTTTGGGTCATATCTATTTACAACACAGATAAAAAGCCGAAAAATTGTCAATCCTGTATTGACATAAACGCTTTATTGTGGTAAAATAAATAATATGTACCTGCTATATAACAAAAAGCAAAGACAATAAAAAAGGTATCTGTACCGGTTATTACAGATAGGAAAGGCACGAAATGAACAAAGAAAAGTTAAGACGTGTTATATTCTATGCACTGATAATATTTTTCGGACTCGCGTTAAGTATAACTTATTTTTTCATATTGTTCAAATCTGACAATGTAGGAAGCACGCTCGCTTTCATTACATCGGTACTCCGCCCCTTCATCATAGGCGCGGTCATAGCATACGTAATGAAATCGACCTGTAACTTTTACGAAAAACATATCTTTCACGGACTGTTGAAATCCGGGAAAAGAGCTGTAAAGCCGGCGAAAAAAACCGCCGGGATATTGAGCGTGATACTGACGTATATCACCTGGATAATTATACTCGGACTTCTTTTGTGGATAGTCATTCCTCAGTTTATTGAAAGTATAGTCAAGCTTGTAAAACAGCTCTACGAAAACATCCCGGTGTATATCGAAACACTGAGGGTAAAAATCGAAAGTTATTTTGCCGACAACCCTCAGGCTCAGGAATACTTTGAACAGGTCATAGAAAAAGCCAGAGAGATATTTGACAACTGGATGGATGAAAATCTTCAGCCTTTCCTGTCGGAACTCGGAAACTATGCAATCAGCGGATTGGTAAATTTTGTCGTCATTTTAAAAGATACCGTAATCGGTATAGTGCTCTCGGCCTTTTTCCTTGCCGGAAGAAAAGTGCTTGCCGAAAAATGCAAAATCTTTATGCATTGCATTTTCAAAGACAAGGCGGCAAACGCAATTATCGACGAGTTCAGATTCGCCGACAAAATGTTCAGCGGATTTCTCCAGGGTAAAGTAATTGACTCCGCAATCATAGGCATACTTTATTACATCGCCATGGTGTTCATGGACGTACCCTACGCGCCTCTCGTGTCGGTAATATGCGGAGTCACAAATATCATTCCTATATTCGGACCCTTTATCGGCTCCGTGCCTTCCGCGATTATTATTCTGACCGAAGACCCCATAAAAGTCATTTACTTTATTGCCTTCGTATGCATCATGCAGTTTATCGACGCCAACATAATAGACCCTCATATTGTCGGCGGAAATATCAAGATGTCGAGCTTTTGCGTGCTGTTCGCGGTAATATTCTTCGGAGGGTTATGGGGATTCATGGGACTCTTGGTCGGAGTGCCCACATTTGCGGTAATATATGACATCGGGAAAAAGCTCGCGTTTTATCTTCTCCGCAAAAAAGGCAAGTTCCATATGGTCGAAAGCTTCAACGAGCATTACGGCAATAATAAGAGCAACAAAAACACTTCAGGTGACAAGAACGTAAAAACCAAGCTTAAAAAAGATAAGAAAGAAAAGAAGAAAACAAAAGCGTCCGAAAATAAGGACGGCGAAATTACACCGGGCATTAATGCGGAAAACGCGGAAAACCGAAAATCAGACAACACCGATTCTGAAGGAATCGATTCCGACTTATCAGAAATCAATGTCGGCGGCTCTGACAAAACCGAAGAAAATCCGGATAACAATACAGCCGAAACAAAATGATAAACAAAACGCTTCAATAATAATGTAATTATTCATGTAATATCACTTTTTCTTGTATTTTTTGTAAATTTTTGTGCAATAATTTCTGTTATGTGAAATTTGCCGATTGACAAACACAAGAAGAAGTGATATTATTAAAATGCAGTATACTTTTAAACTTAAGGAGGAAAAGTTTAAGCAATGAAAAAATTTATCAAGATTTTGTCATTATGTCTGGCGGCGCTTATATTCTCAATGAGTTTTGTCGCTTGCGCCGACGACGGTGACGAAACACCCACAGGTTCTTCGGACACGGGAAATTCGGAGAATGAGTCTGATACCGATCTTGCTCCGAGTGTCGACAAAAACAATTACGACGCCGAGTTTTCCATTATGGGTATGGGAGACATATTTCGTGAAGAATATTTCTACGCTGAGGAAAATAACTATAATGAAATGACCGACGCCGTTTATCTCAGACAGGAAAATGTCAAAGATTACCTCGGTGTTGAGATAATTTATACCAACGCTACCGATTTCCAGACGTACGCCACCGAGTTTAAGACAAGCGTTTCAACCGGAAGCGAGCAGTATCACCTTTGTCTGACTCACGCGAACGTAGGCGTATGGGATCTCATAAGCTCAAACGCGCTTTACGATTACAATAATCTTCCCGGTATAAATCTTGACGCCGACTATTGGAACAAGGAAATGATGGAAGAAGCGGCTTACAAGGACCAGATGTTCCTCGGTTACAGCGACTACGCGCTTGCGTCCACATATATTATCGCTTTCAACAAGACAATATACGAAACCGAGGTCGCCGAGAATATTGAAAGCTCGCTCTACGACATGGTCAACAATTACGAATGGACTCTTGACCAGATGATATCGATTTCGTCAATGGTCAGCGAGGACCTTGACGGAAACGGCGTATATGACGAAAAAGATAAATACGGAATGGTCGGTCTTATGTGGGTTCCCATGTGCGGGTTTCTTCAGGCAAGCAACATGAACGTAATGGAAAGAGACAACTCGGGTAATTATGTGCTTACAATCAACAACGAAAAAACAATTGACCTTATTGAAAAGCTTGACGCCTTTGTGGACGCGGATTATACTTATCTTTACTTCCACACGGTTCCCGAAGATCAGAGAGTTGATTTCAAAGACGGCACTGCACTTTTTGAGTTGAGAGATACATATACGTTTATTGATCTGAAAGAATCCGGCATTAAATTCGGAGTCCTTCCCTATCCTATGTATGACACCGCGCAGAAAGATGTCGGATACCGTCATCTTTCCTGGAACGGATGGATGGCTGTAGCGGCTGATATTTCCGATCCCGACATGGTAGGAGATACGCTTGAAATGCTCTCTTACTACAGCGCGCCCGTAACCACGGCATTTTATGAAAATCTCTTGGGAGCAAAGGTTTCCGACGCTCCGGAAGATGCAGAGATTCTTGACTTGGTTTGGGGAAGCTTAGTAACCGATTTGGGCATGGTATATTCTACTCTCGACGGCGGTATAGACGCGATGCTTTACGCAATACCGAGATGCATTAACGAAAATGCCGCGTTTACAAGATATTATGCAGCAAACGGAAATAGAGCGGAAAAAGTTATCGATAGACAATTGAACAGCTGAATTAATCAAAACCACCGGTTGAACCGGTGGTTTTGATTTTTCCGACAATATAATTCAAATTAAAATTCGCTTATATTTTACTTTACGTTATGCATAATATCGTCGCTCAGTCGCATTATCTGCGGGGCGACTTTTTTCCTCATTCTCTTTACCACCCGGGAATATACCGGATAAACCGCGACAAGACCGGCAATACCCAAGGCGCCTACCGCTATTCCGATCGTCATATATTCTTTCCAGACCAGGCACAAGCACATTCCTACGCCGAGAATCAACGCGGAAATCAAACTCATTATAACAGCCGTAATTCTTCCCTTCCTGCTCACGCTTCTGTCGAGGGCTATCAGCTCTTTCATCTTATCCCGGCTCTCAGGCATATATTTTTCGCGTATTTTTTCAACTTCCTGCTGTTGTTTGGCAGAATACTCATAATTAAACTTTTCTTCCATACGTACTTTCAGCTCCGATTTTAAAAATAATTTTTCATGACAAACAATAAAAATGTAAATTAAAATGTATATCAAAAAAGCAGTAACTATATAAGTTTTAACCATCTGACCGGTTTACTTTCGCTTCCGCCGCTCCGGAAGCTATTGATTTAAGTTTTTTTGAAGACTTTACCGTCATGTATATGCCCATAGACAAAATAATCAATCCGACGGCGGAGCCTGTCAGGATGTTCATGTCCCGCGCGAAATTGTCCTGACGACCGCTTCCGAATGCACTCAGCATCGCGGTCTGCAGCATTACAAGCGACACCAAAGCGGCGGTTGTCCTTACAGCCTTTGAGGCAGATAATATAGGATTATTGTATTTACGGTATTTTACAATATTGACCAACGCGACTGTAAGACAAACAAATGTATACAAAGCCGCCACAAAAATCATTGTACCGTGATAAACAGCCCCGTTGTTATATACGACTATCATATAAGCCAATGCAAAATATACTATGCTCAGAAATATAATCAAAATTCCGCACAGCCTGTACGCTTTCAGACCTTTTCTTACGTCTTCCCTGTGCCTGAGCATATACAAAAGAACAGAAATATTTGCCACGCTTAATACAAAATAATATAATCCCTGCACGCCCCACCAAAACGAACCGTATACTTTTCCGAGTACAAAATTAAGTACAGAATACAAAAAGTTGAACGCAAGCATACAGATTACCGAAATCAAGGTACGATAAACCGGATCTGTAACAATTCTGTTTCCGTATTTGTTGCCGTAAAACTTGCTTTTTATTTTTCTTACCAATAAGGGTATATAAAAGCATACGCATGTCAGAGTGTACGCCGATATGACATATACCACGGGCGCCAAAGGATGACTGTCGTATCCGTTTGCAAATACAAAGTAAAGAAGACCGGCGGATATAAACACCGCTGAAAACGTCACAACTATTCCCGGACGGAATATTTTAAAAACCATATTTTTGTTTTTCTCTGAATTCAAACGTCATCACCTACCATCAGCTAATATTGTTATTATAAATACGCACTGTAAATGTGCTTCCGACGCCGCGTACACTTTCCACAGAAATGTCCGCGCCGACAATATCCACGACACGCCGTACAAGTGACAGTCCCAACCCGTTTCCCACAGAGGCATGAGACTTGTCTCCCTGATAAAATTTTTCAAATATATGCTTTCCCACTTCAGGCGACATGCCGCACCCGCGGTCGGAAACTTTTACAGAAATAAAGTCTCGGTCGGGCTTCAGGCTTACGCCCACATATCCGCCGTCATCCGAAAACTTTATCGCGTTTGAGATAAGATTATTCCACACGATACTCAGAAGCTCGGCGTCCGCGTATACTTCAATATCGTCAATGTCGCAGTCTATCTCAATATTTTTGGCTTCCCATTCCTTTTCAAAGCTCAGAATACACTCTCTGAGCTGTTCACCGAGATTATATTTTTTTGCCTGAGGGTAAATCTGCTGATTTTCAAGCTTATTCAATTTGAGAATATTTGTAATCAGATCCGAAAGTCTGCCCGCCGAATCGGAAATGGCTTTGGCATAGTCTTCCCTCTCGGATTCCGAAAGCGCCGGAGCCGACAGCAATATCGCGTAATTTCGTATCGAGGCGAGCGGCGTCTTGAGTTCATGAGAAACATTCGCGATAAAATCGCTTCTCAGGGTTTCAATTCCGGAAAGCTCCTCCGCCATTTTGTTAAAATTTTCAATTATCGCGTCAAACTCATTCATCCGTTCATACGGACGGTCGTTCTTTATCCTCACTGAAAAATCGCCTTGGGTAAGCTTTTCGGTAGCTTCAAGAATTTTTTTTACCGGTTTTTCAACCGTAAGCTTTCTCCGGATACCGTCAATGACGGTACACAGCAGGCTCAAAAACAAAACATTGAAAAATGTAAGCTTGGCGCTCTTTTCGATCTGCGCCGAATCCAGATTTGCGGAACGCAGAAAAAGCAGCATACAGCATGTAATCACAAATGAGATCAGTATGAAAAAAACAAAATAGTTTTTCAGCGCGAACAAGCTTCGCTTTATATGTCTGTTTATATTTTTCTTCATTTTATAATTGCCTTATAACCCAGACCGTGTACCGTTACGATCTCAAAATCGCCGCACTTTGCGAATTTCTCACGAAGCTTTGTCATATAAACGTCTACGGTACGTGGACCCGCGGAAGTGTCTATATCCCAGAATTCATCCATAAGAGCGGAACGGGTGAATGTCTTTTTTGGGTATGATAAAAGTTTGAACAAGATATTAAACTCGCGTACTGTCAGCGGAATTTCCTCACCGTCTACGGTAACGCTGCGCTCCTCAGCGTCCATAACGAGCGAACCTACCGTCAGTCTTTTGCTTTGCGCGATTTTCGCGCGTCTTAAAAGCGCTTCTATTCTCAAAATCAGCTCATCCGGCTGAATCGGCTTGACCATATAATCGTCTATCCCTATCCTGAAGCCCCTTTGCTTAGACGCAAGGTCATCGCGGGCGGTCATAAAGAGTATCGGAATCTCCTTATTTACGTCTCTTACGTTTTCGGCAAATTCAAACCCGTCAACTCCCGGCATCATGATGTCTGAAATTATAATGTCAAACACATTTCCGTACATTTGATCATATGCTTCGTTTGCGCTTAAAACTCCGGTCGCGTCATAACCGTTTTTACGCAGAAACGTCAAAAGCGACCTGTTCAGATCCTTGTCATCTTCCACAATCAATACTTTGAACATATTTGAAACCATCCATTTTAATTTTTCGCAAAAGCAATTTTGTCTTAATAAATATATTATAGCATATAAATGTTAAAATATTGTTTGTAAATCAATATAAATAAAAAAACGCGGCTCGCCTTATACGAACCGCATATTTTATTTAAAATACATAAATGAAGAAAAAAGTCACATCTCCCGGTTCAGTCTGTACCCGGACTTGTACTTTGAAACTATCAGTCTGCGCCCACCTATAACCTGCGCTTTACGGTTGATATTGCATACATGCACCGCGACATTGCCCGTGGTCTTACACTTATTCGGAAAACATTCGCGCAGTATTTTTTCCGCGGATATGTACTCTTGCGAACTGTGCGCTATACTGCAAAATATTTTAAACTCGTTATCGGAAAGATTAAGTTTATACCCAAGATAATATACGCTTGAACTATCCTTATCAATATAATAATCGTCGCCGCACGTAAACATCGTCTTAATATACCTCTTCGCGGAAATATAACAAACATATATAAACAGAAAAAGCAAGCCGAAACAACTTGCTTTTTCTATAAACATACCGCAATCCCAGACACTTAAGACTCATTAGGTTGCGCCCGGTCTGACGCGATAATGCACGATCAGCAGTACTGCTACTGGTGACCCGCCGGAGACTCGAACTCCGGACCCCATGATTAAAAGTCATGTGCTCTACCATCTGAGCTAGCGGGTCATTTAAGCGCCTACCTGAATATTATATCACAGAGAATACATTTTGTCAACACTTTTTTAAAAAGTATTTTTACAAAATTTGCACTGCGGATAACTTCATAATTGTGCAAAAATTTCTAAGTCATTTAATAAATCGACATGACATTCTTACCGTAAAATATATGTGTCAATGTTCGATTAAAAATCCACCTTAATTTTTGTCATCCTTTATTTTAGAACGTATTATTTCCGCAAATTGTGAAATATTATTTTCAAGAATTGTAGGAAGACTCATATCTTTTCGCTGGTCGCCGTTGGCTCCGCCTCCCAAAATATCGGAACGTATCATGCGCACTATCAGCTTGTCAATTCCCTTCTGGGCAGAAACATCAAATCTTCCTCCGAAGCATGTGACGGCAACGGCCTTTTCCCTTAAGTCATTAGGTATATTCTTAATCGCATAATCCTCAAAGCAGTCGCAGAAACCGCAACATAGGAAATAGGCGGTCTTTGACTTCAGAAGCGTCTCTCTGTTTGTCTTTAAAAAAAGCGCTATTTTTTTATCTATCTTATTCATTCTTATAGGCGACCCAATAATAATCATATCATAGCCCAGAATGCCTATCTGCTCTTTATCGCCGTTTATATCAACAGTTGTGAATGTACAGCTTGAAAGATTTTTCTTCAAAAGCTCAATGCAGTCTCTTACAGTTCCGGTCTTTGAGGCGTATACGACAAGTATATTCATAAACCAACCCGCTCTTCCATTATATCTTCATCTCTTATTATTATACATTACTATTGGCGAAAAATCAAGAGCATATCGCCCCAATAAACCGTTTTATTGTAAAATTCTATTGAAATAATTTAAAAATTATGATATAATATTGTATGCCGCAGTTTTGCAAGCGCAAAACTGTCTTTCAAAAAATCGCCCATGAAAGGCACCGAATCTATATGGAAAATAAAGACAGCATAAAAAAAGAAATAGAAGAACTCAGAAAAAAAGTAAATCATCACGCTAGGCTTTATTATATATATGACGCGCCGGAAATATCAGACTATGAGTACGACATGATGTACTCACGGCTGGTTAAACTCGAATCCGAAAATCCTGAATTTTTTGACCCCGACTCCCCCACTCAAAGGGTTGGCGGCGCGCCGTTGGATAAATTTGAAAAAGTGACCCACAAAGTAAAAATGGACTCTTTGACGGACGTCTTTTCCTTTGAGGAATTAAAGGAATTTATCGACAGAATGAAACGGTCGGTTGCGGATATATCGTTTTCCGTCGAACCTAAAATCGACGGTCTGTCGGTAGCCTTGAGGTATGAAAACGGCGTATTTACTCAGGGCGCGACCCGGGGCGACGGAATTGTCGGCGAAGATGTTACACAGAATTTAAAAACTATATTTTCCCTGCCATTGACCCTTCCGTCTCCGCTGAACATTACCGTGCGGGGAGAGGTCTATATGCCGAGAGATAAATTCAGACGCATAAACGAAAAAAGAGAATCCGAAGGACTGACTCTGATGGCGAATCCGAGAAACGCCGCGGCGGGTTCTCTCAGACAGCTTGACCCGAAAATAACCGCGTCCCGCGGTCTTGAAATATTTATTTTCAACTATCAGGAAGGTGAGCTTTACGAGGACGGACATGCTCCCGTGGGACACACCGAAACGCTGGACAGACTTCAGAGTCTCGGATTTAAAACCATAGAAAACAGGATACTGACCTCAGACTATGAAAAAATAACCGAACACATCGGCAAAATCGGCGAGCTGAGAGACAGTCTGCCGTATGATATTGACGGCGTGGTGATAAAAGCGGACAAGCTGTCAGACCGTGTGTTAATAGGCGAAGGGACAAGCACTCCCAAATGGGCGGTGGCGTATAAATTCCCCCCGGACGAAAAGCAGACAAGGCTTGAAAGCATCACCGTGGCGGTAGGACGCACCGGAGTACTTACACCCACCGCGGTCCTATCCCCCGTTCAGCTTGCCGGAACCACCGTGTCAAGAGCCGCGCTCCACAATCTCGACTTTATCCGCCAAAAGGATATAATGCTCGGAGATATAGTGTCGGTTAGAAAGGCGGGAGACATAATCCCGGAGGTAGTATGTTCCCATCCCGAAAAACGTGACGGCAGTCAAAAACAATTCACAATGCCCGATGTCTGCCCATCCTGCGGCGAACCGGTCTTTTATGACCCCGACGAGGGCGCCGCGGTTCGCTGTACAAACAGCGCCTGTCCGGCTCAGCTGTCACGCGGCATAGAACATTTCGCCTCAAAGGACGCGATGAACATTGACGGACTCGGACCTCAGATAATCGAAGCGCTGATCGGAGCGAAACTTATAAAGGACGCCGCGGACCTGTATTATCTGAAAGCCGAACAAATTGCAAAACTTGACCGAATGGGAGAAAAATCAGCCTCAAATCTTATTTCGGCAATTGAAAATTCAAAAAATGCGGGACTTGAGCGGCTGCTGTGCGCTCTCGGGATAAGAAACATCGGCGAAGTAGCGGCTACGGCGCTCGCCGCAAAATACCGCACTCTTGAAAACTGCATGGAAGCGGATATTGATTCACTGCTTTCAATACCGGATTTCGGTATGATAACCGCCGAATGTGTTGTAAATTATTTTTCACATCCTCAGAATATCCGGTTGTGTCAGCGCCTTAAGTCCGCCGGAGTGCTTACCGAGGCTGTCGCCGCGCCGTCCTCCGACTCGCTTTCCGGGTTTACTTTTGTGCTCACCGGCACACTTCCCACGCTTTCAAGAAGCGAGGCGACAGCCATGATAAAAAGCATGGGCGGAAAGGTTACAGGGTCGGTTTCAAAAAAGACCGACTATGTTGTCGCCGGAGACGACGCGGGGTCAAAGCTTATTAAGGCGCGCGAGCTTGACATTAAAATTATTGACGAGGAACAGCTGAAAAAAATGTGCGAGCAATCTTAACAAAATAAATTATGCCAGACCTGTGTACTCCACTATTCCGTTGTATATACCCTGTGCGAAAAGCGCGGGATTTGAGTTCATCAGCGCGGCGTCTCTCGGGTTTGTAATAAATCCCATTTCCACAAGCACCGCGGGCATTCTCGTTTTACGGAGGACGTACAGCCCGGGACGTACTTTCATTCCACGGTTCCGAAGACCCGTGGCCTCGGACAAATTTTTCACAATATCCTCTCCGAGGGCAAACGCCTCCCCTTCCCTTGAGTACGCGAACGCTTCGACTCCCGACGCGCTCGCGATATCGGAGGCATTGGTATGTAAGCTGATAAAATAATCCGCCCCCCACTGATTGGCTTCGTCCACCCTCATTCTGAGACTTGAGGAATTTGACGTGCCTATCTGTGTTTCGGGAGTGGGACGGGACAGTCTGACCTCATAATTGCCGCTCTGACGTAAAAGCGAAGCCAGCGCCTGCCCTACACGATATGTAATATCCTGCTCCCTGAGACCGTTTCCCTCCGCGCCCGCATTGGGATTCTGAGGGTTGTGCCCCTGGTCGATGTATATTTTTATTGCCATGTTTTACTACCCTTCCTAAAAAATATTATTCCATAACATTTTATGCCGCAAAGCCTAAAATCGTGAAATCATCTGCTTTGCGTTGAAAAAATTATCGGAGGTTAAGCTTGAACGAAAATATTTCCGAACTTACTCATCAAGTTCCCGACAATGTCTCAATGTACGATGAGGGTATCCGTGGACAGGAAAAAAATAAAATCAACCCCGGAACGCTTTATCTTGTGGCAACGCCTGTCGGAAACCTTTCGGACATATCCGAACGCGCGGTAAAGGTGCTTTCGGGAGTGGATTTCATCGCCGCGGAGGATACAAGAAATTCAATGCGGCTTTTACATCATCTGAATATACATAAAAACATGATATCTTATTTTGAGCACAATAAAAAGACCCGCGGAGAAATTATATGCCAAAGGCTGCTTGACGGAGAATCCTGTGCCCTGATTACCGACGCCGGTACTCCGGCGATTTCGGATCCCGGCGAGGACATTGTGGCGCTGTGCGCGCAAAAAAACATTCCCGTAACTTCTGTTCCGGGACCGTGCGCAGCCATAATCGCGCTTACACTGTCGGGGCTTCCCACTCAAAGATTCTGCTTTGAGGGATTTCTCAGCGCCGACAAAAACGAGCGAAAAGCGCAGCTTGAAAAACTGAGCGAAGAAACAAGAACCATAATTTTTCATGAGGCTCCGCATAAGCTCATTCAGACGCTCGGCGACATGCTTGAGGCTTTCGGAGGTGAAAGAAAAATTTCGCTCTGCCGCGAGCTGACAAAGCTAAATGAGGAAATAATGAGAACCACTCTGAAAGAAGCGGTCGAATATTATAAAGCAAACAGCCCCAGAGGCGAATATGTGCTTGTCCTTGCCGGAAATGACAATCCGAAATCACGGTTAAATGAACTGAATTTGTTGTCCGTCGAGGAACACGTAAGATTTTACACAGATGCGGGCATGAGTAAAATGGAGGCTATAAAAGCCGCGGCAAAGGACAGAGGCGTGCATAAAAACGAAATTTACAGGCAGGTTTCGGTAAAATAAGACGTTCTGAAGCACAAAGGAAGCAACATGAAGGTTAAATTATATCGCATCAAAACGCATATGATTTCGCTCATAAATTTTTAGCCAAATCTTTAATTCACGATTATTGCGAAAATGCGAAATTATTTCACTAAACTCAAATTTTTTCGCTAAGTGCGCAATACGAAAATTTGTATATCTGTTTAAGCCGCTTTAAGCGGCACGGGGGATTAATATGTCATTTATAAAAACCTATGAAAGTCCGTTTGGCACGATGTATATGAGAAGCGACGGCAAGTATCTTACGGGGCTGTGGTTCAAAGACTCAAGGGACTCATCTAAGCACATAGGAGACCATGAGGAGAAAAATCTGCCGGTATTTGAGGAGACAGGCGAATGGTTAGACATATATTTCAGCGGTAAAATACCCGATTTTACTCCGGAATACAAAGTGGAAAACCTTACTCCTTTCAGACAGCAGGTCATAGACATCATGAATAAAATCCCATACGGCAAGGTAACTACATATCATAATATCGCCGCGGAGATCGCAAAAATCAGAGGACTTGAAAAAATGTCGGCGCAGGCGGTAGGCGGAGCGGTCGGCTGGAATCCAATATGCATCGTTATACCGTGTCACAGAGTTGTGGGCACAAACGGAAGTCTTGTCGGTTACGGCGGCGGTATACAAAACAAAGTGAGGCTGCTTGAGCTTGAAAAAAATGACATGAGCAGGTTTACAATACCTAAAAAAGGGACGGCATTATGAAAAGATGCAGCTGGTGCAATACAAACAATCCCAAATATACGGAATATCACGATAAAGAATGGGGAGTGCGAAATTCCGACGACCGATATTTATTGGAAATGCTGATACTCGAATCCTTTCAGGCGGGATTGTCATGGGAGTGTGTGCTCAATAAGAGAGACGCGTTCAGAAAAGCCTACGACAATTTTGATTTGGACAAAATATGCTCTTACGATGACAAAAAAGTCGCAGAGCTGTTAAAAAACGAAGAAATTATAAGAAACAGACTTAAAATAAACGCAAGTATCAACAATGCCGTGATATTCAGAAATATAAAAAACGAATACGGATCTTTTTATAATTATATAAATACATTTACCGACGGCAAAACAATATATGAGACAAATAAAACTACCAATAAATTATCCGACGCCGTATCGGAAGACCTCAGAAGAAGAGGTATGAAATTCGCGGGAAGTAAAATTATTTATTCATTTCTGCAGGCAATTGGCATTATTTATTCCCACGAAAAGGAATGCGCTTTTTATAAACCTCCGAATAATATTTAAAGGGGCTTTGACCGCGTAAATTACGATTTTATCGTAATTTGCAAATAAAACCCCTTTATTTTTATTAAATTCATCTCACCTGAACAAATCCAAGCTTTTTCTGAACCTTGGAAAGAGTTCTCCGCGCCACATAAGACGCCTCCTCGGCGCCTTTTTTCATCTGCGCCTCAAGCGCGGGCTTATCGGAAAGTATTTCATAGTATTTGTCCTGAACCGGCTTCAGCGCGTCCGCGCAGACTTCCCCGACCGCCACTTTAAAATCACCGTAGCCCTTTCCGTCAAATTCACGTTCTATCTCTTCGGTATTCTTTCCGGTAAAGCTTGAATAAATATTAATAAGATTGTTTATCCCGTCTTTACCCTCAGCGTATCTTACGACGGTATCCGAATCGGTGACGGCACGTCGGAATTTTCTTACAATCGTATCCCTGTCATCAAGAATATAGACCACCGCGTTTACATTTTCGTCGGATTTGCTCATTTTCTTTGTGGGTTCGGCAAGAGACATTATTTTCTGTCCGTGTACGGGAATAACGGGCTCCGGAACGGTAAAAAGATCGGGATATATCTGATTCAATCTCTGCGCTATATCCCGGCAGATTTCCACATGCTGCTTC
Source organism: uncultured Clostridia bacterium (assembly GCA_944381085.1). Taxonomy (GTDB): domain Bacteria; phylum Bacillota; class Clostridia; order Oscillospirales; family CAG-272; genus SVTX01. The sequence goes on from CALWJX010000038.1 coordinate 13,716, forward strand.
TGGTCTATACCGACCGGTACGACATCTGTCTGATACAGCAGAATATCCGCCGCCATAAGCACGGGATAAGTAAAAAGACCCGCGTTTATATTATCCGCGTGTTTGGCGCTCTTGTCCTTGAACTGAGTCATTCTCGACAGTTCTCCGAACATGGTAAAACAGTTCAGAATCCACGCGAGCTCGGCGTGCTCATGCACATGAGACTGCACATACAGCGTGTTTTTCTCAGGGTCAAGCCCCGCCGCGAGATACAGCGCCAGAGTCTCATAAGTCCGTCTGCGCAGATCCGCGGGATTCTGGCGCACCGTAATGGCATGTTCGTCCACCACGCAGTAAAAGCACTTGTATTTTTCACTGTATGAGGCAAAGTTCTTAAGCGCTCCCAGATAATTTCCGATAGTAAGATTTCCGCTGGGCTGAATTCCCGAAAACGAAACAAGCTGATTGTTGAACATATATAAATACCAAACCTTTCTTTGTGTGCAGTATCGCCTGATTATGATGAAACGTACAGACGCTGCCGTAAATTTCAGACTGAATTAAAAATCCGTATATTTTTACAGACCCATTTCCCTTGCAAGGTCTGACAATATCTTAACACCCTTGACTATCTGGCTGTCTGACGGGGTGCTGTAATTCAGCCTGAAAGACTGCGAAGGCATCTCGGCGTCACAGTTAAACGTAGCTCCGGGAACCACACGCACATTTCTTTGTACGGCGCGGCTGATATATTCCGGGGCGTTTATTTGTCCGGGCAGCGTGCACCAGATAAACAGTCCGCCGTCCGGCCTTGTATAAGAAACCGAACGAGGCATATATTCGTCCAAAGCATCAAGCATAAGTGCGCATTTATGTCTGTAAATATCCTGAATCTCCTTTATGTGCCCCTCAAGGTCACATTCGGTCATATATTTATAGCACAGCATCTGAAAAAATATATTTGTATGGACATCGGAGGTCTGTTTTACCACAACCATTTTGGAAGTGACTTCTTCGGGAGCGATGACAAAGCCCACTCTCATACCCGCGGAGAGAATCTTGGAAAACGTAGAGCAGTATATAACTATGCCGTCTTCGTCAAAACTCTTTATGGACGGAATACTCTCTCCAGAAAATCTAAGCTCGCCGTAAGGATTGTCCTCAAGTATCATCAGCCCGTATTTTTTCGCTATCTCATATATTTTTTTTCTCTTTTCAAGCGACGTGGTAATCCCGGCGGGATTCTGAAAATTCGGAATCACGTACAAAAGCTTGGCGTCAGGGGTATCTTTAACCGTCCGTTCAAGCGCGTCAATGTCGATTCCGTCGTCAAGCAGTTCCACTCCGACAGTTTTGGCGCCGTTTGAGCGAAAAGCGTTTAGAGCGCCTATAAACGTCGGATTTTCGCATATAACCGTGTCATTCTCATTGCAGAACACTCGGCACGCGAGCTCGATTCCCTGTTGACCGCCCGACACGATAATCGTATTGTCATTATATTTATCACCGTTCTCAACCGATTTGCCTATTGAAAAAAGCCGCTTTTGCCTGTCGGAAATAACTTCTCTGAGAGGTGCGTATCCGTCGGTTACGCTGTACTGCAAGGCGCTTACCGGAGAGCTTTTGAATATTTCATCGGAAAGCTTTGAAAGCTCCTCAACAGGAAAGGATTCCGGCGCCGGGTTCCCCGCGGCGAACGATATTGTGTCGGGCGTGGAAGGAGCCTTGAGTATTTCTCGTATAGCGGAGGGTTTGAGATCCGAAATCTTTTTCGAAAAATTATAATTCATGCTTTATAATCCTTTCTGCCGTGCGAAAGTCAGAACATTAACCGTTGCGGCACATATAATCATATAACTTGTCCTACCATCAGTTAAAAAAAACTTTTTCGGAAAGTTAAAAATACGTTTTTTATTTAATACATTATATCACATTTAACGGAAAAAATCAAGTATAAAGACGCCAAAACAATCGGGAATGCTCTTTTATTTGTTTTTTCGGATAACAACGCCGGCGCCGACACGTAAGTCTCTGCTTTTCAAACCTGAAGAATACGATATAAGTAATAAGGTATTTGAAAATATTTCAAAAAACTATTGACAAAAGCAGGCTTTTATTGTACAATCTGTATACTATCCAATTAAATATTAAGCTTAGGATTGGCGTGCTAAATTGCATAATTCCTGAGCATTGGGGAGGATAAAAGTTTGAAATAAACTAACCTTTCTCGCCAATCAAAAGGCATAGAAACAAAGACTACCGGTAGGTAGCCGAAAAA
>CALWJX010000039.1 GCA_944381085.1 uncultured Clostridia bacterium
AGCATTGGGCGGCTGCATGAGAACCATGCAGGGGTGAGATTCCCGTGGAGCGCAGCCGGCGCCGTTTGGATTTGCTAATCATCAGGAATTTATGTTATGAGGTATTGTTATGGAAAATGAAACAAACAATCATCAGAGAGAAAAATCGAAACAGGACGATACTGAATTTACGAAACCCACCACCTATAATTTTGACAAAAATTCATTTGTTGTGGAGCCGGTTTTCAAAGAACAGGCAAAGGACACTTTGGGAACAGTTTTAGTACGTTTAATAGAATCAGAACAATAAAACAAAATAAATTATCACGAAACGGGCTGACAGTTTGATAAAAGCGCGGTATAATATTCTTATAATACTGTTATTGACTGTCGGGGAAAGGAGGACTTATGAGACAGTCAAAAAATAAAAAAAGAGAGGTTACCGCAGCTATCTACGTCCGTCTTTCGCGTGATGATAATTTAGAAGGTGAAAGCTATAGCATAGGAAATCAAAAAAAGCTGCTTACCAAAATCGCAAAGGAAAAAGGTTATACAAACCTGCTGACCTTCTGCGACGACGGCATATCCGGCGTTACAATGGAACGGGACGGCTATAAAGATATGATAAAAGCTATTTTAGACAATAAAGTATCTGCCGTTTTTGTGAAAGACCTTTCAAGGCTTGGCCGTAATTATATTGAAGTCGGCAAGCTGACCGAGGAATTTCTACCCGAACACGATATACGTCTTGTTGCCGTATCGGATAATATTGACACCGAAGAAGGCGAAAACGAGCTGGCTCCGATAAAAAATTTATTCAACGAATGGTACGCGCGCGACATCAGTAAAAAGCGCCGTATCAGCAATAAGATAAAAGGAAACGCCGGCGAACCCATGGGAATGCCGCCGTATGGTTATATGAAAAACCCGGACGGCAGCAAAAGCTGGGTGATTGACGAGGAAGCGGCGGCCGTTGTACGCCGGATTTTCAGTCTGACATTAGACGGAATGGGTACACAGCAGATAGCGGATACCCTTGCGGGTGAAAAGATCCTGATCCCTACCAGCTATTGGGGCAGCAAAGGGATTGGCCGCCCCGGCAAAAAGAAAGCCGCATGCTGTGAATGGCGCAGCTCAACGGTGGTTTCCATTCTTTCCAAACAGGAATACTGCGGCGACGTGATAAACTTTAAGACCTACTCAAAATCATACAAGAACAAAAAACGAATGGAGAATGACCGGGAAAATTGGGTGATATTCAAAGATGTACATGAGCCCATCATTGAGCGTTCTGTTTGGGAACTGATACAGGAACGCAGGAATCAAAAGACGCGCAGACGTAGAAACGCAGACGGCGAAAAGAATATGTTTTCCGGCCTGCTGGTATGTGCGGACTGCGGGAGCAGTTTATGGTACCACTTCAATCAAGGAAATCCGGAAATTCAATATTTTAATTGTTCCGGTTACAACAGAGGGAAACGTAAAATATGCACTTCTACACATTATATCCGTGTGGACTTTCTGGAAAGGGTTGTGCTTGGCGAAATCCGGCGGCTCACAAAGCTGGCAACACAATATGAATCTGAATTTGCAAATATTGTGATGGGACATTCCATACAAACGGCGCAGCAGGAACGGCGGCAAAAGCAAAAGGAATTAAATATACTCGCGGCAAGGGATAAAGAACTTGACAACCTGTTTGAGCATATCTACGAGGACAATGTTTCCGGCAAAATCAGCGATGACCGGTTTGCAAAGCTGTCCGCAAAATATGAAACGGAGCAAAAAGAAATTGCAGCCCGTATGAAAGAATTACAGGAAGAATTAGACAGCGACAAAAGCAAAGCAGTAACAAGTGATATGTTCATGGCTTCCGTCCGCAAATATACACGGGCCCGAAAACTGACGCCGAGAATGTTAAATGAATTGATTGAAAAAATTGAAGTACATCAATCTGAAAAGATTGACGACAAAACAGTCCAGCGGCTTACTATTCACTATAATTGTATCGGCGCGATTGAAATACCCGACCTTGACAAATTACCGGAAAATAATGTATCGGTACATACAAGGCAGGGCGTAGATGTTCATTACGCCGCTTGTGCAAGTTAAGGGGTGGACTTATGAATCAAAAAGTAAATGCTGTTTGTTATTTACGGGTTGCTGCTCTTGATAATGTTGTTGAAAGAGAACAGGAATTGCGATTGTTTGCAAAAAAACGAAACTATGAAATCTGTGATTTTATAATTGAGCAGCGAAGCGGTTTGGCGCCTTGCAGTAAAACTCTGAATGAACTTTTACATAGTCAATCCGCAATAAATATTTTAGTACCAACCATAAGCGGTCTTTCGAGAAACATATCTGTGTTGCAAGATATCATTTATACGGCTAAAAAGAACAATAAAAATATCATTAGTGCAGACGGAAGCTGTGAAGCTATCCGTAGTTTTAATGATGTATTCAGTTTTGACAATTAAAACAAACAAAAAACCGAGTGTCATACAGAACCTTTTAAGTCCTGTAAGAACACTCGGTATGGTGGAGGTGAGGGGAATCGAACCCCTGTCCAAAAATCCCTTGATATAATTTTCTCCGGGTGCAGATTGTCTATTAAAGCTTATCGGTCAGAACGCCGGCAAACAGGCTTAAAGACCGGGCAGCCGTTTTTTCCATGACCGGTACAACGGCAAACTGCCGGTGCATGTTCACCACTCTCATGACGCTCAGTCCCGGCTCGTGGTCCTTCCGGGAGGAACGGGCGGTCAGTATGAGACCGCGGCACTGCCCTTAGGCAGCCATTGCAACTTGATTGTTGTCGTTTATTATTTAAAAATTGGACCTTTATAGAGATTGTCCGGCTCTACCCGCTTATCATACCTCGGAATCCCTGTCGAAACCATTGCACCCCCGTCTGCAAATCAGTATTCCTTTTCGTTTCGGTTGCTCTTCATACGCCTGTCGATTTCACGGTCGGCATCCTTTTGAGCGGCGCTGTCGCGCTTGTCATACAGTTTTTTCCCTCGGCATAGTCCCACTTCCATTTTTACATGAGACCCGGAAAAATACAGCGCAAGCGGAATCAGTGCGACGCCCTTTTGCGCCACAAGCCCGTGAAGCTTTAAGATTTCTTTTTTATGCATAAGGAGCTTTCTTTTGCGGAGAGGGTCGCGGTTGTAAATGTTTCCGTGCTCGTATGGACTTATGTGCATTCCGACAACAAAAATCTCGCCGTTTTTTATGTCGCAGTATGAGTCTTTAAGGTTTACCGCGCCTGCTCTGATACTTTTGACTTCAGTCCCGAAAAGCTCAATTCCGGCTTCATATTTTTCATCCACAAAATAGTCGTGCCAGGCTTTTTTGTTCTGGGCAACGGTTTTTGTCTCGCTTTTGCGTTCTGCCATGCCTGCCTCTCCTTTCTTTTTATACTGCGTTTATATTATACAGTTTTTCCGGAGGTTTGTCAATAGCTTTTGTGTCGATTTAAAGTGTCGCGGATGAAAATTACATGATGTACTTGAATTATTCCGACATTTATGCTACAATATGTAATCATAAGGAAATTGTCGTACAATTAAAAAAATAAACTTCCGAATAATTTGAATTTTTCAGGGTTGTTTTAAAACATGATTAGTAAAAAGATAGTACCTATATTATTAGTGTTTTTTCTCACATTGTTAAGCTCCTGCAATTGGGAAATAGTCACTGTTGTTCCGGAAAATCCGGGAGGAGGCACGGGCGGCTCGACAGATAAGGACAACGGGGATTCCGACGTGCCCGTTGTAAAGACCGAATATGTTGCGGAGTATATCGGGCTTTATGACTATAACGATTATTACGCAATGACAAAAATGCAGTTAAATCCCGAAAACAGCGCGGCAACTTTGTTTACGGTCGATGACGCTGAGTTTGAAAATATTTGTATATACGCCGCGACCTTCGGAGGCGGCGGGGGGAAACTGCACCTGTCGCTATACGTCTGGCTCGGCAGTTATGGGGATACGATAGCCTCGACTCCGATAGCGGAATGCGAATACGAGGGATTTTCAAACGGAACCATGCTGAAGCTTTCACTTGAGAACGGCGTCGGGCAGCCCGGGAGTTATCTTTTTACGGTTGAATGTGTCGGAGAAGGGGGAACAGGCGGCGTCGGGGTGTATGTCAGCCGGCAGTGGAGCGACGAAACACTCCCGGACAATTTCAAGGCGAGCGGAATAAAGACTTTTTTTGACGGAGCAGAATCGTCCGACGGCGCGCAGATGGCGCACATAACACTGACCGGCAAGCAGCCTGTGGAATATAAAGAGCCGAACGACAGTATCATTGAGGAAAAAGACAGTACGGAAAAAACAAAGGTGATACTGCTCGGAGGACAGTCAAACGCGACCGGAATGGCGATGGAGTCCTATCTTTCGGAGAAGATACCGTCCGAACGGCTGGAAAAATACAAAAAGGGATTTGAAAATGTAAAGATACTGTATGACAACGACAACGGAGCCAATTCGAGTGACGGGTTTGCGAATGTCTCGTTAGGGCAGGGAGCGTATAAATCCTGCTTTGGTCCCGAGCTTGGACTTGCCGAGTTTCTGAGCGAGGCGTATCCCGATGAGACTTTCTATATTATAAAGTGCGCGAATGGGGGAACATCACTCGACACGGGTTGGATTCCGGATACGGGCAACGGCAAAGAAGGACTTTATCTTACGCATTTTAAAACAACGGTTGACGGCGCGCTGACAGAGCTTGAGGCGGACGGACTATGTCCGGTCATTGTGGGATTCGTCTGGATGCAGGGAGAAGCCGACGGTATGCTGCTCGGTCAAGCGCTGAGTTATTATGAGAATGAAAAACTGCTCGTGGACCACATAAGGGAATATTATCAGCCATATGCGTCGGTCAGAGGCATTGCGTTTATTGACGGCGGCATAAATGACTGTTATATGTGGGATTTTTACGATCTGATAAACTTTGCAAAGCAGCGCCATTGCTCCGAAAGCGTCATGAACACCTATATAAACACCGGAAAAATGAAATATGATACCGAGGGCGCGGATACGGCTCATTTTGATTCGTTGGATATGATTGAGCTCGGAAGACTTTTCGGAGAGGCATTGGAAAAATATTTTAAATGACTGTGAGGAGGATCCGCGCTGTATACGCCGCCTGTGGCGGCATGGAGGATGGTATGACATTTACAAACGAAAGTATTTATATGACGGCTTTGAGGCAGTCTGCGGCGGACGCGGGATGCAGTGCCGAGGATTTTCTGAAAGCCGAAAACGTGATAGTCAGATCCGTAAAAAATGCAGACGCGAGAAAATACCTTGAGCTTCCTTTTGATTGTAACCTGATTTCTTACGGGAACAATATAGTGGCGTCGGTAAATGAAAAACACAGGGACATTGTCTCGGATTATATAAATAAGTATTCCGCGGAACATTGCTTTGAAACCCCTAATATGCACGTGTTGAATGACGAGATGCAGAAGCGCGGACTGCGAGTCTGCTTTATGGCGGAGTATTTTTTGCCGGATTTGAATTTTATAAAACAGATAGATTGCAATTACAGTCTCAGGCTTATGGAACAGGAGGATTTTGCCGATTTGTATAAAGCGGAATGGGTAAATGCCCTGTGCGAGAAGCGAAAAGAACTTGATGTTCTGGGAGTCGGTGCATATGACGGCTCAAAGCTGATAGGACTCGCGGCATGTTCGGCGGACTGCGACACAATGTGGCAGATAGGAGTGGATGTGCTAGAGGATTACCGCAGAAAGGGAATCGCCTGCGCGATTACGAGCAGGCTTGCGCTTGAAATTCTGGAAAGAGGAAAGGTGCCTTTTTATTGCGCCGCGTGGTCAAATATCAGATCGGTGCGCAACGCGATAAAAAGCGGATTTCGTCCCGCCTGGGTCGAAATGACCGTTAAAAGCGATTTGTTTGTGAATGAAATGAATAGGTAAGACCGATGCTTTAACATGAGAGCCGGGACGGTAAAAAATCCCCGTGCGGGGCTGCACATTTATAACGTAAAAAACAACGATTAAAACGCCCTCCTGTTTAGAATAGAAATAAAACAACCAAAGGTTTGACTAATCAATTAACGAGTCAACTTATAATTCGGAATTCTATTCAAAAGATTTGGAACATATCCTGTTGGGAGAAGACGACTTCAAAGTTGACGATATCGTAGACGAACGGAATTTTAGGCAAAAGATTACAGAAGCTCTGCGCCGTGCATAATATAGAGCGAATTAAACAAAGTTTATAAGCAAGACCGCCGAGTTGTTTGCTCGACGGTCTTGTACTGTTATTGATTTGAAATATACGATAAAAGCGAACCCGTCTCCAAATGGGAACGGGTTCGCTTTTAACTTGTTTGGTGACCCCAGCGGGAATCGAACCCACGATTACGCCGTGAGAGGGCGTCGTCTTAGCCGCTTGACCATGGGGCCAATTATGTGACTTGCTGTTTATTATCAGACAAACATATCTTCGACAATTCGGCGGTACGTCGATTGCAGATTGACTGTTTACTGCGTAACATATATATTATATCATAAACACTTAAAAAAATCAAGAGGTTTTTTAAAAATAATCGGGATTTTTTTGAAATTTTTCAAAAAAGCTATCCGACGTGTTTTTGCGGTCGTCAACGTATATGGAAATCTGAATTTATTTCCGAACAATGATATTCCGGAATGTTTCCGAAAACTGTTTGTGTCTTTGAGAAAAACATACCTATAGACTGACGTTTTATCAAAAATCGGCAGTATGGTAGGTATGGCATTTTAATGGTCGGCTTTCAATGCCGACTGCAATCCCGGAGCAGTAGAGAAAAAGCCGCTTGTAAAGTGCGTTGTTATGTATTTTATTTTAAATTAAAGAAAATCCAATCCGGTTTGTCTTTATTTTTTTACAGTCCGTATTTTGTCTTTATCCTGTCAAGCTTGTTTCCGATCGGGCGGGACAGCAACAGCAGAAAAACCGTGTTTGTGACCGCGTAAAGCGCCGTAAAGGGAAGAGCTGTGTAAAGTACCGCGAGATATCTTGAAGCATTGAAATATCCGTCCTGCCAGAGAACCGTCAGCACATCCATAAAAAGCGAAAAAACAATCCCGGAGAACGCGCCGAACAGCGCGAGTAATATTTTGCTTTTCTTAAGGGGCTTGCAAAGCAGACCGGCGATAAAGCCTATAGTCCCCCAGGCAAACATCTGAAAGGGAGTCCACGGACCCTGTGAAAAGAAGAAATTTGAGACAAGCGCGCTCATGGCTCCGGTTATAAATCCGGCTTGAGCCCCGAAATACATGGCGGTGATGATTATGAGCGCGGACATGGGGTTGACATAAGGAATAAATCGGCTTGCCACGCTGAGCGCGACCATTACCGCAAGAATCAGTATCACTCCGCTTTTGTGGCTGCTTTTCTCAAATGAGAGAAAAAACGCCGCGCAGACAAGTACGGAGACCGCGAGAATCGAGTATATGAAGCCGCCCGAACCGAAGATTAAAAATCCGAGCACTATGGCGGCGGGAACAAGCAGCAATAAAATGGCATATGAGATTATTTGTTTTGCTTTCATAACGATATTCCTTTTTAGGCGTCAATGAATTTCGGAAAACACAAAAAGCGCATCTAAGCCGAAAGCCGTATTATTGTCTATTGTCCGGGATTACACATTCCCTCGGCACAGACCGATTACCTCATCCGTAAGAATCGCGTTGGGGAAAATATCCCGGCAGGCGCGGTGAGAGGAGGTCGTATAGAAACGGTTTGACGAAAAAAACTCGTTCGGCGCGGACTGTGATATGATACCTCCGTCAAAGAACATTGCGCATCTGTCGCAGATACCCGCGGCAAACTCAATGTCGTGCGTTACAATCAGAAATGTCATACCCTTTGACCTTAACTTACGCAAAAGGGAGATAAGTTTGTTTTTTGAGACGGCGTCGAGTCCCTTTGTGGGTTCGTCGAGCAGCATTATTTTGGGATCTGTCAGCATCAGCTTCGCTACGGCGCACTTTTGAAGTTCTCCTCCGCTCAGGTCGTATGGGTGCATGTTTTGCAGATGAGATATTCCGAGTTCTTCCGATATTCGCTCGATTTCGGAGCCGATATTTTGATTTTTGCCGTTCAGCGCGGCTAAGGCGGCTTCAAAATCCTCCGAAACCTTATTTTTTACAAAGATGCACTGCGGGTCTTGGGGAAGATAGGCGAGCATATTGCGGTAAAGAGAATTGTTTTTGAAATCCTTGATCTTTTTCCCGTATATCTTTACATGTCCGCGGTAGGGCATTTCCGCTCCGGCTATTACGTTGAGGGCAGTGGTTTTGCCTGCCCCGTTGCCGCCGAGTATTCCCATTATCTCGTTTTCGCAGACACTGATGCTCATGGAGCGCAGTATGTCGGGAAGGTTTTTGTCATATCTGAAATAAAGGTTTTCCGCTTCAATGACCGGATTTGCCGGTTCCGGGGAGATTACTTTCACTTCTTTTCCGGACAGGTGCGAAAAGTTCGCGTTCAGATATTTTTTGCAGTCGCGCACAGTCAGAGGACACTGATACCCTTCCGGTAATTCTGTAAGATCTTTTGTGCCTTCAAAAATCTTCACGGCGCTTGGAAAGCCCTCGAAAATCGGATTGTCTTTGAGAGCCCCGCACGCTTTTTCGGGCGAACCGTAAAAAATCAGGTTTCCGCCGTCCATCACCGCCACTCTGTCGGCGAGCGGAAAAAGTTCCTCCAATCGGTGCTCGGCAATTATTACGGTTATTCCGAACTCACGGTTCAGTGAATATACCGTTTTGATAAATTCCGAGGCGGTAATAGGGTCAAGCTGGCTTGTAGGCTCGTCAAGAATGAGTATCTTGGGGTCCATGACCATTACCGAGGCAAGATTTAATATCTGCTTCTGTCCTCCCGACAGGGAATCGGTTTTTGAGTGATACCATTCGTTGATCCCGAAGTAACTCGCCATTTCTCCGACGCGCCGGCGGACAGTGTCGGAGGGGATTCCCATATTTTCAAGTCCGAACGCAAGCTCGTGCCATACGCTGTCGGTTACAATCTGACTGTCTGGATTCTGGAAAACAAAACCCACGTCAAAAGCCGACGCGGTTTCCTTGAACCCCTTTGCGTCAAGATTATAGAGAATTTCGCCCTTTAAATTCCCGGCGGGAGAAAGCTCTTTTTTTATAAGCCTCAGAAGCGTGGTTTTCCCGCAGCCCGACGCTCCGCAAACCAATATAAACTCGCCCTGATTTACCGTCATGTTTATACCGTCCGCCGCCGGGCTGTCAGTGTTGGGATATGTAAAGCTCAGATCTTTGATCTGTAGTATTTCCATCTAATCGCCTCCTCGCTTTCTACAATTATCGGAATCATGGCACAGACGAAATACGAAAAGTAAGACGCCAGCGCCAAAGGGGAGTCAGGTATCCCTGAAACCGTGGGGTAATAAGAAAAGTAAAGCTTTCCCGTAAACGCCCCCGCAAGCGTGAGAGAGAGGCAGGCAATATATAAGACCGATATTGTTTTATCCGCGGCGGTCATTTTGAATATGGAATAATTGCTTCTCCCGGGCATTCCGTAGCCTCTGGCTTTCATTGAATTGTTCTTTTCAACCGCGTTCTCAAGCGACCAGCCGATTACCGATGAGAATACTCCGCACATTCTTTTTATTCTGTCGGTATAGCTTTCGGTTGAATACTGCCCGAGCGTTTTCTGGGCGGAGCTTGTCAGCCGGAATCTCCTCTTGAGCTCGGGTATGAATTTCAGCGCCGCGGAAAGTAAAAGCGACAGCTTGGGAAGGCTTTTTCCGAACAGGTAAACTATTTTGTCGCTGTTTATGATAATGCCGTAGCACTTGCACCACAGAAGCACAGAGGTTATCATGACCGACATGAAAATTCCGTAAATAACCGCCTCGAGTGTGACCGGATTCCCGTTCATGAAAAAAAGCGGGGTCGCGCCGTTGTGAGAAAACAGGGGATTTGTCACTGCCATGAGCACAAACAGCGGTATATAAAAGCCGAGGTCGGAACCGATAGTCTTTCTGTCGCATATGACCGAAAGAAAAAGAACCGAGCCTAAAAGGGAAGTCAGCTGTATTACGGGATTTTTTATAAACATCGCGGGTATCAGTATACACAGATATCCGACAAGGCAGGTAAGGGGATGAAGTTTTGAATACGCGCTCATATATACCTCACTTTGGCTGTGTTTGGTTTTGCAGAGGAGTATAGTCTTCTCCGTAATTGCAGGTATAGAACCATTCTATAAGGTCTCCGTCTTTCGGTTCATATTTGGAACAGCCTGTCTGAGGATTTTCCCCGTTGACAAGATAAGTCCAGCCTGAGCCGCTTCCGCAGGAAAATTCGTACAGGTAATTTATACCCTCAACAAACACGGAGCCGAAGGCGCTTACGTCAGCGCCTTGGTATTCAAGCTGTATTTTGTGGTAGCCGGTAATTCTTAAGAGCAGGTCGAACACGGTGTCGCCGTCGCGCAGAACGTACCGCGACGGGGCAAGGATCATTCCGTCTTCGGGAATATATTCACTGCTTTGCAGGGCGGGGTCAAGCTTGTCTGTATTTTGCAGTATCGTATCGCATCTGATTGAAAAGTAAACTGTTTTTGAGTCGGGCGTTATGGCGTCGGGATGAGACTGATAATATTCTTCGACTGATTGAAAATCGGTGCCCATTATCAGCAAAGCTACCACCAACACAATCGAAAAAATTATCAGTATATCCTTTTTCATGACTTTTTCCTTTCTTTAATCTCAGAGCTTTGCACTCACGCGGGTTTCACACGTCGGGTCAATCCTCTTCGTTGTCCGCCTGTTTTTTCTTTTTTCGTATTCTCACTCTGATTATAAGCGCGGCGCAGAGAATGATCACCGCAAAGACCGCCGAGCACGTGATTATGGTTGAACGCAGCTTCATTTCATATTCGGAGCAGGCGTATAGAAGCAGGTCAAGCTTTTGTATTTTTTCACGGTCGTACTGCTCAAGCGAATTTATTTCCTGCACAAGACCGTCGGCGGTTTTTTTCTCACTGAGTTTTCCGGTTTTTTGCTCAAGAAATGAGTTTACACGAAAATTAATGTCCTCGATTTTTTCCTCAAGCTCTTCAAGCTCCTGCTTTTTGGCGAGCAGGTCGGACAGTATATCCCGGTATTCCGAAGCGTTTGCGGCATTCAGCAGCTTATTGTAAAGAGTAATTATCACGGGGTAATACTCAGTAGACAGGACGTCGGGCAGGGAATTGTACAGTTCCAGGTCTTCAGCGTCGAAAATATCGCTGCTGTCCGGCTCATAGTCCTCAAGTATGCTTTGTTCTTCATATTCAAAATCAAATACCGGATTCATACCGAGCTTTACGCGCGCTATGGCGCAAAGCGCCAAAAGGCACTGAGCCGAGGTATGAGAGTTATATGCCTGATTTTGGGAGTCATGCGCGAATCCTCCGTCTTTTAAATAAAACCTCATAAGTCCGTCGTAAAGGCTGTTTTCGCCTTTTATAAACCGGGCGTCGTCTTCGGGGTCGATTCCCAGACTGCACAGCGCCACGATTACCTGAGCCGTGGTTTCCGCGTTTTCCACCCCGTAAGAGCTAAAGCATCCGTTTTCGTTCTGCGCCGAGGAAAGAAATGACATAGCAAGGTCAACACAGTCTTTTACGGTCATAGTCTCGCCGTTGATTTCGTATTGTTTGTCACTGTCGTAATATGGCGAAAGCGAGGTTACCACCATAGCGGTAAGGTCAGAGTCGGCTCCGGGTCCGGTAAGGGAGTAAGCCCCGTTGTCTTTTTGATTTTTAATTATATTTTCAATCAGAAAATCTCTTGTGACCGACGCGTCGTCGGGAACGGTGTAGTCCAAGGAATCAAGTGTGATAAGCGCCCAGATGTATTCGTTTATTCCCTGAGCACCCACGGTGTATATCCTGTCGCGGTAATAGGTTCCGTCGGCTATGAGATTTATGCCGTCGATGTCTGTCGGGTCGGCGCCGAGAACTGAAAGACACAGGCTTATGCGGTGCCACTCGGTTGCCTTTTTTTTGCCGAGCAGATCATCGGTCTTGTATTTGTCAGTGACATATTTTTGCAGAGCGGAGGAATAAATTTCTTTGTTTTCCCGGTATCCGAAACGCAGGGCGGCTATAGTAAACCAGTCCGAGGCGGTGGTCCCCGCATTATTCAGAAATTCTCCTCCGAACATCTCTCCTGTAAGGGTTAAATCCGTAAGGATTGATCCTCTTTGGGAGATTTCCTTTTCGATTGTGCTTACGGCGACGCTCTTTATTTCTTCAACCGTGGTTTCGGGAAAATTTGCCGCCGATGAGGGCAGAATCGCCGAACATATCAAAAGTGCCGTCAGAACTGCCGCGATAAATCTTGTTTTGTTTTTCATATGCATTCCGAATAATGAATTTTCCGATTAATATAACCGAGAATTTTTTATAATAGGCTTCCTCAAAAAGGCTGCCACAAACGATAAAGAAAAAGTGCGCGGCGTGACGATCCCGGTTATTTACACGGCATATTGATTATACCAATTTAATATGTGTTTGTCAATGGATTTTAAAAAAATCAGGGAATTGCCGTTTTTTATGATTGCCCTATGTCCTTATTTGTATTTTTAAGGTTGGCTTAAACAATCCGTTTATAACAAAATTAAGATGTCTTGCCGCCTGAGGATAACGGGGGTTACCCTTTATTGAAAGTATCCGGATGTAACTTTCCCAACATACTTATGACAAATTCCGCAGATATCAGAGACGCCTTGTCGCAGTTTTCCTCAAAATTTTCGCTTCCGCCGTCGTTCGCGTTGTCGGTAATCGTTCTCACGGAAATAAACGGAATATTGTTTACATAGCATACATGCGCGATACTTGCCGTTTCCATATCAATGCTCAGCGGGGCATATAAGGCTTTGATCTGTGCTTTTGTGATTTCGTCTTTGACAAATCTGTCTCCCGTTGCCATTCTTCCGAATAATACATTGTGAGATCCTTGTGTTTCACGATAGACCGAGCGGGCGGCGTCAGTCAGGCGGCTGTCGGCTTTGAAAAAGCAAGAGGGTATGTAAGGATGAAATTCGGTCAGAATGTCTTCATCCATATCGTGATATACAACCTCTGTGGAGACCACGGTGTCGAAAATCTTTACCCTGTCCGACATTGAGCCCGCGGTTCCCGAATTTATTATCGCGCCGCATTTGAACGTGTCCGCAAGTATCTGAGCGGCGATGGCGGCGTTGACCTTGCCAACGCCGGAATACAGCGTTACGATGTCTGTATTTCCGATTTTGCCGAAAAAAATTTCAGCATTGCTTTCTCCGTCACCTCAAACCTGTCCGACATATTCAGAAAAGGCGCGACCTCACTGTCCCCTGCGCATATAATTCCTGTTATCATAAGTTTCTCCTCCGTATTTACATAGAATAATATGACTTCAACGGCGCGAAAAGTCAGCGAATAAGCCTCGGCTATTATTGTGCTTTTCTCCGTTTTTTGTCTGTAAACTTTCACGCGGCGCATATATATCCCGCATTGATATTATTATATATGCCACGGGATTTTTTGTCAATAGCGCGGCGGTATTTTGCAAAAAACCGACACCGTCTCAGGACGATGTCGGTTTGTTGTTTGAAAATTTTAAATTATCTGCAATAGACTCTTTTTTTGTTTTAATAAGTTACCCAAAAATAAGCTTTTTAATAAAGATCAAGCGTCTTCGGATTCGCCGGAAGATTCGCTTTCATCCTCGCCTGAAGAACTTTCGTCTTCATCTGCGGTATCGCTTTCGCCTTCGCTTGAATCCTCACTTGCGTCTTCACTTTCGTCCTCACTTGAGTCTTCGCCTGTCTCTTCATCCGTGCTTTCGTTTTCTTCTGTATTTTCTTCGGTTTCTTTCTCGGTTTCCTTGGCGGTTGTTTCCGCGGCTGTTGTTGTTTTATCGTCATTTGAATCATCTTTGTTTGAGGTACATGCTACCGCCGTCAGACATAACATCATAATTAAAGCAATACTGATAATAATTTTTTTCATATGTAATACCATTCCTTTCCTGTGCCGTGTCCGGAATTTTGATTGTGCGGAAAATTGTGTCCGTGGTTTTTATCCCGGCCCGGCGATTTAAAAAATTTCCTTTCTCTTTTTTTGGGTACATGCAGATTATAACATGCCAAAGTGAAGATCCAAGAGGGTAATATGAAGAAAAACGCACGATTCGTCAAATTTTCTTTGATAATTTTTGAAAAAACACTTGAATTATTGCCGAACATATTATATAATATCTTGTATATATAAAAGGAGCTATTGGAAATTTTATGAAAAGACGGCTAATTAAAGAAATTTACAAAAGCTGCGGTGAATTGAGCGGGTGCGAGATTACCGTCGGCGGATGGGTAAGAAGCGTAAGGGACAGCAGGTCTTTCGGGTTTATAGACCTGTACGACGGAAGCTGTTTCGGGACTTTGCAAGTGGTTTTTGAAAGAGATAATATAAATAATTATGATGAGATAGCTTCTCTTAATGTAGGAGCGTCGGTAATTGTCAAGGGAAAACTTGAGCTTACTCCCGAACGCAGTCAGGCATTTGAGCTTAAAGCACTTTCCGTAACCGTTGAGGGCGCCTCCTGCGCCGAGTATCCGCTTCAGAAGAAAAGACATACGGTTGAATACCTCAGGGAACAGGCATATCTGCGCCCGAGAACCAATTTGTTTTCGGCGGTTTTCAGGATAAGAAGCGAGGCGGCTTTTGCCATACACAGTTTTTTCCACGAAAGAGGTTTTGTTTATGTTCATACTCCGCTTATTACAGGGTCTGACTGTGAGGGCGCCGGAGAGATGTTCCGCGTAACCACTCTTGATTTGGATAATCTTCCGAGAGACGCCGAGGGAAAAGTGGATTTCTCCAAGGATTTCTTCGGCAAGAGCGCAAATCTTACGGTTTCGGGTCAGCTGGAGGGTGAATCTTTTGCGATGGCATTCGGAAACGTATATACATTCGGTCCTACATTCCGCGCGGAAAACTCGAATACCGCAAGACATGCGGCGGAATTCTGGATGATAGAACCGGAAATTGCCTTTGCGGATCTTGACGACAGTATGCTTCTTGCGTGGGATATGATTCAGTATATCATACGTCATGTCATGGAAAGCTGTCCTATGGAGCTTGAATTTCTCAATAAATTTGTGGATAAGGGACTTATCGGGAGGCTTACCATGCTGTCCGAGAGCGACTACAAAAAAGTCACTTATACGGAAGCGGTTGAGTTATTGAAAAAGTCCGGGGAGAATTTCAAGTATCCGGTAGATTGGGGATGTGATCTTCAGACAGAGCATGAACGGTATCTTACCGAGAAGATATATAAAATGCCGGTGTTTGTCACAGATTATCCGAAAGAAATCAAAGCCTTCTATATGAGGCTGAACGACGACGGAAAGACGGTTGCCGCGATGGACCTGCTTGTCCCCGGCGTCGGAGAGATAATCGGCGGGTCTCAGAGAGAGGAAAGACTTGATGTTTTGCTTGAGAGAATGAAAGAATGCGGGCTTGATGAAAAAGACTATTGGTGGTATTTAAAT
>CALWJX010000040.1 GCA_944381085.1 uncultured Clostridia bacterium
AAATTCTACCACAAAATCTTTCCCACAGTAAATTCTACTTCAAATTCCACTGTGGAATTTACTTTGGGAATTCAATTCTTTAAAAAATGTAATTAACCGACTGAAATATCAAAAAAAGATATTGACAAAGACAAAAAGATGTGATATAATACATGCTGTGTGTCAAATTCCTATAGAAGCAGAAACGGCGGCAATGCTTGGCGTCGCGGAGCGGACAGAATTTTTGATACGTTCGGGACGTTGTGTATTTTATGTTTGACTGTAAAATGCGCGGTATAAAAGTCTTTACTTATGAAATCGCTGACAAAGACCAGCGAAAGAATTTTGTGAGGTGAATTAAAATGAAAGAGAATATCCATCCCAAATACGAAGAGTGCGTAATCAGATGCGCGTGCGGAGAAACCGTTAAGACAAGGTCCACAAAAGGCTCTGAGATAAAGGTCGAAATCTGCTCAAAGTGCCATCCTTTCTTTACCGGTAAACAGAAATTTGTAGATGCCGGCGGACGTGTGGACAAGTTCAAGAGAAGACTTGAGAGTTCGAAGAAATAAGATTGACGGCGCGTTTTGCGGTGTCAGTGTTGTTTCCCGCAAATAGAACTTCGTGTGGGAGTTCTGTGCATATAGGGATTGCGTGGCTTGGCGCAGTCCCTTTTGTTTATTTAATATCAATATTTTTTGATGGGAGAAAATTTGAAATGAAAAGGCTTTATCTGATTGGCGGAAGTATGGGCGTGGGCAAAAGCGCGACCTGCCGGGAATTGAAAAATAAAATTTTGAATTCCGTTTATCTTGACGGAGACGTGTGCTGGGACATGAATCCTTTTCGCGTAAATCAGCGTACTTGCGAAATGGTTATTGAGAATATATGTTTTTTACTGAATAATTTTCTGCGCTGTCCCGACATTGACACGGTGATTTTCGGCTGGGTGATGCACAGACAGGATATAATAGACGATATACTTGAGCGGGTGGATACCGAGGACTGTGAGGTTTATTTGTTTTCACTTGTATGCTCGGAACAAGAACTTGTTCATAGAATACAGTCGGATATTGACAGCGGCAGAAGAAAGGATGACGGAATAAAGGAAAGAGCGCTGTCAAGACTTCCTATGTATGAGGAGCTTGATACGGTTAAGATAGACACTACATGTATGACCGCAAAGGAGACTGCGGAGCATATAATAGCCATATCGGATAAATTTCAGACCGATGTTTGAAAAAGTATTGAATTTCTGACGAAATATATGCTTGCGTAAAAACGTAGGTCGCTGTAAAAGATATCGGAGGAGTATATGAATTTTAAAGAGAATGAAATAGTTACACAAGCCGTACTTGTGGGAATTGTAACCGACAGGGACGACGCAAATGAAACGGAGAGATCCATAAAGGAGCTTGAGCGACTGTTGGACACCGCGGGAGGAGAAACCTTCGCGGTCGTTATACAGAACAAAAGCACGCCCGACCCGCGGACGCTTATCGGAAGCGGAAAGGTTGCCGAAATATCGGACCTCTGTAAGGAAAATGATATAAAGCTTGTTATTTTTGACGAGGAGCTTACTCCGGCTCAGATCAGAAATCTTGAAGATGAGATCGGAAACGATGTTTTGGTCATAGACCGGTCAATGCTTATTCTGGACATATTCGCGCTTCACGCGGTGAGCGGAGAGGGAAAACTTCAGGTCGAGCTTGCTCAGCTGAAATATACCGCTCCGAGACTGACGGGAAAAGGAAATGATATGTCAAGGCTCGGCGGCGGTATAGGCACTCGAGGACCGGGTGAGTCAAAGCTTGAAAGCGACCGTCGTCATCTTCAGAGAAGAGTCGGAGCGCTTGAGGCGGAGATAAAAATACTCGAGAAAAACCGGAAAAATATGCGCGCCTCGCGTGACAAAAGCGGGCTTTGCAAGGTTGCCGTCGTGGGCTATACAAACGCCGGAAAATCCACATTGCTCAACACACTGACCGGCGCGGGTATTCTTGCGCAGGATAAACTTTTTGCCACTCTTGATCCCACGACCAGAAAGTATACTTTGCCACAGGGCGAGCAGATCCTGCTTACCGATACCGTGGGATTTATCAGAAAACTTCCGCACCATCTTGTGAGCGCGTTTAAGTCAACACTTGAGGAGGCGGCATACGCGGATATCATTCTCATAGTTATCGACGCGTCAGACCCAGAATCTTCCGAGCAGCTTGAATGTACCGAGAAAACACTTGAGGAACTCGGCGCCTCGGATAAACCGGTAATTTATGCCTACAACAAATGTGACAGAGGAGTGTATGACAGTCTTGCGGTGGGAAATCCTGCGCAGCGTGAGAACACGGTGTATATTTCGGCGCTGACCGGTCAGGGATGTGACCGTCTCGCGCAGGTCATAGAAAAGGTCATTCACGAAAACAAAAGGACGGTTAAGTTTTATTTTCCCAACAGCGAGCAGGGAATGATGAGTCTGCTATACGGCAACGCGACAGTCAAGGACGTCGAGTACACCGACGACGGGGTTTTTACTGTGGCGTCAGTAGATAACAGAATTTGGGGAAAGCTGAAAAAATACGATATTGATTACGTTGAAAATAATGAAGCTGACTGAAATTTTAATGAGAGGGATTAGGGATGTACAGGTATGAGTGAGGAAAATTTACCGGAGCTTTATATCACCCTTTCCGGGGAGGGCAACGCGGATTTTGAAGTTAAAAGATCTGTTTTCATAGGTCACGCGAAACATGTTACAAGCGAGGAACAGGCAAATGAATTTATTAAAGTCAAAAAAAAGGAATATGCCGACGCGACGCATAATTGTTGGGGATATGTTTTGAGGGGAGGCGTTGTCGCCAGATACTCGGACGACGGAGAGCCTCAGGGAACCGCGGGAGTGCCCATACTTGAGACTATACGGAAAAGCGGAGTAAGCGACGCGGTTGTAGTGGTGACCCGTTATTTCGGCGGAACGCTTCTCGGCGCGGGCGGGCTTGTGCGCGCGTATTCCCAAGGGGCAAAGATCGCGCTTGAGGCGGCCGGAATTGTCACATATGAAAAGTATTCCGAATTTTTGCTTGAATGCTCATATTCCGATTATCAAAAATATATTGCTCTGCTGCCAAAATACGGCGCCGTTATTGACAATGCCGATTTTGCAGATAGAGTTACCCTGCGTTTTGCGGTTAAAAAGTCTGGCAGTTTGCCTCTTATAGAAAAAATAGCCGAAATGTCGGGCGGGAAAGATTCTCTGCGTGACATCGGGGAAAGGTATGATTACAGATGAGTCCGGATATATATTCCATGCAAAAGAACGGGGAAGTATTGCCGCAGGTCAGGGTTTTTGACAGTCACGCGCATTATTATGATAAAAAGTTTGACGAAATACCGGGAGGAGCCGATTTATTACTCTCGCGGTTGAAGGAATGTGTAAGCGGAATAATAAATGTCGGCACTGATTGCTCAAATTCACTTGAATGCGTCGCGCAGGCGCAAAAATATGAATTTATGTATGCCGCGGTGGGAATTCATCCTACAGACGCGCAGAACGAAAAAATGTCTTGCCCATGTGACGAGGCGGAAAAGATTTATTCTCTGATAGCTTCACAGGAACAGCGCAGGAAAAATAAAATTGTGGCGATAGGGGAGATAGGATTTGATTATTATTGGGAACCGGTGGATAAAAGGCTGCAGTATGAGTATTTTTCTATTCAGATGCAGTTGGCGGAGAAAACCGGACTTCCGGTAATCATACATGACAGAGATGCTCACGGAGATGTTTTTGAAATGATTCTGAAATATCCCGGAGTAAGAGGAGTTATACACAGCTGCAGCCTGAGCGCCGAAATGGCTAAAGACCTCGCGAGGAGAGGATGGTTTATCTCGTTTTCGGGTACGCTTACTTTTAAAAACGCTTCGAGAGTGCGCGAAGCCTGTCGGGCGGTGCCGACAGAAAAACTGCTTGTCGAGACAGACGCGCCGTATCTTGCGCCTCACCCGTATCGTGGGAAAATAAACAACTCCTCGCTTATGAGATATACTGTGTCGGCTCTGGCAGAAATTCACGGAATAGAACCGGATGAAGCCGCCCGTATTACCGAGGCAAACGCCAGATTGCTTTTCGGTATAGAGTGATTTGAATTGCCGTTACACGGAGCATCATTTTGGGCGGGATAGTTTATCATTTGCCCTCTGATGTTTTTGTGCAGCGGCTTTCTTGTTTGTCTGTCGGGCGGATTATGCTGTGGGAAAAAGAAAATTTTGACGTTTGCACTATACTTGCCGCCGTGATTTTGTCCTGAAAATACGGTATTGTTTACGTAAGTATAAAAGGCAAAAAATGTAAAATGAAATCCTGTGCAAACCTCCCAAAATATTTATTTGCAGTCTCGGATATTCTGCGTTTTGCAGGATTGATTTTTATTTTTATTTGTGGTAAAATGTTAGCATACTAACAGAATGCAGAAGGAGATCCATCCAAAATGAAAAGGAAGATGGAAAGAGAACTGGCGCAATCGGTAATCCGTGCGTCGGTTTTTTACCGCAGGCGGTTCAACCGCGTTGTTGCTGCCGAGAGCGAGGGCGATCTGCTCACCGGTCGCAACATGTGGGTACTGCGATATCTGCGGGATCGCGGCGGGGAAAACGTGTTTCAGAAGGACCTGGAAAAAGTCTTTAAAATTCGGCGTTCCACCATTTCCCACACTGTGGAGCTGATGGAGCAAAAACAGCTTCTGGTCCGTGAGCCGGTCAAAGAGGACGCGCGGCTCAAGCGTCTGCGTCTTACACCGAAGGCGGAGCATGTGCTTGACGCCGTTTCCCAAAGTCTTAACCTGATGGAACAGAACGTGCGGGACGCGTTTTGCCCTGAGGAATATGAAACCTTAATGCGTCTGTTGGATAAGCTGTGCTCGGTTCTCGAAAGTGAAGAACCGGAACAAGGAAAGGAATGAATGAGAGAACTCCTATGATTAAACGACTTGCAAAATGTATTAGGGAGTACAAAACTCCCACCATTCTCACGTTGATTTTTATTGTCGGCGAGGCGGTTGTCGAGACGCTGATTCCGTTCATTACCGCGGATTTGGTCAATCAGATCAAAGACGGAGCCGGCATGGATCTGATTTTGCGGAAGGGTGGATTACTGGCGCTGCTTGCCATATTCTCACTGTTATGCGGCGGTCTGGCGGGATTCACCTGCTCCAAGGCGTCTGCCGGGTTCGCCAAAAATGTCCGTCAGGATATTTTTGACCAGGTACAGACTTTCACGTTTTCAAATATCGACAAATTTTCATCTTCATCCCTGGTTACCCGTATGACTACCGATGTCAACAATATACAGATGTCTTTTATGATGCTGATCCGCATGGCCGTCCGCTCACCGTTGATGTTTATCTTCTCCGTAGTCATGGCATATATCATGGGCGGCGCGCTTGCCACCTGTTTTGTGATTGTGGTTCCTATTCTGGTGGTGGGTCTGCTGTTGATTTCCCGCAAGGCAATGCCCGCCTTCCGTCGAGTATTCAAAAAGTATGACCGGCTTAATGAATCAATTGAGGAAAACGTGCGCGCCATGCGCGTAGTCAAAGGCTTTGCCCGTGAAGATTACGAAAAGGAAAAGTTCGGAAAGGCAGCCGATTCCATCTGCGCCGACTTCACACATGCCGAGCGTATTGTGGCGCTCAATACCCCGTTGATGCAGTTCTGCATGTACTTCAATATGGCGTTTGTTCTGCTGGTCGGTTCACGAATGGCGATTGAAGGCTCGGGTGTGGATGTAGGTCAGATTTCGGCGATGATTACATACGGGCTTCAGATTCTGATGTCCCTGATGATGCTTTCAATGATTTATGTGATGCTGACGATGTCGGCGGAATCCGCACAACGTATTGTGGAAGTGCTCACCGAACTGCCGGATATGAAGGAGCCGGAGCACCCGGTAACCGAGGTGAAGGACGGGTCAATTGATTTTGAACACGTCAGCTTCAAATACTCTCAAAATGCGAAGAAATTTGCATTGGCGGATATCGATCTGCATATAAGTTCGGGTATGACGGTCGGTATCATCGGCGGCACCGGTTCGAGTAAATCCTCGTTTGTGCAGTTAATTCCGCGATTGTATGACGCCACCGAAGGATGTGTGCGCGTGGGCGGCGTAGATGTGCGGGAATACGACATAGAACAGCTTCGAGGCGCGGTTGCGATGGTTTTGCAGAAGAACCTGTTGTTTTCCGGCACTATCAAGGAGAACCTGCGCTGGGGTGATCCAAACGCGACCGATGAGGAGTTGCAGGAGGCATGTCGTCTGGCACAGGCGGACGAGTTTGTGCGCTCCTTCCCTGACGGTTACGATACCAAGATCGAACAGGGAGGTACCAATGTTTCCGGCGGACAGAAGCAGCGTCTGTGCATTGCGCGGGCATTGCTGAAAAAGCCCAAAATCCTGATTCTGGACGACTCCACCAGTGCGGTTGATACCAAGACCGATAAACTGATTCGGGCGGGCTTACGGCAGTACATCCCGGAGACCACTAAAATTATTATCGCGCAGCGGATTGCTTCCGTGGAAGACGCCGACCTGATTATTGTTATGGACGGCGGCAAGATTTCGGCTATCGGCAAACATGAGGAATTGCTGAAAACCAGCGAGATTTATAAGGAAGTGTTTGAACAACAAACAAACGGAAACGGAGGTGAGGATAAATGAACAGACGGTCAAATGTGGGCGCCGGTAAAAGGAAAATCAAAGGCAGTGTGCTGAGGCGACTGATGGGGATGCTCTTTCACTACTATCCGGTAATGCTTCCTCTTTCCATTTTCTGCATTATCTTTACCGCGGTCTCGTCCTCTATCCCCAATATCTTTTTACAACAGGTTATTGCGGAAATTGAGAATTTCCAGGTCTCGGGAATGGGCTGGGAAGCGGCAAGGGACGTAATTGTTCCTAAGGTATTGCTGCTGATCGGTTTTTATGTACTTTCAATCGTATCGATTACGGTGGAGTCCCAGTTGATGGCGGTCATTACGCAGGGCTTTCTGGACAGGATGCGTAAGACCATGTTCGACGGAATGCAGAATCTTCCTATCAAGTACTTTGACACACATAAGCACGGCGATATCATGAGCTATTACACAAATGATATTGATACGCTCCGGATGCTGGTGTCGCAGGTTTTACCGACACTGATTCGCGCCACCGTGATTGTGGTCAGTGTTTTATTCATAATGCTCTATTACAGTGTATGGATGACACTGGTACTTATGGTGGGTGTGGCGTTCATGATTCTGGTATCGAAAAAAGTCGGAGGCGGCGCGTCCAAGTACTTCTTGCGTATGCAGAAGTCGGTTGCAGTGCAGGAAGGCTTTGTTCAGGAAATGATGAACGGTCAGAAAGTTATCAAGGTGTTCTGCCATGAGGAAGCCTGCAAATCCGATTTTGAAAAAATCAACGATTCGCTGCGTGAAGACACATATATCGCAAACGCACATGCCAATATTCTCGGACCTGTGATTATGAACATCGGAAACCTGATGTACGTTATACTCGCCATGGTGGGCGGGCTGTTCCTGATATCCGATGTGCCGAATATCAGTATTTCCGGCATGGCTTTTGAAATCAGTATCATTGTTCCGTTCCTGAATATGACCAAACAGTTTACAGGCAACATCAATCAGGTGTCCCAACAGATTAACTCGATAGTCATGGCAATGGCGGGAGCCGAGCGTATTTTCGGGCTGATGGATGAGCAGCCGGAGGTAGATGACGGTTATGTGACACTGGTCAACTCCAAGGTTGCGCAGGACGGAACAATCACCGAGACCGCGGAGCGCACCGGTAAATGGGCGTGGAAGCATCCGCACCAGGCGGACGGAACCGTAACGTATACTCCTCTTCGCGGAGATGTACGGATGTTGGATGTGGATTTCGAATATGAAAAGGGAAAGCCGGTTCTGCACAATGTGACGGTGTATGCCGAACCGGGTCAAAAGGTTGCGTTTGTCGGAGCTACCGGCGCCGGAAAAACAACCATTACCAATCTTATCAACCGCTTTTACGATATAGCGGACGGAAAGATCCGATATGACGGTATCAACATCAACAAGATCCGCAAAGCGGATTTGCGTCGTTCTCTCGGCATAGTGTTGCAGGATACCAACCTGTTTACCGGTACAGTCATGGACAATATCCGCTACGGAAAACTGGACGCGACCGATGAGGAGTGCATTGCCGCCGCAAAACTTGCCGGCGCGGATGATTTCATTGTACGGATGCCGGAAGGATATCAGACGCAGCTTACCAACAACGGAGCCAATCTCTCACAGGGGCAGCGTCAGCTGATTGCCATTGCCCGCGCGGCGGTAGCCGATCCGCCGGTTATGATTCTGGACGAGGCGACTTCCTCAATTGATACCCGTACCGAAGTTATTGTTCAGAGAGGAATGGACGCCCTTATGAAGGGGAGAACCGTGTTTGTAATCGCGCATCGTCTTTCCACGGTCCGTAATTCGGATGTGATTATGGTGCTGGATCACGGACGCATTATTGAGCGCGGCAGTCATGAAAAGCTGATTGCTGAAAAGGGTCAGTACTATCAGCTTTATACCGGCGCGTTTGAGCTTGAATAAATATAACAGCTATTCCGCCATATAATGGAAATAGGAGCGGCAGGGCTACATGCCCTGCCGCTCCTATGTTCCTGTTCTCGTTTTGAATTTTATTTATATATTTTCTTTTAATATATCATTCCTACTCTCATGCAGGGTATAATGTATAATAACGGCGCAGCATACGGTGTGTATTAATCAGACAGATATTATTTATCGACCGTATGCTGCGGTTTTGCTTATGCAACGCGCTCGGATTGTTGATATAATATTAAAAAAGGAAGTATATATGTTATATAAAGATTGGCTTTCGGATTGGCTTGAAAACTACGTGAACCCTAATTCAAAGGACAAGACCTGTGTAAGATACAGGGAAATTGTTCAACAGCATCTGATACCTGTACTCGGAAGCTGTGAGATAACCGCGCTCAAGCCCTTGGAGGTTCAAAGATTCATAGCTCAATTGTTGATAAACGGAAATCTTAAAAACGGCAAGGGGCTATCCGTAAATTCGGTAAATTCAATAATTACTGTGATACAGAGCTCAATGTCGACGGCGCACACGTTGGGTCTTATAAAAGAATATGAGATGGACAAGCTGAAGCGTCCGAAAGCGAAGGAGAAACCTGTGGAATGTTTTACACCTTCCGAGCAAAGACTGATAGAACACGCGGTGATGGAAGACAGGCGCGATAAAATGAAGGGAATTATAATATGCCTGTACACCGGCTTGAGAATTGGCGAGCTTTTGGCGCTCGAATGGACTGATATTGATTTTGAAAAGGCTGAACTTACGGTGAGCAAAAGCTGTCATGACAGCGAAGACAAATCCGGAAGATTCTGCCGGATTACGGACGCCCCGAAAACGAGCAATTCTATTAGGGTAATTCCTCTTCCTGACCGGATTTTGCCGTTGCTAAAAGAAATGAAAAACCGAGGTCATTCTCGGTTCGTGGTTGCGGGAAAAAGCATTCTTTCGGTACGGTCTTATCAGCGCAGCTTTGAATTGCTGCAGAAAAATATAGGTATTCCCAGAAAGGGATTTCATGCCCTGCGCCATACGTTTGCCACCCGCGCGATAGAATGCGGAATGGATGTAAAATCGCTTTCCGAAATTTTAGGTCATAAAAATTCCGCGGTTACGCTTAACCGGTATGTTCATTCTCTGATGGAGCATAAACGCGCAATGATAAACAGGCTCGGAAATAACTTATTTTAGACATCTATTAAAATATTAGGCGGGCAATTTATTTAGTATATTATAGCATAAAAACCAATTAAAGTCAATATATGGTAGAAACATTGAATAAAATCAATGTTTTTTTGCTTTTATGTCTGAAATGTTAGATTAAAAAAGCAAAAATGTACACCTAATATTTTAATAGGAGAAATAATATTTAGGCGTCCGGATGTTTTAATCTACGCTTTTATTCAAAAGTAAATATATATTACTTTGAATGTTAAGAAAGGAGGTACATATATATGTTCAACACTACAATGGACGAGCTTGGAAGAGTTCTTATCAAAAGGGAAATACGCAAGCAGCTCGGACTCGGAAAAGGTACTAAATTGTCGGTAAGCGTTGAGGACGGCGCGGTAGTACTTCGTAAAACAGAGAAAACCTGCGCTATTTGCAAAGCCGAAATCGACAAAGACAGCGAGATTCCTCTTTGTAAAGAATGTATTGACAGGGTTAAAGCGTCAAAGTAAAATTTCTGAGCATTTACACAATGCGATAACAAAGAATCGTCCCAAGATTAAACAGTATCTCGGGACGGATTTCTTTAAATTTAACAATATTAGTTATGATCCGTACGATTGGATGTGAGTGATACCTTGCTTTGAAATATCTGCGTTGTCGCGATACATTTTTATGTCGTTCCCTACCGGACAAATATTTGCGCATATTCCGCACGGAAAGTGATTATCGGCGGATAACCTGACATGGTATTCTGTACATGCTTTTTTATCGTATTCATATAATTTTCCTTTCGCTTCCTTGAAGCACTTTGCGGGACAGGCGTTGAGACATTTTTTACAGTGCAGGCATAAATCTTTATTTACTTTTGAGTCCGGAGCAATTGGGGCGTCTGTAAGAACCGAGACTAATCTGACACGGGGACCGAATTCTTCCGTGATAAGGTTATGGCTGTCGCCGAATGTGCCGACTCCGGCATAATAGGCGGCTACCACATGGGAAAAAGCCGCTGATGGGTTTTTTAAAAGCACGTTAATGTCGGCATAACAGTCTCTTGGGAAAAAGATCGCGCGATAATTGAGTTTTAATATGTAACTGGCAAGATGATAGGCCATATCGTCCATAACTCTGTTGCTTGTATTATACAATTCCTGATAAAGCATGGAGGGCGTTGAGTTTACCATTGGCAAATACATGGGTATTGCAATGACAATTACCTTTTTGCACCACGGCCATATGCTTTGCGGCCAGAATTCTTTGTCTTGAATAGGTTCGATTTCCCAAGATTCCACTGAAGCTGTCTTTACAATAGATGCCCCCAAATCATATGCTTTTTCATATATTAGCGATTTTAAGTCTTTCAATTTTATTTCCTCCTTTATAAAATTTCTGACAATTTAGAAAAGTGTAAATTTATAGACATTTTCTCATTCACTCATTTTTCAAATAGTCTTAAGTTTACTAATTCCAATGAGAAATCATGAATTTCTTCCCATTGCTCTTTTGTTATAAGTGATGTACGAATACTTTCTGAATTTCAGTATCAGTTTGCGACCGTTATCTCTGTGGGTGTACATGGGTTTAAAGTTTCCGGTTGTGCTTTTCAGTTTTTTATCAGCATTTCGACGTATTCTTTATAAGCGAAGGACGCGAATGAAAGGTCATAAATATAACGGTTGAATCTTGTCTTGGCGATCAACATATATCTTGGATTATCAATGGGTGACAGTATTTCCGACATCGCGATGTTAAAAATGTTCTTATTGTGTATGAAAGCGTTTCGCAGATAAAGATACACAAACATAAGCTGTTTGTTCGCAACGGTTTCCACCTTCGAGAAAGGGGATATCAACTCGCATTCGCGCTTCGGAATTTAACAAACTTATCAGATATATTATACAATAATGTAAATGGATTATCAATAGCTTTTGGAGGACAATTGAAATCATATTTTTTATAACCCGGAATTGGTATGGAAAATGCATTTCACGCACCTGCTACGTGTATGGACGGTCGCTTTAGAAGCCTTTTATATGACGCATAATAATTTTGATTTGTTAAAATACAAAAAATCCGAAACTATCGCCGATAGGTAAAAGTTTCGGATTTTTCTCTTTTGGGCTCATAGTACAAAAATGCAACTCAAAACACAAGCAATTATTATATAACAGCACTTTCAAGAATTCTAAATTTTAAGTTATCAGCATCTATTTCTGCTTTTGCTCCATATGGCAAAATACAAATAGGAGAGGTATGACCAAAATTAAGATTATATAAAATCGGCAGTTTATCGAGTCCATATTTTCCTGTTACAATTCTTTTGATTTCATTAGCATACAAAGCAAAGCTGTCTTTAATTCGCATTTTACCAATAATAATACCACTCAAAACCTGAAGATATCCTTGTCTTCCCATCCAATCAAAAAAATCCCCAATATATTTTGGAGTACAGACCTCTGGAATATCTTCATAAAAAAAGATCTTTTCTTCAAAATCCGATTTGTTTAATTTGATCCCACAGTTCTCTTCATATTCTGACATACCTCCGTGACCACCAAACAATCTACCTTGAACAATACCAATACCTTGAACTCTACAATATCCCGGATTTAGCTGATATTCTTTACTGTAGGTTGGATTTGTATGATGATTGGGACTATATGACCAATCATCCGACGGATAAATGTCTCCAATTACAGAATCATTAAAAAACACTTTTTCAAACCAATGTTTACTGTACGGGTGCCATTTTTGTTGCTCGGCTATTGTCGTAAGCAAATTATCACCATAAAATGTCTCCAACCCCAAGCGATAACAATACAGATGTAATGTCATTATATCTGAATATCCACATAATATTTTAGGATTATCAAGAATTGTACGAGGCGAAAGGAACGGAAGAAGGTTTATCGAATCATTACCACCAATGTTTGCTATAATCGCCTTCACAGCTTTATTCTCAAAAGACCACATCAAATCTTCTGCTCGGGCTTCTGGTGAAGATGCAAGAAAGGAGGTTCCTTTTAAAGAATTCGGTGCAGCTACGACTTTCAATCCGAGACTTTCTAATCTATTTACACCAAGTTGATATTGCCATTTCACACGATTACTGCCAGCGCATCCCCACGAGGGACTAATAGTTGCAATAATATCCCCTTTATTCAATTTAGTAGGTTTAATCATTCAAATCACCTCCAACAATCTAATTATATCATAAGCTGTTCAATTTATCAATTATTTTATATGCATATTTTATCTTCAACTACTCACTTTCCTTCTTTCTGTCTATATTATATCAGAAAAGGAGGAATTTCTCAAATATGCGAAAATGTCGAGGGTTCAAGTCCGTTAGGTTAGGAAAAAGTTGCAAAAAACAAAAGCTCAAAAAGACAGCCCTAAAAAACGAAAAGGCCTTGTAAAAAAAGCTTTTTGGCATAGGTTGCATTTTTAACCTATGAGGATGGCTCCCCCGAACGCGCCCTGTGCGTTTTTGGTCATCGAACCAAAGCGACATACTCGGCTAACGCCGAGCAGGAAACTTTTCCTCGCGGAAAAGATTTCCCCCTGGATTAGAAATTTGCCACTCGCAAGCTCGTGTCAAATGGCAAGTTTGTCTTGCGGTCAAAAATGACCGCATTTCGTAAGCGAAACCGCCAAACGTTGCCCGTCCCGAGCGAAGCTCGGTTTCAGTTCGCTGCACGATGTCGTTGGTTCAAACCAAAAGAAAAGAGCAAAACAAAAAACCACCCGATTGGGTGGTTTTTGTTTTGGGCTCATAGTAAAAAAATGCAACTCAAGCATTTTCAATATGCGACAATGTTTTTTCAACGCAGTCCGATATATTAACGGTTCCAACACCAAAGATTGAGGTATGCAGTTTGTTGCTGATTGGAGCACTCCAATCTTCAGAAATAGTTTCTTTCCCGTTTGCCATTCCCAATATTGATCCAACGGTTGCACCGTTGCAGTCTGTATCAAATCCGGTTTCAACTGCCATACATATAGACCTCGAAAAGTCTCCTTCGCCGTACAAAAGTGATGCTACCACAATCATAGCATTCGAGATTGTATGACACCAATCATGACCGCTATGCTCGTCATATTTTTCATGGATCATCTTAAAACAATCCTGCTCAGATACTCCACTCTTGTACGAATCCAATATCAACATAATACTTTCATAAAGTCTTGACGTCTGCGGTATTTCGGCAAGGCCCAAGGTTATAATTTTTTCTATACTGTTCGTGGTTGCCGCAATCGCAAGCATAGCCGCTATAAACATTTCCCCATATATTCCGTTTTTCACGTGTGATATCGATGCGTCTCTCCAAGCCATTTCCGCAGCAAGCTTGGGATCTCCCGGATTTATATATCCAAAGTAATCCCCTCTTATCTGTGCACCTATCCACTCGCGGTATGGATTTTTGTAGACCGCTGACTGAGGGGGTGCGTAACCTTTTACAAAATTACAAAACGCAACTCTCTCTGCAGTACAGTATGCGTCTTTGCCCTGATAAGTAAGCCAAGCTTTTGATACGTCGTGAGGCGTAAAATCTCTTCCATATTTTTCGATAATTTTTTGAGCAAGAACAACATAATTCGTGTCGTCATCGACGGGCATCCCATCTATCTCATCTGCATAAACCCTGCCGACAAAATTAAATTTATATTTTGTCAGATCAATATTTTGCAGATCTTTGCGACAAATATATCTGTACATTGGATAGTTCTTTGTTTCCTTTAAAAAAGGAACAAGATCGTTTGTTCGAACACCCTCAACGCTCTTTCCAAGCATACAACCACAGATACGCCCAAGCCAAGCACCGTATATCTTGTCCTTTATCTTCTCTTTATCATAAGAATATCGCTCGTCAGCGCCTTGACGCATCATTTGAATTTGTTCCAGATCTGATGGCTCTACATAGTAATATCCTTCCTTTATTTTAGCGGATGCAACAATATCAAACAAAATGTCTCCAAATCTTTTCTTGACCTCACCTTTTGGAAGCATTGACACAGAATAGAAAACTTCCTTGTACGCATCAATATCCAGCCCTTCTTCTATAGACTGCTGATACTCTGTCTTCAAATTTGATGAGTAAAATTCCCAATCATGAATATTCTTGTACTGTGGTTTTAATATCTCCGACTTGTTCATATCTTCCACCAGTCGATTGTCATTTCCCATTACCAAGGAATCAAGAGAAACATCAAAGTATTTGGCGACTTTTACTATCTTTTCAATATCCGGTACAGCACTGCCGCTCTCCCATTTTTGAACGGCTTGCTGTGAAACCCCAAACATTTCCGCAAATTGCTCCTGTGTCAGCTTAGCATTATTACGTATCTTATAAATAGATTGTCCTATTTCCATATTGCCCTCCAAATACAATTAAATATATTGTATTTATATTTTACATCTTTTAATCAAATCTGTAAAGAGGTTTAGAATTGTTATATTTACAACTTTAGGTTGTAAAGGAGTCTCTATCCGATTCTTTCTGTCTATATTATGAAAAGCGATATTGCTCTAATGTTCGAAAATGTCGTGGGTTCAAGTCCCGAAGTCTCGGAAAAAGTTGCAAAAAACAAAAGGTCAAAAATTTTGCCCTAAAAAACCGAAAAAAACCTTGAAATTTGGGAGTAAGTTTCAATTAAATCTGCGCGACATCATGATTAAGTGAGTATGTTCGCAAGCTCACAAACTCAGCAAGTTTGTCTTGCGGTCAAAAATGACCGCATTTCGTAAGCGAAACCGCCAAACGTTGCCCGTCCCGAGCGAAGCT
>CALWJX010000041.1 GCA_944381085.1 uncultured Clostridia bacterium
AACCCGGACAGTTTTGCGGAGCAAAACTGCGGTATACAGCAAATAAAACAATATTTATTTGATAAATTTGGGCTGTATACAATTATAGCATAATTCAGTTTAATTGTAAACCGATTTAATGGTAAATTTTCTTAAAGTTTATAATTTTTAAAAAATATTGTTTGACATAGTGAGAATATTGTGTTATAATGTGTACAGCATACAGTAATCTGGCAAGTGTCTTAGTTTCAACCGTGTAGCGCGGTTTGGCGACGTAAAACCGTTCGGGTTTGTTCTTGCTATAATTAAATTAATACGTCTTACCCGCCTCTTGGGCGGCATCAGATTTTTTTTGTCAGATTTTCGGAGAGGATACCTGCGCAAATGATAATACTTGGAATTGACCCGGGATACGCCATTGTGGGATGGGGAGTTTTGGAATACAGCGGAAATTCCTTTAAAACACTCGGATACGGGTCTATTCAGACACCTGCCCACACGGATGCCGACTCACGCCTTTTGGAAATATATCGGGGTATGAAAGCCGTAATCGAAAAGTACAAGCCGGCACAGATGGCGGTGGAAGAACTTTTTTTTAATACCAATTCCAAAACCGCAATAATGGTGGCGCAGGCGAGAGGTGTTATACTGCTGTCCGCGAGGCTGATGGGAGTGGAGGTGTTTGAATACACTCCGCTTCAGGTAAAGCAGGC
This sequence comes from uncultured Clostridia bacterium, assembly GCA_944381085.1. GTDB lineage: Bacteria > Bacillota > Clostridia > Oscillospirales > CAG-272 > SVTX01. The sequence continues at coordinate 693 of CALWJX010000041.1, forward strand.
GGTCGTGGGATACGGCAGGGCGGAAAAAAAACAGGTCATAGATATGGTGACCTCAATACTCAATCTGAAAGCTCCGCCGAAGCCCGACGATACGGCGGACGCGTTGGCTATCGCGGTCTGTCACGCGCATTCGGGCTGTTCGCGTCTCGCAAAATATCTGAAATAACCGTGGCGCTGAATTTTACGATTCAGGCTTTTGCTTTTTTGAAGCGGCATCGCTTTTATTTTACTTTTTAATCTGAAGGGAGGGATTGTTCTTTGTGGTGCAGTGAAAACTGGAAGGATTACGAGCTGCTCGACGCCTCGGACGGGGAACGTCTTGAGCGCTGGGGCAGCTATATATTGATACGTCCCGACCCTCAGATAATCTGGAAAGGCGTCGGGACTCACCCGGCATGGAAGAAGGCGGACGGCGTTTACCGTCGCTCAAGCGGCGGCGGAGGCGGATGGGTGAAGCGCAATATGCCGGAGCAGTGGAAAATATCCTACGGAAATCTTGGATTTATGCTCAGACCCATGGGGTTCAAGCATACGGGGCTTTTTCCGGAGCAGGCGGCGAATTGGGATTGGTTTTCCGAGCTGATAAAAAACGCCGGCAGACCCGTAAAGGTGCTGAATCTGTTTGCCTACACGGGCGGCGCTACGGTTGCCGCGGCAAAGGCGGGCGCGCAGGTAGTTCATGTGGACGCCTCAAAGGGTATGGTGGCGATGGCAAAGGAAAACGCCGCGATAAGCGGGCTTTCACAGGCGCCGATAAGGTATATTGTAGATGACTGCAAGAAGTTTGTGGAAAGGGAATTACGCCGAAACAACAAATACGACGGGATAATAATGGACCCTCCCTCTTACGGCAGAGGTCCCGGGGGAGAGGTGTGGAAGCTTGAGGACAGCGTATATTCGCTTGTTGGGCTTGTTTCGGGCTTGCTCGGAGATGATCCGCTGTTCTTTCTGCTGAATTCCTATACTTCCGGTCTTTCCCCGTTGACGATGAGCTATATCACCGAGCTTCAGATACGGAAGAGATTCGGAGGAAATACGGCGTCCGGAGAGTTGGGACTGAGAGTAAGCAGTACCGGTCTTGTGCTTCCGTGCGGCGCGAGCACGAGATGGTCAAGGTGAATTGCGGCATTGTGCCGCTTTATCGGTTTGGGCTAAAAACGGGGAGGATTAATGGCGTACATTAAGATCAGCGATCTGAATTTTTCGTACAGGGATGACGACGGAAATTTTATTCCTGTGCTTAAAGATATATCTCTTGAAATCGAAAAGGGCGAATATATCGCGGTATTGGGGCACAACGGGTCGGGAAAGTCCACGCTTGCCAAGCTGCTCAATATGGTTATCGACGATTATGAGGGGATGACGGGTAAAATCGAAATAAACGGTAAGGATATTACCTCTCCGGAAATAACCGAAGATGAGATTTACGAGCTGCGCAAGGATGTGGGCATGGTATTTCAGAATCCGGACAACCAGCTTGTCGCTACGATTGTCGAGGAGGACGTCGCGTTCGGACCGGAAAATCTCGGATTGCCCAGAGAAGAGATAAGAAGAAGAGTTGACGACGCCCTTGCCACGGTCGGAATGAGCGAATATGCCAGGCATGAACCGCACAGGCTGTCGGGAGGACAGAAGCAGAGAGTGGCCATAGCGGGAATCATTGCCATGATGCCGGAGTGCATGATATTTGACGAATCTACGGCAATGCTCGACCCGATAGGACGCAAAGAAGTGATTGAAACAATAGAAAAGCTCAACCGGGAAAGGCATATCACGGTTTTGTCGATAACACATTATATGGATGAGGCGGTAAGAGCGGGAAGGGTCATAGTTCTGAATGACGGTAATATTTTGCTTGACGGCACGCCGTCTTATATATTTTCTAAGCCGGATCTGCTCAGAGAGGCGGGATTGGACCTGCCCCAGTGCGCCGACCTTATGCTTAGACTAAAAAAGAGGGGGATACCGCTTGAGGGGGATTTCAACACTCCGGAGCAGTGTGTAAGGTCTCTTTTGAATGCGTTGCATAAATAAAGGAGAGTTTTTGCCGGGAAATGACGCCCGTGCGTATTAAGATGTCAAAGATTACAGTTGAAAATGTTTCGTATGTTTACAGCGCCGGGACGCCGTTTGAGGTAAAGGCGCTTGACGATATAAACCTGAGTATTGAGGAAAACAGAATAACCGGCATTATAGGACATACAGGCTCCGGTAAATCCACTCTGGTTCAGATGTTTAACGGGCTTGTCAGACCCGATGAGGGAAGAATATTGCTCGACGGAGCGGATATATGGGAAAATCCGAAAGAAATCGGAAAAGTAAGATTCAAAGTCGGACTCGTGATGCAGTACCCCGAATACCAGCTCTTTGAGGAGACCGTAAAAGCGGATATCGCGTTCGGTCCGAAGAACATGGGGCTTGACGAGGATGAGATAAAAAATCGGGTAAGCGAATGCGCCGGCTTTGTGGGGCTCGGGCAGAATGAATTGGACAAGTCTCCTTTTGACCTTTCGGGAGGACAGAAGCGCCGGGCGGCGATAGCCGGAGTCATGGCGATGAAGCCGGAGGTCTTGGTGCTTGACGAGCCCGCCGCCGGACTTGACCCCGCCGGGAGAGCGTCTATATTTGACGGAATCGTAAAATATAAAAATTCGACCGGAGCCGCGGTTATCATTGTGAGCCACAGCATGGAGGATATGGCGAAATACTGCGATTATCTTATAGTCATGGCGGACGCCAAGGTGTTTATGACCGGAGACAGGGATACGGTTTTCTCAAACTCTTCGCAGCTTGAGAATATCGGACTTGATATTCCTCAGATCACCAAGGTGATGACGCTTCTGTGCGAAGCCGGAGTGAATGTTTCAAAAAGCATTTATACGGTTGAAGACGCGGAAAGGGCGCTTTTGAAGCTTTTCGGGGGTGTCCGATGAAGGGTATTGTACTTGGACAGTATTATCCTGCGGACTCGGTCATTCACAGGCTTGACCCGAGGATAAAAATAATACTTGCGCTGATATACATTGTATGCAGCTTTCTTTGCCGGAATATATTCAGTTTCGTTCTGCTGTTTATGTCCTCCATTGTTCTTATACTTGTAAGCAGGATACCTCTGAAAATAGTTTTCCGCAGTCTGAGAGCCATAATATTTATAATGCTGTTTACAGCGGTTCTGAATGTTTTCTGGACCAAGGGGGAGCCGGAAAATCTGCTTGTCTCGTGGAAGTTCATTAATATATATACCGAAGGAATATACAACGCGGTCTTTATTGTGGTCAGGATAGTTTCGATGATCATCGGAAGCAGTATTTTCATGACGTATACCACAACTCCGATACAGCTTACCGACGGAATAGAGAGACTTTTGTCTCCGCTTAAAAAGCTGCATGTGCCGGTACACGAGTTTGCCATGATGATGACCATCGCTTTGCGGTTTATTCCGATAATTGTTGAGGAGACCCAGAAAATAATGTCCGCACAGAAGGCAAGAGGCGCGGATTTTTCAAGCGGATCTCTGATGAAAAGGGCAAAAGCTCTCGTGCCGGTTCTGATACCCTTGTTTATTTCGGCGTTCAGACGCGCGGGAGATCTGGCGACCGCCATGACCTGCAGATGTTACAGAGGCGGCAAGGGCAGAACCAAGATGACGGTGCTCAAGTGCCGCGCGAGGGATTATGTCATGCTTGCGGTGTCCGCGGCCTTTACCGCCGCTGTTGTCGTTATAAATATTTATTCGTTTGGCTATACTATGTAACATTGAGATGTTATCCTCGAATCAAAGCTCGCCTCGGTTTGATTCGGGCGGATAAATCAAATTGTATTTATGGGTGGAATGATGAAAATTTTGATCAAGCTCTCATATCTCGGCACGGGTTTCTGCGGATATCAGGTTCAGAAAAACCGCAGAAGCGTACAGGGTGAACTGACGAGGGCGTCATTTGAGCTTTTCGGCAGAGAATGCGATATCACGGGGTGCAGCAGAACAGACCGCGGAGTTCACGCCAACATGTATTACGCCTCGATATCGGAAAAAGGCGGGTCGGGTATCCTCACATCTGTTCCCATACAAAAAGTGCCCCGCGCTTTGAACGCGCATCTGCCGGAAGACATATGCGTGTACGGCGCAGAGTGGGTGAATGATCTGTTTCATCCGAGGTATGATGTCAAATATAAAGAATATGTATACAGGATTTCCGACAGTGAAAATACGAGACCGTTTGAGCTTGGCAGGAGTTGGATTTATCCCGTCAGATTTGGCGACTCTGAAATTGACAGAATGAATAAAGCCGCCGCGTATTTTGTGGGCAGACACGATTTTTCGGCTTTTATGGCGCGGGGCTCGACCGTTTCAAGCACCGTAAGGACGGTTTTTGATTCGTCGGTATACCGTGAAAAGGGAATTGTAAACTTCAGTGTGGCTGCGGACGGATTTTTGTACAATATGGTAAGGATAATGACGGGAACGCTTGTAGATGTCGCGCGGGGAAGGATATCGCCTGAAGATATTCCCGAGATTATAAAGTCAAATGACAGGAGAAATGCCGGTATGACCGCGCCGCCCGACGGACTGTATCTGAATTTTGTGAGTTACAGTGATTTTTAGAATATGTGTACTGCGTTTACATAATTTATTTTGCAAAACCGGAAGGGAGGTGTGCGGATGAGGAAAGAAAAAGTGCGGGGACCAGGTGTACGGGAAAAACTTTCGCGTTTTTTTCGCGGAATTTACGAACTCCATATTTTCAGACGACTTATAAGGCGAAACGAAAAAATAATGGAAAGCGAAGGAATAGAAAAGAATAAATGTTCAAAAATTTCGGCTTGCTTCGGCATGTGCGGTACGGTCTGTGCGTTTGTTCTTGTAGTCTTCACCTTGCTTGCCTTGCTTATCGGTCGCAATACGGTTACGGTCGACAACATATATTATCTGTTTAAAGACGTTTATTCGATGAATACCGTGGGAGAGAGCGAGATCACAAGGCTCAGCTATTCTTTGCCCGCCTCAAAGCAGGATTTTACGCTTTATAAAAAGGGGCTTGCGGTCGCGGGGGACAGCGAGATAAAGCTCTTTAACTCGACGGGCAGAGTAACGCTGACGCTCGGCTCGGAGTTCGCCAATCCGAGAATTTTGTCCTCGGACCGGTTTGTTCTGGTGTACGATATGGGAGGAGATACCTTTTCCGTATACAATTCCTTCAAGCAGCTGTATACCGAGACTCTGGATTATAATATTTCCACTGCCGCGACGGCAAGGAACGGCAGATTCGCGATTGTCAGCGGAGGACAGAATTATCGTTCGGTGATATCGGTTTATGACAGCGATTTTGAAAAAATTGCCGATTACAGCAAGAATGATTACGTGATCTCAGTGAGTTTCGATTCTTCGGGACGTTATATCGCGGTACTTTCTTTGGACTCCGAGAACGGAGGATATGTTTCTCGTCTTTCGGTTTTCGACACGGAAAAATCCGAGATAAGAGCGCAGACGAGTGTTGACGGCGTCCTTGCGTATGAATGTGTTTATTCTGACGGCGACAGAATTTTTGTACCATGCGCCGACAGAGTTCTGATATTTGACGGCAGATGCTCGCAAAGGGGTGAATTTCTTTATCCCGGCGGAAGTCTGAGTTTTGTCTCTGTTTCGGACGGCGGAGTCGCGCTGCTTTTTGAGGACGACCCGGTAAACAGCCAAAATACTCTGTATGTAATAGACAAAAACGGAGGGGAAATATTCAGTCACGACTGTACGGGCGATTTTTACGATATGGAGTATTACGACAGATATGTTTACCTTTTGGAGGCGGACGCCGCGTCAAGGATAGACGTGAGGGACGGCGGAATATATTTTTCCGAGTGCGACGGCGCTTTGGGATGTATTCTTGTAAGCAATCAGGACAAAATAATGATATGCACGAGCAGTAACGCGAGCGTTATCGATTCGTGGGCGCGAAGATAGTTTGACATAACAGAATTTTTTTGATTCTCTTTACATAGATTTTTATGGTATGGCGTCATTTTGTCCTATACCTGAAAATAAAAAAACAAAAAGGAGAATTGATGTTATGGCTGTTATAGCGGATATCTTGCTTATTGCACTTATTGTCTTCAATGTGGTCAAAAATTATAAGGACGGTTTTATCTGTTCCTGTTTAAGACTCGGACGTTTGATTATAGCGTTCGTGGCGGCGGTATTTATCGCGTCTGATGTGTTGAGTTTTGCTCTGATATTCTTCGCGGTATTTGCGCTCATATCTTTGGCGATGATTTTACTGAAAAAAATCAAATTACCGGTTATAACAAGTTTTGATAAACTGCTTGGGCTTTTTCTCGGAATAGTACTGAGCCTGATTTATTCGTCTTTGATTATTACCGTTCTCGTTTCGGTCTGTGAAATGATGGTTACCGCAACCGGCAACGCCGATTATATGAGTATATACAACGACTCTTATGTTCTGAAATTTATTTACGATTTAAAGGTATTCGATTTTATAAAAAATCTTGTTTTAAAATAAAGGTTGTATGCGGCAAAGCCCGTATGCAGCCGCGTGTGAGGTATTGTTATGATTATGTGTTCCAAATGTCATAAACGTGTGGCGGTCGTTTTTGTGACGAAACTCGAAAACGGGGAAAAGGTTTCAAACGGGCTTTGCGTAAAATGCGCCAGGGAAATGGGGTTGCCGGTGGACAATATGCTTGGCGATATATACAATAAAATGGGTATTACCGCCGACCAGCTTGAGGATATGGAAGACGAGATAGCCGGGGTTATCGGGGACGGATATGATAAAGACGGAGATGATACCGAGGAAGGCGGCGCGCCCGCCATAGACCTTCCGAAGCTTTTCAAGGACAGCGGACTGTTTCCGAAGGAAAACGCCGATAACCCCGACGGCGGCCCGAACATCGGTAAAGGAGGCGGGATTATTCCCGCCGAGAGGAACGACAGAAACAGACGGCAGAAGGATAAGGGCGGGAAACAGAAGAAAGAATACAAATATCTGACGACGTATTGCCGGAATCTTACGCAGTACGCAAGGGACGGAAAACTGGACAGGATAGTGGGCAGAGAACGCGAAACCGACAGGGTCATACAGGTTCTTTGCCGCAGACAGAAGAACAATCCATGTCTTATCGGCGAACCGGGTGTCGGAAAAACCGCGATAGCCGAGGGACTTGCCATCAGAATAGCCGAGGGCAGAGTGCCTTATAAGCTCAGAGATAAAGAAATATATCTTGTAGACCTTACCGCGCTTGTGGCGGGAACTCAGTTTCGAGGTCAGTTTGAGTCCCGTATACTCGGACTTCTTGCCGAGGTGAGGGACTGCGGAAACGCCATACTTGTAATCGACGAGGTTCACAACATAGTAGGTACCGGTGACGCGGAGGGAAGTGTGAATGCGGCGAATATATTGAAGCCTGCGCTTTCAAGAGGTGAAATTCGTATCATCGGTGCGACGACGCTTACCGAATACCGCAAATATATAGAAAAAGACTCCGCGCTGGAGAGGAGATTTCAGCCGGTTACGGTAAATGAACCGTCGGTTTCCGAGGCGGTGGAGATGCTCAGAGGCATAAGTCACTATTATGAGGAATTTCACCGAATCAGAATACCGGAAAATATTCTCAAGACCGCCGTATCGCTGTCAGAGAGATATATAACCGACAGGTATCTCCCCGACAAGGCAATAGATCTTCTGGACGAGGCGGCGTCAAAGCTGTCGCTGTCCTCATCGGAGCTCAATGAGTCTCTTGAGATACACGATAAGCTTCTGGCTCTCAAGTCGGACAGGGAAGAGCTTGAGGCAAGCATAGGGACGGACGACAAGGAGGATCAGAAAAAGTATGAGGAGATTGCCAACATACAGTCCGAGGAGATCAAGCTTTCGGCCCGACTGTCCGAGATTGAGGGCGAATGTGAGAAGGTGGAGCTTACTGCGGAAAATCTCGCCGATGTCGTCGAACTGTGGACGGGAATACCGGCGTCCTCCATTACCGAAAACGAGTATGAGCGCATAGACAAGCTTGCGCAGAGACTGAAGACCCATGTGATAGGTCAGGATGAGGCGGTAGACGCCGTGGCAAGAGCGGTGAAGAGAAACCGCGCGGGCATATCATATAAAAAGAAACCGGTTTCGTTCATTTTTGCGGGACCTACCGGGGTGGGGAAGACCGAGCTTGTCAAGACGCTTGCGGCAGACCTGTTTGATCTGCCCGAAACGCTTATAAGACTTGACATGTCGGAGTTTATGGAAAAGCACTCGGTTTCAAAAATTATAGGTTCGCCTCCCGGTTATGTGGGTTATGACGACGCGGGTCAGCTCACCGAAAAAATACGCCGCAGACCTTATTCGGTGGTGCTTTTTGACGAAATAGAAAAGGCTCACCCGGATGTGTTGAATATACTTCTTCAGATACTTGATGACGGAAGAATAACCGACGCGCACGGCAAGACGGTTAATTTTGAGAATACGGTTATTGTAATGACCACAAACGCGGGCTCCGAGAGCGGCGCTGCGGTAGTGGGATTTTCTCAGAACGCGGATATGAGTAACAGTGAAAGAACGGAAAAGGCTCTGTCGTCGTTTCTGCGTCCCGAATTCATCAACAGGGTTGATGAGATTATTACCTTCCGCAGTCTTGACAAAAATGACTTCGCCAAGATCGCGGCGATAATGCTCGGAGAACTCAAAACCGCTCTGGAGGATAAAGATATAGATTTCAGCTTTACGGACGAGGCGGCGGAGCTTGTCGCGAACAGTTCGTATTCCGAAAAATACGGAGCGAGAAACATGCGGCGATATATTCAGAAGAATGTCGAGGATAAGCTTGCGGAGCTGATTATCGCGGACTACAGGCACAGTTTCACCAAGGCGAAGCTGTTTGTTAAGGACGGCGAGCTCTGCGTGGTCTGTATGTAAAAGATTAATGTGTTGAAAAATCCCCATTTTTATTAAAGATCTGTCCGTATATTCGGACGGAACGGAAAATTGTTAGGAGTCCGTATGAATCCAAAGTGGCATATTGATGACATTGAAACAGTCCGGAAAAAACTTAATACGGATATCGAAAACGGGCTTTCCCGCAAGGCTGCCAGACTCAGGCTTGCAAGTGAAGAAAGAGGCAGTCTGGAAAGATACGGGTCGTTTTTCATCAGGGAAAAACGCTCCGCCTATAAGTGCTTCTTTCAGATACTGCGGGCGCCTGCCGCGCTGCTGCTTGCCGTGTTGGCTGTCGCGCTTTTGTTTCTCGGAGAAAGAAGCGCGGGAATAATTTCTCTTGCTTTGCTGCTTTCCGGATGCGTGGCGTCGGGTGTTCTGTACCTCAGGGCGCAGCGGGTTACAGAGAATATGTCTCTTTATTCAAACCCGACCGTGAGGGTTTTAAGAGAAGGAAAGATATATCTTACTGATTGCCGGAATGTGGTCGCCGGGGATATTGTCGAATTTGAAAAGGGGGATTTTATTCCGTGCGACTGCCGGCTCATATATTCGGATTCGCTTGAGGTAGAGGAGTACATAAAGACGGAGGACGGAAAAATCGTAAAGCGCAGGGCAAAAAAGAACTGCGACGCGGTCTGTGTCGGGGATTTTCCGGTTACGGACGCTGAAAACGCGGTATTGTCCGGGTCGTTTGTGACAGGCGGTAAGGGCAGGGCAATAGCCGTGGGTACAGGTACTCATTCCTATGCTTATGAATTTTTCAGGAACGGCTCGCTTTGCGCCAAAAATTCCGATACAAGACGGGTAAAGGAAGCGGGCAGAGTATTAAACACGGTAAATGTTTTGTGTTTCGCGGCGGTTGCTCTGTTTGCCCTGATTTCGGTGTTTACCGTAAAAGACGGCGATGTCAAGGATGTGATTTTTCTGGCGCTAGCATCGGTATGCGCGTTTACGCTTGTCAATCCCCAGACCGTAGGAAGGGTACTTTGCTCGTCATACTGTGAAAAGGCCGCCGATCCCTCAAACGGAGCGGACATGGCGGTGATAAAAAACAATTGCGCCATAGATTGCTTTTTGAATGTCACCGACATAGTGCTTATCGGAAAGGCGGGCATAACCGACGGAATATGCCATGTCGGAGAGATTGCCGTTCCGGAAACCGTAATGGGTATGAATGTCCCGGACGAGAGAATACACGGCGTTTTGAAATATATCTATGTGTATACGGAGGCTGAAGCCGGCGAGTATGACAGTGAGTTTATCAGGCGCGGGTATGCCTCGGGCTTTAACGGTTATATGGACAAAATGCGCTTTGACCGAGAAAAGGCGGAGCTTTGTCTGAAATCTCTTTATTTCATGGAAGCTGATTACAGCTATGCCTGCGCGGAATGGCAGGATGAATTCTTTCGCGTGTGTCTTACCTCTGACAGAAGCATTTTAAGCAAATGCGGTTTTGTAAGACGGGGCGAGTCCGTGACAGCCGTGTCCGAAAAGTTTCTGGCTGCTGCGTATGGTTACATAAACGAAAAGAGAGCGGCGGGTAAAAAAATAATTTATATAGTTTCGGAGTATGACGGAGAGAAGATACTTGAGGGTATTGCCGATATCTGCGAGCAGGTGCCGCAGTCCAACGCGGACAGTATCGTAAAGCTGAAGAACAGAGGTATAGATGTAACTTTACTTTTGGGCGAGGAAAGCATTGAAAACTTTAATTATGTGGTCTCATGCGGGATACTCGGTAAAGACGGTATGGACGCCGTAGCGAGGGCTTCGGATTACCGCCGGGAAAAACGTGATATACTTGACGGCGCCGAGAAATACAGGGTATTTATGGGTTTTGAGCCCGAAGAATACGAACGGCTTGTGTCAAATATGAAAAGCGACGGAAAAACCGTCGTCGCTTACGGTGTGGAGGACCGGTATTTTTATGTTTACGGCAAAGCCGATATGTATGTCAGCTGCGACAATATAAACTACTCCTCTCTGAAGTTCAAAGAATCGGTGATTGAAAATCCTTCCGCGGAGGGCATAGAATCAAGCCGGAGATGTTCGCAGAGGACAAGGGCATATGCCTCTGTTCTTGTCAGACGGGCGGATTCCAAGGGAGGTGGACTTTCGGGTATAATCAACGCCATTGCCGTGTCTGAATTTTTTGAGAGGTGTTTCGGATACGCTATGCTGTGCATAGCCGTGATTGATACAGCCCTGCTGTCGCTTTCGGCGTTTTCGCTTTTGTCGGGGTTTTTGCTTATAACTTATCCGTGTGTGCTTTTGTCGGCTGTAGTTTATATATTTTCGGCGGTGGCTCTTTTTGCGTTATTTGACCCCGCCTCCGATACCTCGGGAGACGGTGGGAAAAAAACGGATTTCCTCGGTCTTTTTAAGGAAAATCCGGAGTTTTTGATTTCTCCGGTGTGCGCGGCGCTTTCGCTGCTTGTTACGGTTGTGGTTTTGTATGCGACCGGGATATCGGAGGAACCGGGCGCCGTCGTTTCCGGATTTTTGTCGTTGGCAGTTACATTCATATTCGGAGCGTCAGGTATTGTTAAAAAATGCACCGGCAGAAAAGCCGCGGAAACGGTATCTGTCGGAAAGCTGAAAAACGAAAGCAAAAAAAGCTCAAAGCGACGTTCTTTTTCCGGCAATTTTTTATATACGGCGCTTATTTTTGCTCTGATAGGCTGGCTTGTTCTGATTACCGTCGCGGGCTTTGTGTTGCCGTCTCTGTCGGAGGAATTCGGCTTTGGCGGAATCGGTCTGCATACGCTCATAGAGAGCGCGGTATATATTGCGGTATTGTTTATCTCCGGGGTTGCGATTAAAAAAATTGTCAAAAGACGAAATAAAAAGTAATTCAATACATATAATGTAATGCGGCGGAATATAATTTTGCCGCATTTAATATTGTCTTATTATACGGCATATGTCCCTTGCCGCTCGGGCGGCGGTTTTCGTATCCGGCTGGCGGCGGAATTTTTTATTTCCGCCGAGATCCGGAAATGCGTATGTCGCAAGCGTTCGCAAGATTGTCTGTAAAGCGGGTTTTTGTAATTCTTGCTCCGCTTTGAAATACAGACACGGACGATTGCGGCTTTACGGCATATTTGCTTTTGAGACGATATCATTTTTCTTTTAAATATTAGACATGTTTTGTCGGAAAGAAAGGATTGATTATGAGAAGAATCAGCACGGCGGAACTCAGAGAAAAAGAAGTAGTCAATGTCTGCACGGGGGAAATACTCGGTTATCCTTGCGAATATGAAATAAATGCCGACGACGGCAGGATCTTGTCAATGATCATTCCTACGGGAAGCTGTATTCCGTTCTTCGGCAAGAAGCAGGAGTATGTTATTCCGTGGAACATGATTGAATGTATCGGAGAGGACGCGATATTGGTTAAAATTCCTCCGTCAGAGTTGTGTAAATTTGAAACTCACCGAAAAATCAAATAAATAACTCTAAAACTATTGTGAAATAATTAATAAAAAGTAAAAAAAATGAGAATTGTAATTAGCTGTTATTGAAAAATAAGAAACTTTGTGGTATAATCTAAACGATATGCAAAATTTATTACACACACAAAAGAATCGGGCGGTATCGGTGTCCTTTGACTCGGTCTGGGATTGTACCGCAGTGCTTTTGTGGTGGAAAAACCGAAGGAGGACATAAAATGTCTATTATTTCAATCAAACAGCTGCTTGAGGCAGGCGTCCATTTCGGACATCCCACAAGAAGATGGAACCCTAAAATGCAGGAATACATCTTTACCGAAAGAAACGGAATTTATATCATTGACCTTCAGAAAACCGTTAAAAAGTTTGAAGAAGCTTATATGTTCGTGCGTGATATTTCCGCCGAAAACGGTACGATACTCTTTGTCGGAACCAAGAAACAGGCGGCGGAAGTCATAAAGGATGAAGCCGTTCGTTGCGGAATGTACTATGTGAACGTGCGTTGGCCGGGCGGTATGATGACAAACTTCAAAACCATCAAAAAGTCTATAAACCGTCTCAACAGCCTCAACAAGATGGCGGAAGACGGAACCTTTGATATGCTTCCCAAGAAGGAAGTCGCTTCACTTCAGAAGGAAATTTTTGACCTTGAGAAAAATCTGGGCGGAATCAAAACAATGGAAAAGCTTCCGGACGCGATTTTTATCGTTGACCCCAGAAAAGAAAGAAACGCCGTACTTGAGGCAAAGAAGCTCGGTATACCGGTAATCGCTATTATAGATACCAACTGTGACCCGGACGACGCGGATTATGTTATTCCCGGAAATGACGACGCTATACGCGCTATAAAACTTATATCCTCCGTAATTGCGGACGCGGTTATTGAGGGCAGACAGGGCGAGCAGCTTTCGGAGGAACCGAGTAGTTCCGAAAACGCGGCTGTTGCAGACAACGCGCAGGACGCAAAAGATGCCGAGGCTGTAGCCGAGGAAGCTCCCGCGGCGGAGTGATTTGGCGGCACACAGGGTCGATTTAGAGATTGTTAAATTAAGAAAGGATAGATAAATAATGGCAAATATATCTGCTAAAGATGTCGCGGCTCTCCGCGCCAAGACCGGTATCGGTATGATGGAATGCAAGAAGGCGCTTGTAGAGGCTGACGGAGATATGGACAAGGCGATTACAATTCTCCGTGAAAAGGGCGAGCTCAAGGCGCAGTCGAAAATGGCTACGAGAATTGCCGCCGACGGTATTGTAGACATACTCAAGGACGGAGATACGACCGCGATAATCGAAGTAAATACGGAGACTGATTTTGTCGCAAAGAACGAGTCTTTTAAGGAGTTTGTAAAGGGATTGCTTAAAGCAATCGTCAAAAACAATCCCGCCGATGTGGACGCGCTTCTTGCTTCCGAGTATGATTCGGAGTTTACCGTAGACGCTAAGCTCAAGGAAATGATATTTAAAATCGGCGAAAAGATAAGCATCCGCCGTTTCGCGGTAGCACACGGTGTTACAAGCACATATATACACGGAATGGGTTCTATCGGCGTTATAGTCTGCTTTGATACCGACTGCGCGGATAAGGACGGATTTGCCGAGTTCGCGAAGAATATCGCTTTGCAGGTAGGCGCGTACGCGACGCCTTACCTTGACCGTGAGTCTGTTCCCGAATCTGTAATTGCTTCGGAAAAAGAGATACTCATGGCGCAGATAGCGAATGACCCTGCAAATTCCAAAAAGCCTCAGAATATTATCGAGAAAATGGTAATGGGCAGAATCGGCAAATTTTATGAGAATAACTGTCTGCTTGACATGGCTTATGTCAAGGAGGACAGCATCAGCGTCGCAAAGTATGTTGAACAGACGGCTAAAGAGCTTGGCGGTTCAATAAAGATTACAGGGTACTACCGCTTTGAGAAGGGCGAGGGTATTCAGAAGAAGGAAGAAGACTTTGCCGCTGAAATCGAAAAGCTGACAAATCAGAGCAAATAATTTTTGATATATAAATAATTTAAGATGTCCCCGCTTTCTTTTGAGGCGGGGACACTTGATTTTTTCAGTGCAGGATAATAAACCCCCACTGAAAAAATTGAATGACGGTGCTTATACCCTTGTCAAATGTTAAAACCGGGCTGTGAATATAGCCCGGGTTTTTTACGGTGTGCTCGGCACGCGTAATAACTTGGTGGTGAAAGTCCGCTACAGGCTTGGCAGTAGGAACTGTTAGCCGAAGA
>CALWJX010000042.1 GCA_944381085.1 uncultured Clostridia bacterium
TGGACAGTTTTGCCCCGCAAAACTGCCGCATACAGCACGTGGAACTGAATTTGATTGATTACTTCACGCTGTATGCATTAAATCTTAAGATACAACCTGGACAGTTTTGCCCCGCAAAACTGCCGCATACAGCACGTGGAACTGAATTTGATTGATTACTTCACGCTGTATGCAACACTCTGTTTGCAAAACCCGGACAGTTTTACGACAGTAAAACTGCCGCATACAGCATGTGGAACTGAATTTGATTGATTACTTCACGCTGTATGCAACACGCTTATATACATTATACCATATTTTCAGCTTTTTTTCAATACTGACACCGCGCCTCACTTTACAAAATTAAACATTTCGCGGACTGACTACACGGCAATACTGCACAAAACGGCGTCCGTAAATTTCAGGATATCATTTTTATCAACCAAAAGCTGAGCTCCTCTGATTCCCGCGCTCACGGTTATTTTCTCGCAATTCTCCACCGAGCTGTCAAAAAACACCGGAAATTTCTTCTTCATTCCCACAGGAGAGCATCCGCCCCTTACATACCCCGTCACGGAAAGCAAATCCTTGACGTGAAGCGGCTCAATCCTTTTATTTCCGGTCGCGGACGCCGCGGCTTTCATATCAATCTCACGGTCAACCGGAAGGCAAAACACACAATATCCGGTCTTATCACCCTTTGCCACAATGGTTTTAAAAACCATATTGTAGGGAAGCGACAAACTGTCCGCGATATGAACCCCCGAAAGATCGTTCTCGTCCACCTCATACTCTATGACCTCATAATGTATTTTTGCCGTGTCAAGCATACGCATTGCATTTGTCTTTATTTTTTTCATTTTGATCTCCATGCCGCCGCGGGCGGCGCAAACAGAATATGAAAATTTTCGGTTTCTTTTAATGAAAGAATTCACAGCGGCGAAACAATCCGCAGAGAAGAAATAAAAATCGTTCGGCTTTTCAGAAAACTTAATGCGTGAAATAATTTACGCTTTGATGATAACAGGTAAAACTTTTTCACTATCTTCTTAAATTCAGTTAGAGCCCGACAAAAGCTGCCTTGCCGCCTCTCTTTGCGCCTCGGTTATTTTTATTCCGCCGAGAATCCTCGCCGTTTCCTCTATTCTCCCCTCATAGTCAAGTCGCTTCACCGTGGTCTGAGCCCTTCCGTCCGTTACGTTCTTCTGTATAAGATAATGCTCGTCGGCAAGAGTGGCAATTTGCGCCGAATGAGTCACGCATATGACCTGCACATTCTTTGATATATTCTTCAGCATCAATCCCATTTTGCGCGAAGTTTTACCCGAAATTCCGGTATCTATCTCATCGTATACCGTGCATCCCGCGCTGTCTTTTTCATTCATTACATTTCTCAAAGCCAGCGTCACCCTGGACAATTCGCCGCCTGACGCCACGCTGTCCATTGCTTTTAGTTCCTCTCCCGGATTTGCGGCGATCATAAAATCAACCATGTCTCTTCCCGAAGCTCCGAGCTGCCCTGAGGGCTCCACCGAAATTTCAAAATTGACCTTGGGCATATCAAGGAATTTCAAAACCTCAAGCACCTTTTCGGTGGCGTTTTTAGCCGCCTCTTTCCTAAGACCGCTCAATTGTCCGGCATATATTTGCGCCTGCTTTTCAATAATTTTTATTTTTTCCTCACACTGAGCGGCAATACTGTCCAGATTTTCAATTTCATCAAGCCTTTGAGCCGCCTGACTGCGAAAATCCAATATTTCCCTGATATTCTGACCGTATCTTTTTTTCAGCGAAGAAATAGCCTCAAGCCTTGATTCGATTCTGTCAATTCTTTCCGTAGGGTCTTTGTCCGAGTCGTCCTCAAACTCCTTTATCTTCTCCGCCAAGTCCGTAACCTCATAGCTCATATCCAAAAGTCTTTCCGCTACAGGCGCCAGTTCCGGAACAACGGAAGAAATCTGCCCGACGGAAGATGAAGCCCGCGCGAGCAAAAAAGAAGCCGCTCCTCCCTTTTCAGCTCCGTGCAATATTTTATATGAGAAAGCGACCTGCTTGTTGATCTTCTCTATGCTTCCGAGCTTCTTTTTTTCCTCCTCAAGCGCTTCTTCCTCGCCGGGACGCAGCTTTTTGGAGTCAATATCCCTTA
This sequence comes from uncultured Clostridia bacterium, assembly GCA_944381085.1. Lineage (GTDB taxonomy): Bacteria > Bacillota > Clostridia > Oscillospirales > CAG-272 > SVTX01. The sequence continues at coordinate 2,126 of CALWJX010000042.1, forward strand.
TCTGATATTCAAGCATGTCTTTTTCTCTCCTCAGAGAGGCGTCGTTCTGCTTTATCTGCTCAAGTTTATTTTTATAAGTCTGAAGCTCGGCATACGAGGAACCATATTTATCGAAAACCTCACTGTCATCGGCAAAGGAATCAAGCATAGATGTACAGACCTCTCCGGTATATCTCACTCTTGCGTCATCCTGCCCGCATACCGAAACAAGATTTTTTCCTATCTGTCTTAAAAGACTCTTTGTAACACTTTTCCCGTTTGCCCGGATATTGCTTCTTCCGTCCGGAAAAATACTGAAGCTGAGCACAAGCTCACCGTCTTCGATATTGCACCCGAAATCCGAAAGCAGTAATCTCACATTTTCGGGAATACGGTCAAAAACCGCTTCAACGGTCGCGCGGTCTTCCCCCGCGCGCACCATGTCCTTTGAAGCGCGCGCTCCGCATACAAGATTGAGGCAATCTATTATCACGGATTTTCCCGCTCCGGTCTCACCGGTAAGCACAGTCAAGCCTTCGCCGAAATTGACGGTAACATCTTTTATTACCGCGACATTTTCAATATGCAGAGTTTCAAGCATTATTAATCTCCCATGTCATAAGTGATAAGCAAAAACCAAAAAAACGATATCTCACCCAATAAACACATAACTGTACGGTATCAATCAAAAGGCTCTCACACCTTTATTTTTTTCACATGCCAAGACAATTCCGTTGCACGCAAATATGAACCGTTCCAAAGCAATGTTAAATCCAAAAGTTCACGATCAAATACCGGAAAGAATATCTCTCATATTTGCCCCCACATGTCTCGCGGTCTCACTGTCGGCGGCGACAATAATTATAGTGTCGTCCCCAGCGACGCAGCCGAGAATTCCCGGAATTGAACGGCGGTCAATTTCAACAGCCACAGCGTCCGACATACCCGGAGACGTCTTGAGAACAATTATATTCTGGGCAAAATCAACGCTTATAACCGCTCCTACAACCGCGTTTCCCAGACCTCCCTCTCGCTTCCTGTCCCTCTCCGACGAATGCGCCCTTGTATATTTATATACGCCCTGAGGAGTTGTTATCTTTATCAGGTCAAGTTCGCGTATATCCCTCGAAACAGTTGCCTGAGTGACATGAAAATTTTCCTTTTGCAGATACTCTATCAATTCATCCTGAGTTTCCACGTTATACTGTGATATAATTTCAAGTATTTTCTGTTGTCTGCTTTTTTTCATTTTAATATTAATACCTCAATACAGGTCTTTTATAATTTCAAAAATGTACCAAAATCCGTCATCAACGCGCCCTGCGGAGTATAAGTAAGACTCTGCGTACTACCATTCTCCGCCTTTTGAAAAAGGCGGGCGAAAACTTTCCGTTACCTTGACAGCGCCGTTCCTCAGTCAGCTGGCGGGAAATTGTATCTCCCACGGAATAATCAAGTGCCGTCGCCAAAATCTCAATTCAGTTTATATTCACACAGTCTATTTTTCGTTCATTTTTTGTCTGAGCTTAATATAAAATCCGCTTTTTTTGAGCTTGATAAATTTTGTATGTAACGGAGATCTCGAAATGCGAACGTGTTCACCGCGGTAAAGCTCAAAATTTGCTCTGCCGTCCAAAGTAAGATAAAGCATTTTTTCCCTTTGACACACATTTTTTATAGTAAGCACGGCGCTGTCCGGGAAAATGAGAGGCTTTGCCGAAAGCGAATGGGGACAGATAGGTGTAACACAAAAACAACTCAGCCTGGGATCGACTATAGCGCCGCCCGCCGCCATCGAATACGCCGTCGAACCCGTAGGAGTGGCGACTATAATACCGTCCGCTCGGTATGCGGCGATAGGAACCTTGCCCTCCGAAAGCTCCAGATCCACAATCCTTGATATAGACCCGTTGGTTATGGCAGCGTCATTCAACGCAAAACCGCTTGAACGCACCTTCCCGGAGCCCGATACAATCTCAACATTCAACATAGACCTGTTCTCTATCTCATAATCTCCCTGAACCATCCGGGTAATCAAATCAATTTCACCGGGCTCCAGCTCCGCCATGAATCCTATCCTGCCAAGATTCACACCTATAATCGGAGTTCCGAAAGGCGCCGCCTGTCTTGCGGACTCAAGAATAGTTCCGTCTCCGCCCAGCACCGCAACCGCATCGGTATCGGAATAGACCTTATCCGCGGGCAAAAAAACGATATTCAGTCCCCACTTGTTCATGCGGTTGACCTTATCCTTATTGTGAACCGAAACCGCAATCTCACAGCCGCACTCATTAAGCTTTCTGGCGACCGCCATGGCAACCCCTGCTTTATCATATATATTGAAATTTGTAACTACAGAAACTCTGTGCATTTTGTCCGTCATATCGGTCTTACCCTCACTCCTGGCAAATCTGCCGAATATTTAAATTTTCAAGAGCGGTTTTTTCACCCTCGGATTTTATAAAATAACCGAGATACTCAATGTTTCCGTCCCCTCCCAATATCGGAGACTTTATAAGTCCGCGTAAATACAGTTTATTCTCACGCGCCGCTTTCACGACTCTGTTCACCGCAAGCTCTCTGTCCGAAGCGCTCTTAACTATACCGTTTTTTCCTACCGCCCTGATTCCCGCCTCAAACTGAGGTTTTATCAGACTTATCAAAAATCCTCCATCACGCATTACCTCCGGCAGAGACGGAATAATCAGGCTCTGAGATATAAACGAAACATCCATAACCGCTCCGTCAAACACTCCCACGTCTTCCTTTTTCAAAAATCTGGCATTGTATTCTTCAAACAGCGTAACCCGCTCATCTTTGCGAAGCCTTGAGTGAAGCTGTCCTTTTCCCGCGTCCACCGCGGTAACACACGCAGCCCCGTTTTGCAAAAGACAATCGCAGAATCCTCCCGTAGAGGCTCCCACATCAAGCATATGCAGGCCTTTGACATCGATGTCAAAGCTTTTAAGCGCTCCCTCAAGCTTCAACCCTCCGCGGCTCACGAACCTTTCGCTGTTAATGACATGTATAACATGCTCAATGTTTTCGTCCAGATCGTATGACGGCTTGATTACCTTAATTCCGTCTACATACACGTTGCCTTCAAGTACCAGTTTTTCCGCCTTGGTGCGGCTTTCGGCATAATTAAACTGTGCAAGATATCGGTCAATTCTCATAATCTCACGCAAAAACAGGTATGAGCCTGACCAAAAAAGGTATCGCAATACCTACGACCGCACCCGCGAAAACCTGTAGCGGAGTATGCCCGACAAGTTCTCTTAACGCCGATATCTGATGCTCATGATCCTGTTTTAAAGACATTGAATATTCTTTCAATATGATGTTAAGCGCCTTTGCGTGTTCTCCGACTTCCCGGCGCATTCCCATAGCGTCTCTCATTACGATCAACGCAAGAGTGGCGCAGATGGCAAATTCGGACGAGCCGAAACCGTGCTTAATCACAGATGAGCAAGTTAACGCGCAAACCGCCGCCGTATGCGAAGACGGCATCCCACCCGTACCGAACAGAAATTCAGCCGGCGTAAATTTTTTCAGTTTGAAAACACCGGTAAACGCCTTCAATACCTGAGCCGCAAACCAGCCCGCCACTGCCGAAGCAACCATGTAATTAGTCACAAGGTCATATAAATATTTCAAAACAAAGCCTCTTTTCTTACTTACGCAAATTTTTTAACCTTTAAATCGGTTTAACAAAGTCAAAAAACTCACTTTTTACGATTGCAAAGATACTCCGCCAAGGCGCAAAGTTTTTCGCTCCCGCTGTACTTTTCCATGATTTTTACGGCTTCGCATGTATTGCTCCGGGCAAAATCCATGGCCTTTGGAATATCATAAAAAGACATAAATGTCGTCTTATGGTTTTCACGGTCCTTTCCGGGATTCTTACCCAGCTCCTCGGCAGTGGACGTGACGTCCAGAATATCGTCAATTATCTGAAAGACAAGTCCGATTCTCTGAGCAAACGCGGTTACGTCCTTCATTTTTTCGTCATCAGCCGGCACCCCCGCCGCAAAAGCTCCGAGCTGCGCCGCCACGCAAATCAATGCTCCCGTCTTTCCGGCATAAAGCTCTACAAGTTCCTCAAGGGAAATCCGATTGTCCTCCCCGTACATGTCCATCGCCTGTCCCTTGACCATTCCGTAGCTGCCTGCCGCCTTTGAAAGTATTCCCGCGGCAAGCGCGGCGCAATCCCCCGAAACGAAAGGATTCATAGCGCACTCATAAAACGCGTCCGTAAGCAACCCGTCTCCCGCCAAAAGCGCGTAATCCTCTCCGAAAGCCACATGACTTGCCGGCTTGCCTCTGCGCATATCGTCGTTATCCATGCATGGCAGATCATCGTGAATCAAAGAATATGTGTGTATCATTTCGACCGCGGCGGCAAACGGCAGCGCCGCTTCTGTCTCTCCGCCGAAAATACGGCACACCTCAAGCACAAGAGCCGGACGAATTCGCTTGCCGCCCGCCATAAGACTGTATTTTTCCGCGCGGTATAGCTTTTCACAGGCACGCCCGCCCGTTTTCTCATCACAATATTTTTTATTCAGATAAAAATCAATCGTATCCGAATGCTCTCGCAGCATATCAAGGGCAAGCTCTTCATACCCTGTTTTATTCATAATAATCCCCCATGACGCCGTAGGCGGCGCAAATATAAAACAAAACATTTCGGTCTTGTAAAACAAAATAATTCTTAAAGACTAAACAATTTTGCATTGTCAGGAAAGCTGTTCCGGCGCAATATTTACCTCGTCTATATTGCCGTCGGGCTGTCTTTGCAGTATTTTTATCTTTCTCTGAGCGGCTTCAAGCTCTCCGGTGCATTTTCCGACAAGCTTCATTCCCTCCTCATACAGCTTCAATGACTTGTCCAGCTCAAGCTTGTCATCCTCAAGCTGCGAAACTATTTCCTCCAGTCTTGACAGCATTTCCTCAAGACTCTGTTTTTTCTTCTCCGCCATTTTTCGCCCTCTTTTCAGTTTTTGACTCTTCAGTATTTTTTCAATAAGGGTCTAAGCCCCGTCATTCAATTTTTTCAGTGGGAGATTGTATCTCATTACCGAGAAAATCAAGCGGCTCCCGCCTTTTTGGCGGGGAACATCTTAATGCAGTTATATGAGCGTCGGCACTGCCGTCCGCAAAAACTATTTTCACAACACTGCCCTCTTCAAGCTCACGTGCCGCTCTTACAATCTCCCCGCTTTGGTTCTCTACCACAGAGTAACCCTTCGCCAAAAGCGAAAGCGGATTTGACAAAGTAAGCTTTGCGCTGACAACCCCGATTCTGTTTTTGAGATTTGACAGCCTTTTTTCCATCAGAATATCAAGCCTGTCCGAAAAACCCGACACCCTCATCAGTTTCTCCGTCAGTACATACTCCGGGGAACGCATTTCCACAGACTTTGCCAAAGACTCCTTTTTTGCTATAATTCTGTCAAGCTTTGCGCATATTCTTGAATTTGCCGTATCTTTTAGATACTGTATCCTGTTTTTAAACCCGTTCATGTCCGGAAACACTATTTCCGCCGCCGCGGACGGGGTCGGCGCGCGCATGTCCGCCACAAAGTCGCAAATTGTAAAATCCGTCTCATGACCCACCGCGGATACTACCGGTATTTCGGATTCATATATCTGTCTGGCGAGTCCTTCATCGTTGAACGCCCACAGGTCCTCCGCAGAGCCGCCTCCCCTGCCTATGATTATTACGTCGACATGGCTTTTCTGATTGAAATACCTGATTCCCGAAGCCAAGCTCCTCGCGGCGTCCTCGCCCTGCACAAGCGCGGGAAATATGACGATTTCGGTCTGCGGGCTTCTCCTACCCGAAATGTTAAGCATGTCGTGAACAGCGGCTCCGGACGCCGAGGTTATAATTCCGACCCTTTCGGGACAGCGCGGAATAATTTTCTTATGGGACGAGTCAAAAAGTCCCTCGCTCATCAGCTTAGCCTTAAGCCTTTCAAACGCGAGCGCCAACGCTCCCGCCCCGTCAGGCTGCATTTCGTCGGCGTATATCTGATATTCGCCCCTTGCGGTATATGAGGAAATTCTTCCGTGCAGCAAGACCTTATCTCCGTCCGACGGGACAAATTTCAGCTTTTGGGCATAACTTCTGAACATTACCGCCTTGATAATACCCTCGGAATCCTTCAGGGAAAAATACAGATGTCCGGTTGAGTATTGATTTTTAAAATTTGAAATCTCTCCCCTTATCCATATATTACCGAGCACAGGGTCCGAGTCAAGTCTCAGTTTTATATATTCATTTATTTCAGAAACACTGAAAACATTATTGTCATTCCGCATTTTAATACCTCATGCCGCCATTTTCAATTTTAAAAATTGAACCGTCTTGATTTTGATTTGATTTTACACGTGTTTTCCTTGTTTTCAATCTGTTTGCGGAAACTGACAAAACAAAAAACGGTCTTTCGCCAAAAGCGCCGTGCCCGCCGCGTTATCCGACGAAAATTCCGGCTGAGCGAAATAAGAATTTTCATACTCCGACAGTTTTTTTCTTATTCTGTAGTTGCGCATCACTCCGCCGGCATATATCACCGGTAATTGACCGAACTTCATTATTGCGGCTTTTGTCATCTCACACAGCGTATCTCCGATAAAGTCGAACACATAAGCGCTTACAAGTCCGGCGTCCCGTGTTTTCGCGTAAAGCTCAGACGCAAGGTTTTCAAGTCCGGACAGGTTGCAGTATGTGTCCTTTACCGAAATTTTTGTTTTCCGCCCTTCACAGTCACGCTCTGACGCGAGCTTTTCCATCTCCGCCCCGCAAGGAAAAGACAGACCCATTCCGACTCCGGTTCTGTCTATTGCCTGACCGGCGTTGATATCAAGACTGCCTCCTATGCTTTCCGCGCGCAAACCGTCCCTGTCGAATGTGACATAAAGCAAATCGGTCGTTCCGCCTGAAACATGAAACGCTAAAAACTTTGAAAATTTAAAAATGTCAACCGCGCCTGACGAATACACCGCCGCGGATATATGACCGCACTGATGCGAAAATCCGTAAATCTGACACTTGTAACTCAAAGCCGCGGCAAAGCTGTGCGCCGCGGCAATCCCGGGAAGAAAACACGGCATATATGAGTCTTCCGCGTCGCGCGGCTTCTCGGACACTCCGACCGCCGCCACGCGCAGATCAGGGCGTGCCGACAATTTGCTTTTTATCTCATCCATACATGCCGGCAGATTTTTAATATGAGCAAAAACCGCGTCGCTTTGTCTCAGCCCGCATTCACCCGGTCTGACCGGCAGCATTTTTCTGACGTCGGCGACAATCTCTCCGTCAACAGTACAGACAGCCACGGAGGTGGTATAGTTGCTCGTGTCAATACCCAAAAAAACTTTATTTCCCGTATTATTCGGCATAATTAATTTTCCGTGGCACCGCCTTTTTCCCGCGAAATTTTTTTCTCGGAAAATTGTGCCTCAGACTCATTTTCATTCGGTTTTTCTTTTTGTTCGCCCTCTTTATTTAAGACCTCAAGCTCTTTTTTTGCGGAAGCGACAAACGACTCTACCCCCACTTTGACAATATCCTTATCTATACTTGAAAGCACTCCGTTTACAAAAGCTCTTGCTTTTTCTTCACCGTACTTCTTACTTAACTCGACCGCCTCGCTGACAGATATGTTTGAATGTATATCCTTTACAAAAAGCATCTCATAAACCGCAAGTCTGATAACCGTCCTCGACACCTTGGACAAGCGGTCTGCCTTCCATCCCTTGGCATATTTGCCGATTATAAAATCCAGCAGTTCCGTATTTTCGCAGATTCCGAAAAAACAGCTTTTTATATATATATTGTCCGGGATATCTCTGTTCTCGCAGGAAAGCTCATATATCCCCAATTTTTCATCGTCTTTTTTGAACTCAGTCTCAAACAGAAGCCCGAAGAGCATGTCTCTGGCTTCTTTTCTGCTTATCTGTCCCATATATAATCCTTTCAGAAAAACCTGTATATCTATATAATTATTACAAAAGATTTTCGGAATACACGCACATTAACTTACATAAAATATACCGTATCTATTATACATAAAATTCGCTCTGTTGTCAAGGTTATATGAATAATTATTTATACATTTATACATATATGGCGGCACCGCGTCAAAACAAGTCAAAGAAAGGACAAATATGAAACAAAGATTTTCTGTTCTGATACTTACGTTTATTGTCGCAATCGTCGCGGTGTCACAGGGTATTTCAAAAAAAGACCTGGAAAAGGCGGAGGTAGCCGCGGCCGCGCAAAGCGACGGCTATATAAAATACATCGATTTCACCCCGACAAGCAAAGTTATGAGCGACTGTCTGGAGGTTGACACAAGCACTTACAAAAGCGAAAATCACATCGGCTGGATCACCTTGCTCGCGTTATTGTCTTCGGAATACTACGGAGATTTCGGAAGATATTCAAAAAGCCGGCTCGACAGTCTGGTAAACGAGATAAATCAAAACGGAGTTGAGTCCGCAATTAAAAACCGCAAGCTTTACGACTATTACCTTGAAGCATATACCGCGGTTCTCGGAGGTATGGTCGGCGAATATACCGAGGTTACCGTCTCGGAGGACGGTAGCGAAACAAGAAAAAAATGTTACGGTCTGAGGGTTTTTTCCCCGATAGCGTCCGGTTATTATTACTCAGACTATGACGATTTCGGCGCCTCCAGGTCTTACGGGTACAAGCGTTCGCACCTGGGGCACGACCTGCTCGGAAGTGTGGGAACTCCGATAATCGCGACCGAAAGCGGTTATATCGAACATCTCGGCTGGAATATGTACGGGGGCTGGCGAATCGGAATACGCTCATACGACGGGCAAAGATACTATTATTACGCTCATCTGCGTTCCGGGCATCCGTATGCCGCGGATTTATATGAGGGCAAACAGATTAATGCCGGAGAGGTGATCGGGTATCTCGGCATGACGGGATATTCGAGAAAGGAGGACACCAACGGCATAGATACGCCGCATCTGCACTACGGTCTGCAAATCATTTTTGACGAATCTCAGATAGACGGCTACAACCAGATATGGTGTGACATGTACGCGCTCTGCGAATTTCTCACAAAAAACCGCGCCAAGACCTATGTTAAGGATAAAGACCGTTATTCCCGCGTCTTTTATGAATATCCGGAGACTCCGGACTGAGACTGTGAAAAAGTGTGAACAATATTAAAAAAATCGCCTTACCGTCTTGCAATATTGCAATATTTATGATAAAATGATATCATGTCGCGTATATCAGGATAAGCTATTGTAACGAAAAAGGAAGGAAGTCCAAAATGAAGCTAAAGGAAGCTCTTGCAAAGACAGTATACAGAGGGGCGCTGTATTATACGCTCATAACGGCTGTTATGTCGGCTCTCGGCATATTGCTCTCGGAAGACGCAAGCGTGGATATTCTCAGACCCGCGCGCTTTCTTTTGGTGCTGCTCTTTTCATACATCGCGGCAGGCGTATCTGTCTTGCGCCAATCCCGCCGTTTTTCCGCTCCGGCAAGCCTTATCATACATTGTCTCGGATTCACCCTCGGGTTTTACCTGTGTCTTGTTTTGCCGTCTGACCTGTCTTTTTCTCCCTCGTTTATTATCATGGTCATATTTGTTATTCTGTACGCGGCCGCCACTGCGTTTTTCACAAGGCTGCGCAGGGTAAGAGAAAACGGAACGACAAATGGCATGACCAATAATATATCCTCGGAAAAAAACGTCTCATATAAAAAAGCAGGCGGCTCCAAAACCGGGAATAAGCCGCGCAAAGAAAAGGAAGAATATACAAGTCAGTTTGGTTTAAACAACACAGACAACAAAAAACAATAAAATCATGGATACAAATTGCAAGGAATTTTGCGTGAAAGTTTTAATTCTTTAGCGTCAAAGCGTATATGATTTCACGCATAAATTTTCGAAAAAGCCAAACGCTTTTTGTTTCGCTTTGCAAAATCATTTGCCTCGCGAAACCGAAAATTTATCAAATTCTGTTTGCGCCGCCTGTGGCGGCACGGGAGATTATAATGAGCACACGGAAAATTGAAAGCGCCACTTTTATTATAACGTCAATATCTTTGCTGCTTGCCGCGGTAGCAATAGTTTTGCTATTCGTACTCGGCATAAAAGGCTCAAAGCCTATATTTTCGGCGTCCGGAGCCGAGACTGACACCGAAAACGATTCCGGAAACCAAGAAGACAATTCACAAAGCACAGGCACTGTACCGACGTCGGTAGTCTTGGATGAAACCCCCGATTACGGACAAAGCTATATTGACAGCATAATATTCCTCGGCGACAGCACAACGGCTCACATGCGTTCGCGCGGAGTGCTGACCGGAGGAACCGAGACCAAACAGGTGTGGTCGGGCGAAAACAACACTCTGAATCTTGACTACAACATCGACACCACCACAATAGTCTATCCCGAAACCGGTGAAAAAATCACAATAGGACAAGCCGCCTCTCTCAAAAAACCCGAATATATGGTCATAACCATGGGCATAAACAACGGAGTGGCATACTGCACCGAAACACAGTTCAAAAGCTACTACCAAAAACTCATAGATACGATTCTCGAAAATTCTCCCGGCACCAAGATAATGCTTCAGTCGATTTTTCCGGTATCGGCTCAAAAAGAAAAAGATACTCCGAGTCTGGCAAATTCCAGAATCGACGCCGCCAATGTATGGGTAAAAGAAATCGCGGAGCAAAACAATCTGCGTTATCTTGAAACGGCAACAATACTGAAGGACGCGACGGGCGCCTTGAAGCCCGAATATGACAACGGAGACGGTCTTCACCTTACCGCGGACGGATACCGCGCCCTGCTTGAATATATAAGAACTCACGGTTATAAATAAAATATTTGTTTTTCTACAATTTGTTTAAAAAAGAAAGGATATCGGTATGAAAAGATCAAAGGTACTTTTAAGTATTTCTCTTATGCTCGCCGCCATTTTCGCGATTTCCGCGTGCGGCTCCGACTCACAGTACAAGGATGATGTATCCATAGATGCACTGTCAAACGCGATTATAAACGCGGTTCCCGAAGAAAACGGATATACAACTATGGGCAACGATTATATTTCCCTTGAGTTTTCGGGCGCGACCGATATAACCGAAAACACAAGCGCTTACTGTGTAGTGGCCTCCACCACTTCCTCAAATGTAAACGAATTCGGCGTCTTTCATGTAAACGGCGACAAAACCAAAGTAAAGGACGCGGTACAAAGCTATGTCGATCAGCAAACCGGCAAACTCCGTTCAATGCTTGAGATGTACAGCGCCGACGAGCTTTCCAAGCTTGACGAGGCAAAGGTCACAGTATACGGAAATTATGTAATCTACACTATATTCTCAAAAGACCAGACAGATCTGGCTCTCAAAGCGGTATCGGATCTTCTGACCGCCGAGTGATTTTAAATTGTTTTCTTAAATTTTTAAGTATCCCTCAAAAAACAATAAAACCGCTTGTAAGTTGCTTTCGGCAATAAGCCTTGGCAAACACAGGCGGTTATTTATTTTTTCTAAAAATAATCTCTTGAAATTTTCCGGCATAACATATCTGAAAACTCCGTCGGAACAAAGATACCGTGAACATCACCCGGATTTAACGGTTTTCAGTTCCGCAACGGCGGCGTAATGAGCGACCTCAAAATTATCCGGGGCAATATTCATAAGCAGCTCCGTATGCTCTTTTTCCCACATAAGTATCTCTTCCTCGGTAAGCGACGCGCCGATTCCCCGACATGCTTTGACTCTTCCGTTCCAGCTCTCACGTGTAAAACGCACTTTCAGTCTGTATTCATCATGAAAAACAAGACTGAATTTTTCCTTATACAGACCCGGTATCTCAATCCGGCGCACTTTCTCGCCCGCCCCGCTCCACTTCGGACTGTATTTAAGCACAAGTTTTTCACTTGCGCCCGCGATTTCGTCCTCAAACGGAAGCCATGCCATATACAGTACAAGCAATGTACCGCCCGGCTTAAGCATCCGGAACAAATTCGGCATTAACTTCTCATGATCAAAATACCAAAAGCACTGGCAGGCCACAATAACATCGAAATAATTGTCCGGAAAATTCACTTCTTCCGCCGGAACCGTATAATAATCTATGTCCATACCACAGGAAAGGATTTTCGCCTGTTTTATCTGATTTTCCGAAATGTCCGTTCCCGTCCATTTCGCGCCGAATTTATACATATTTCTGGGTATAACTCCCGTTCCCGTACCCAAATCGAGTACACTCTGACCGCTTACGCACAGATTGCGGCTGACAATTTTATCATAAAATTCCCGAGGATATATGTCCCGGTATTTCGCGTAATCATTTGAAGTTTTTCCCCAGTCAAACGGCTTCCCGCCATCTATATCGCGGTCAATAATATTCATGCCAAAACAATTCCTTTCTTGCTCTACACAACACATTGCGCGGTTTGTCATGACAAATCGCGCACTTTTATATCGACATACAAAATATATGTTTGAGTACTTGTTTTCAAACTTCAACTCACAGTTATCAGACAATCATAAATAAGCCGAAGTACAAAAATTCCGGGACTTGCCGCGCGTACGCGCGACAAGCCCCGTTTTATCGGACATTTCCGCCCTCTAAATCTTTATTTTCAGATTTGGAAAACAAACAAGTTAAAACTTATTTCTTTTTCTTCTTTCTGTTGACAACAACACCCGCGCCTGCGGCAATCGTCATGACGGAGATCGCGCCGAGTCCAGCGACGGACTTGCATCCGCTTTCTTCGGGAGCTTCGGTTTCAGCGTTTGTCTCGGAAGGAACAGTGGTATCCTCTCCGCTTGCTTCGGTTGTGGGAGCTTCGGTTTCAACAGCCGTGGTAGGAGCCTCGGTTGTTTCATCTTCGATTTCCACGCCG
>CALWJX010000043.1 GCA_944381085.1 uncultured Clostridia bacterium
AAGGCGGGCGAAAACTTTCAAAAATTTTTTAAGGGCTATAGAAAGTTAAGGTTTAGAGAGAAGTACGCCGTTATCTGACGGTTAAAGAAAATTAGTTTGTGTTTAAAGATTTTTCCGTCTTCAAAAAAGGCGGGCGAAAACTTTTACAAAAAACTTTAAAACTTTCTGACAGTTTTACAATGCAATTTGCATATCAAACCAAAGGCTTACGGTGTTTATCCGTAAGCCTTAATTACGTACATAAAGAATTTTTGCAGGCATTCAGCCTATAACCGCCCAATCGCGGAGTTTTTCTAACTGTTTTTATTATTTGCGGTCAGCTCTCAGCAAATCTGTACGTGCTTCTCCGTCGCAGTCAAAAAATTCAATGCCCATAGCCGCGGCAAGGGTCGGAGCCAGATCGAAAATTCTCCCCGCCTTGCCGACATAATTTTCTTTAAACGCCGGACCTTTGGCGCAAAATACCGGCTGCGGTCCCTTTTCGGGCAGATATCCGTGCGAGGCGTGCCCATGTCGGTAATCTGACAGATTATGCATTAAACTTACAAGCGGGTGACTGCAAGATTCCCCGAACGCTGTAAGACCCTTCGGTCCCGAATCAATCACAAAAGAAAAGTTTCCCCAATATCCGTACCGGTCGCGCGCCTCCTGCTCATTCAGCACATCTCCGATGCCGTACACGCCCTCCGAGCAGAGTTCACGCAGCTTTTTTTCAACCTGACCTTTAAACACAGTGTCTTCGGGGTCTTTGAGAATTACGCAGGCGCACATGCCGTGAGACATCGCCCAGACCTTCCAATCGCTTATCCCGCCTTTGTCATTCAGGGCAATCCAACCAAGATCTGTAAAAAGTGCGTTTACATTCAGAATACGCTCCACATTGAGCTGTCCATGGTCGCTCACAAGCAGAAAATTCAGCTCTTTTCCGTACCCCGCCGCCTCCATGGCGCGGCACACAATGCCTATCATATCATCGGTTTCCCTGACGGCAATTTCCGCGTCTTCGGAAAACACGCCCGATGAGTGTCTCGCGCCGTCCACATTGGCAGGGTGAATCATAATAAGGTCGGGGGCATGGCGGCGGATAATCTCCGCGGCGCAGTCCGCGATAAAGTAATCGCATCCCGGGTGATCGCCCGAACGCCGCATTTCACCGGCGTACATCCGCGCGATTTCGCACATCTCTTCGGAAGACCCCTGGGTCTTCAGCGCCTCCGCTATAGGAATATCCGGAGCGCAGCCCGGCCATTCGTTTATGAGATAATCCACGTCCGGGTGATTTCCGGTCACAGGCCAAAACACCGACGCCGTGGTAAGTCCCGCGCGCTTGGCGGCGGTAAAAATATCCGGCACTTTCACAAACTTATGGTCAAGCACCCACGGATGCTCAAAGGTCGCGGGCTCTATCTTTTCAAAGTTTCCGGTAATGCCGGTTTTACCCGGCACGCAGCCCGTCGCCATTGCCGTATGCGCGGCATATGTTACCGTAGGATACACGGAAAGCATACTCTCCGTACACGCCCCTCCCCGTACATATTTACGGTAGTTAGGCATCTTCTCCAATATTTTCAGGTCTTCCTTTACCAGCGCGTCCGCCGACATTACAATAAATTTTTGCATATTAATCCCCCTTTTCCGCCTTCAGGCAGCTCAACCGGACATGAAAATCCCTATTTTAAATAACTTTAAGCTTTTCATAAAATTTATGCATACCGACTGTACATAATGCGATGTAATATGTTTTTACGCTATTTTACTCCTTTTTCAAGCGTGAAAATATTGCCCCCGGTTTTAAGCAAGTTACTTTCCTTCGCGCTCCAACCGTCGTGAAGCACAAGTCTGCCGTGCATCTGCTCCGGGACACGGACAAATAGCGATATTTTATCCTTTCCGGTGCGTTGCCAGCTTGCCGCCGCTTCTCCGAACGGGGTGTTGTATTCCGCATATGCGTGTGAAAGCGCGTCCGGAAAATACGGCTCTATATTTATTTCGTTTAAATCGAAAAATCCCTCGTTTATCCGTATCCCCGCAAGATAGGTTATATACCATGCGGCTATATCTCCCCAGAAGTGATGGTTAAGAGAACGTGTTCTGCCTACCGATACCTCGTTCGTACCGCTTTTGAATGTATGTATCCATTCCCAAAGGCTTGTGGCGCCGTGCGCAACCTCGCTTCCGTAGGAAACTCTGTCGGGGCTCATGGCTATCTCATAGGCAAGGTCGACCATTTCGTTTTCGCACAACGCCCGAAGCAGCGACTGCACGCCGAGCACCCCGACCTGCATACGGTTTTCGGCTCCGCTTACAAGTTCTCTGAGCCAGCGCGCCCCGTTCTCTTTTTGCGCCTCGTCATATATTCCGAAATGCAGCAGCATAGACACGGCGGTCTGAGTCCTGCAGTTTGGAGACATAGGAGGAATATCGGCAACGCAGACTCTGCGCAGTGTTGCAAGAAAATCTTCTCTGAGCAGATCTGCCTTGCCCGCGCGTTCATGTTGCCCAAGCACGCGGAATATCCGGGAAGCCTTATCGCAAATATCAAACGCGCTTAAAGTGTTTGTAACCACTGCGGGCGTAACGTGAAGCCCGCCCTCGCTTGTTCCTATCTGACACCAATCTCCCAGTCCGTACTCTATCATGCCGTTTTCGGTTTTAAGCGAATTCAGAAAATCCAGATATTTATATATCGCATCTGCGTTTTCTTCCAGAATATCGCGACAACCTCGGTATCGGTACAGAAAGTACGGCACGCGCGTAAGCGCCGCGTCCCAAGTCGGACCGTTTCCCCACTCATATCCCCAAAAGGCGGTGGGTACTATCCCGGGTATGGAACCGTCCTCCCTCTGAGCCGCGCGCACGCTTCTCAGCCACATTTTGAGGGACTTTTCACAGTCAATCAGCAAAGTAAACTGTTCTGCGGAAAGAGAAATATCGCCTGTCCAGCCGTTTTTTTCGCGGTGAGGACAGTCCGTGGGGAAATAAAAGAAATTTGAAAAGTCACTGCGAAGAGTATTTTCAAATGTTTTGTTGGCATACTCGTCCGAACAGTAAAATCTTCCGATTTTTTTCATGACGCTGCTTTGTTCCGAAAACCGAATAAGATCTGCGGTAACCTGAGATGGAAGCACACCCTTAACCTTGACATAACGACAGCCGTAATAACTGAAGCGGGGGGCATATCCCTCACCCTTTTCTCCCTTGCAGATATAAACAACCCGCTGTATGTCTCCGTATCCGGAAATAAGCCGCTCCCAGCATTGTATGTTTTCGGTATCCATTTTGCCGTCGCGCAGCCATTCGCCGCACACAAGCTCCACCGTCTGTCCGGGTATGCCGTCTATTTTCAGCACGGGAACCCCCGAGGTATTGACGCCGAAATCATATATATATCCGTCTTCTACCGGAAAATACGAAACGGCGCGACGCAGTCTGTATTCGCCTATGGGTTCAAAATCCGCCGTATAAAAGTCGCCTTTCGGCGCGGACGCCTCTATTACCGGACTCCAGTCCGAATCATCAAAATCCGGAAGATTCCAGCTATCCGTCTCTTTACCGGCGTCGTATATTTCTCCTTCCCGTATATCGTCGCACAGAAGCGGAGAGGGCGCGCATCTGACTATTCCGTCAGAAGAAAAAATCTCGGATCCGTCTGCCGTGACGCAAAAAGAGGTTTTGGGAGCCGCACGGAAATCCGCTTTGTCAAAGCCCCATGTAAAACCGCCGAAAGCGTTGGTAAAACCGTTTCCGAGAATAAGTCCTATCGTATTCTTTCCGACGCGCAGAAGCCGACGGATATCGTAGCGGTCAAATACGACCACTCCGTCGGGATTTGACACATACGGCGCCATGATACCCTTGGTTACACGTGTGCCGTTTACGTAAGCATCGTAAAAGCCCAGCGCGGTAACAGTAAAAGATGCGGTCTGCGGAATACTTTCCAATGTAAAGCTTCCGCGCATATACGGAGCAGGGACATTTCTGCCATAGTCGGAATACTCGGCTGTAGCGGCGATAAATCGGTTTTTCATATTTTTCCTCCTGATTTATGATGCATCGGCGCGCCGACGCATAGTAACAAAACCTTTCATAAAGCATTTTGTCCGGGATTAGGTTGTATCGGTATGACCTTTGACCGACCCTCCGGTCAGTCAAAGGTCACTCAAAAGGCAGTCATATCGACTGTAAAAACTTCAAAACGCACGTTTTCCGGGCGTATCGGAAGACATTCCGTATAATATCACTGAGCGGATAATTTAAATTGTATATCTATAGGGTGTTTAATGCCGGCTTACCGGCTGTGTTTTTTTCTTATTGCCAAAAATCCGGAAAATCCCGCGGTCAGAACCAGAACCGCTCCGACTCCCGTTACCGACTTACAGCCTTCATTCTGCGCTCCGGGCTCGGTCGTGGACTCTTCTGAGGTTTCGGAAGGCGCCTGAGTATCCTCGGCGGTCAAAGTTTCCTGAGCCGCGGTGGTATCTGTCTCGCCGGCAGTCTCGGTAGGCTGTTCGGTATTATTTTCGGTGGTGGGTTCCTCAGTTTCCGGCGTCATTTCCTCCTTGTATTTGTCATAGCTTTCATAAGCGCCGTCAGGCAGCTCTCCGTTTGCCACGCTATGCGCCTCATCTTCTGTCTTGCACAGTGCAATGCCGCCGAAGGAGAACATGTCTCCCGCCTCCGAGTTTATGCTGTCGAATATATCCAGCCTGATGCCGTTTATGGTGCCCGTCCAATTTGATACGCCGCTCATATCGACAATGTAATACTTCCACTCCCCGCTTCCGTCTATGCTTACGGACTTGGTCATTCCGGGAGTAGCGCCCTGCGCGGTCCCGGTGTAATAATACAGCATTAGATTTGTGCTCTTTTCAACATTTGTCTTCGCCTTTATGACAATATACTTATAGTCGTCCGCGCTTATGGGCGAAATTGTCGAATAATTCAGCGCGGCATACGGGTCGTTTGTGGTCTGCGTTACGGTCATATCAAATGAATTTTCCTGCGCGTTGTACGAAAGCCCGCACGCGTTCGCGCCCGAAACTATCTCAGGCATCAGATCCGCGGGGATATACTGCGCGGGGAAAGAAGACAGATCTACCGCCTGCTCTATATAGTCAAGGCTTCCCTGTTTTTCGCATACCTTTTCATCATTCCACACAACCGCCACGGAACTGATGACAGACCTCGGCTCGCCCCCGGCGTCCGAGCAGTGGTTTCTCACCGAATAAGTGCCCTCCTCAAGCGTTACCATGGTAGTAGAGCCTCCCCCGTCAAGGAAGAACACGCTGTTATAGCCCGCCTCACGCACAAATTTTGTGAGCGTGGAATAATTCGCTCCTATGTATTTTCCGCTTTCGGCGGAAGTAAGCGTGCAGAACATAACCTTGCCGTCGTCCTTAATACCTATAAGCGCCACGGGGTATTCGTTATTGCCGCCCAAAGAGGTATACGGCTTATCCTCGGAAAACAGAATGATATGTCCGCCTATCGCCTCTCTGACGTCCTGCCAAAGCTCGGTATTGCCTATATCGTCGGTTATTCCGCAGTCAAACGAAACCTTATCTCCTACGGAAAATTTGTCTTTAACCGAATCGATTTTATCGCCTCTGACGGTAATAATTATGCTGTTTTTGCCGATTTCGGGTCTTGAGGTGCTGCCGCTTTGATAAATGGCTTTTACGGTCCCCTCAACCTTTCCGTCGATTGTAAACGCGGTGTTATCGGATTCTATTTCTATCTCGTATGAGTCATTCAAAGCATAGTTTGTGGTAAAGCATCTGTAATTGTAAACAATAACCGAATCGTCGGCGGGAAGTCGATTTATACCGTCCGCCACAAAGCTTTCACCGCTTGTGTCATTTTTAACGCTTATGGAAATTTTCGGTACGCCTACCAAAGGCTGATTCTGCGAGGTTACGCCGAAAGCGGCTTTCGGCGCCGCGGTTGTGCCTTTTTCCGCGTTTGTCGCCTCCGCGTTTTCCATTCCTATTTCCTGGCTCGCCCATATTTCTCCGTCAGAAATCATTACGCCCCTGGAGACTCTGAGCAGACTTTTGGTTATTCCCTCGTTGCTGTGGACCGCGGTCATCCAAAGGTCGCCGTTCATCGCCGCGAGCACGGTCTGCCCCTGATGGGCGGAGTTATAATTTTCCACTGCCGATTTAACGGTCGACACATCGACAAGGTGCTCGCCGTTGTTTATTGCCTCTACGGACAAATTTGTATTGGCAAGGTCAAACTCGACAAAATAAGCTTCCTTGTCGTATCCCGCGGTGTTGTAGACCGTGCCCGTGGGGAGTAATATTCTGGTTTCGGTAACGCCGGTTTTTGTGCCGTCGCTCAGGGTAATTTCCCTTGTTGTCCGGTCGGCTTCTCCCGTCACCTCACCCGGAAGCGCAAATGCCGCTGTCGCGGAAAACGAAATCAGCATAAACGCGCATACAAGACCGCAAATCAATTTTCTGGTTTTCATCATAAAGTTCCTTTCCTGTTGTTTTTTTATTTGTATTATCAAAAAACCGGAGACCGATTTTTTAAAAACCGTACAGGGAATCAGTGTATCACGGTTCCCTCCGGGACCGAATCATCAACGAAAATAACCTTACACCCGCAGGCGTTGTTGGTGGCGGCTATGAGCATTCCGTTGCTTGTTACTCCCGTGATCCGGGCGGGTTCAAGATTGGCTATAACTATAATTTTCTTTCCTATAAGCTCCTCCGGGGTATAGTCATGCTTAATGCTCGATACAATGACTCTCTCGCCTATACCGTCAAAGAGCGTAATCTTATAGCAAGAGTGCGATTTTCTGATTTCCTGACACTTAAGCACCTTGCATACCCGCATATCTATTTTGCGGAAATCATCTATAGTAATTTTATTCTCGTTTACGGGCAATACCGGGTCGGGGTCGCCGTACACCTTTTCTTCCTTTACATCCGCGACCTCTACCGGCTCCGGGGTCAGCTCTTCCTCAGTAGCGGGATATGAAAAATCAAGCAGGTGAATATATCTTGACGGTTCGATGGCATACAGAAAAAGATAAAGTCTTGGCCCCTGTTCCTTATCTATCAGCAGTTTATATACAGTTTTAAAAAACTGCCCCTGAGCCTGTTTCAGAGCTTTCTGGTCGGCTGTATCCACAAGCACAGATTTGGGAATGGCGTAAAGCTCGGAATTAAGCTCGTCGAGAGTATACCCTCCCTTTTTAATGTACGCGCAAAGAAGCTCAATTTCTCTTTTTTCGTTTTCGTCAAGCGAATTGTAAACCTCAAAGTTTCTGCCCTTGCGCAGTCTGTTTACCTGCTCGGGCGCGCACTGCTCAAGCCAGAATTTCGCTCTGCCAAGCCTGTCCTCAAACTGGCTGTATTTATAGGGCGTTCCTATCTTTTCAAATACCGTTTCAAGCATCGGAACATTGAAATCGACAACGCTGCCGAGCTGTACCAGAAGACTCATGGGCACCGTGTCAAGTTTTCTGCCCTCTATAACGCAGTTGTACATGACAGCCGCGTTATACTCGTTTGCCTGTCCCGAAATATATTCGTTATACATTTTGTCAAACTCAAAATACTGTCTCAGTATTCCGTCGTCAAAACAGAAGTCAAACGCCTTTGTCGGGTCTGTCTTTGAGTACAGCCAGAGAATAATCTCAGGCTGATAAAGCTTAAGCAGTGTTTCCGGAGTCATGTTCAGACCGGATGACCCTGACATTTTACCGGCGACTCCCTTTATACCGATAAATTCGTACCCCTGAAATATAGGCGCTTCGCAACCGAATATGCGCTTTGCTATGACCTTTGAGGTCTGATACGAGCCTGTCGGAGAAGCGTGATCTTTGCCTCCCGGCTCAAAATCCACTCCCTCGTAGAGCCAACGCATTGGCCAGTCCACCTTCCACGAAAGCTTGCAATTGAAATCCTTTGTAAAATCAAAGCTTCCCTCATGTCCGCACTGACAGCCGTAATCGGCAAAGGTACAGTCGTCCGACAAAGAATGGATTTTTGTGGTATCTCTACCGCAGACGGGACAGTATATGCTTACAGGATAATATGCTTCTCTCTCTCCCTCTTCGGCGTTCTGTGTGCGGAAGGAATCGAGAATGTCAAATATCTCCCCCCGTTTTTTCAGGGCCGTGAGTATATGACTTACATACTTGCCCGAACGGTACATTTCCGCCTGATATCTGTATTCCATGTCGATTCCGAATTCTTTTATTGACTTTTCAAATTCGCGCTCAAAGTGCGCGGCGTAATTCGCAGCGTCGTCCGAAAAAGGATTCCTCACGTCAACATACGGTTTTCCGATGCACTTTTCCATGTCCTCGCTTCCGGGGAGCGAGGCGACATTAGCCGGAACTTTTCTCAAACGGTCAAACTCATCCCACGAAAACAGCAGCTTTGCCTTTTTTCCCATTTTTCTCAGCGCCTTGGCGACGAAAAGGCTGGTGGCGATATCCCTGAAATTACCTATATGGACCGAGCCTGACGGGCTGATGCCGGCGGCGCAGATATATTCTTCCTTATTCGGATTGCGTTCGATTATTCTTTGCGCTATTTCTTCTGACCAATGCATAATTTATCCTTTCATATTGCCGGCATTGATTTTTTTACGTATCGGGACTGCCGGCAAGCCATTTTGAAAATCCTTAATTTATATTTTACGTAAATTCCCTGTCTTTTATATTTAAGAAATATTTTACCATATTTTTTATCCGTTGTCAATACGAAAACAGGCATTTAAGGCATTTATGTCTTTGCGGCAAGTGTGCCATTGCGGCATCCGCGGATAATCCGAAAAAGCGGGTAAAGAAAATCAAAGTCAAAAACACCGGGCGTAAATATTTAACATTTAATAATTGTACAGGCAAATATTTAATTGACAGTTTGTTTTCCATAAAAATCAAAATATCTCCTGCCGCCCAAAAAAGGCGCAGGAGATTGCCGTTTTACATATTATCTGTGTTATTATTCATAAAAAGCATGGTTTCCTATTGTAAAGACATAGGTTTTATTGTTCTGAATCCATGAGGACGTAGCATATTTCGGATTTAAGAAGTAGAGAATCGAGGATGACAGCGAATAGCCCTCATAGCATATTTTTGCCGCGATTACACTGTCGTTTGTAGGCGTATTGTAAATGGCGCCGTTTGCCGTAGGAGTAAACTGCACTCCGAATTTTCTGTCAAATATCACATCGTAAATGGTATTGGGAAAATCCTTTGAGCGTACACGGTTAAGTATTACATTTCCGACAGCGATTTTGCCCTTCATTGACTCGCCTCTCGCTTCCGCCGAAATAATGCGTGAGAGCCAATAAATATCGTCAGGGTTATATACTTCGTTGCTGTTTTTCAGGGCTGTGGTATCCCCTGAATATACATAGAATTTATTATCTTCGACGCTCCATTCGACAGTGGAATTAAGCGCCTTGGTAAGCGGGCGGATCGGAACATACATTTCACCGTCATAAAGCATTACCTCAGACCCGGTATAAAAATACCTGCCGTTGGCGATAATATACAGGTCTCCCTCACGGGCGATGACCTCAAGGTTTGTCCCCCACATATAAAGTGTTTTTGACGAACTGTCGTACGAGTATGTAAAGCGGGAAATTGTATTTGCAAATCTAAGCATCGGGACATATGTGCTTCCGTTGATATTGAAAACCCGTCCGTCAAGCACATCCCGGTTGTCGATTGAAACATTCATGTAGTGGCTTCCTGCCGGTTTGGCGGAAACTCCGATTGAGGAGAAAACTCCTACTAACATTGCCACGAGCATTACGGCAATAACAACTTTCGATATTCTTTTTTCCTGTTTTGTCAATTTTTTCTTACCTTTCCATATGTATTATGCTTTCGGAACCCGGCTGTTCAGGTTGAACCGCGCCACTGTTCTTTAACACGACTGTATTTTAGCATGAATAACGGAATAATTCAAGGCACAATATCTTGTAATCCATGAAATCGCAGCCATAAACAAGTGTTTTTTGCCGTTATTTTAATAAAAACCAACTTTTTTGTCATTATTTTTCAGGAATACCATATGAAAAAATTTACATATTAAAAATCAAAAATCTGCGCAAAATAATATTGACTCAAAAGGTTTGCGTTTTTGAGTGTCAAAAAGTCAGTTTAAAATTCTCTTTTAACCGTACCGAAGTAAAGACGGCGGCGATAAAACCGGGAAGGTGTGTTTTTATGTTGATTTTCGATTATATTTGCAGCAGAAGCAGACGAAGCAGACGCCGTATGCGAAGACTGTCACCTCTCTCATTTGCTTAAATATAATATCCGGTCTCGGTTTTTATGAGAGATCGGATTTTTTTATTTTACAAAAATTATTTACTTTACTGTTGACAAGTCTTTCTTTATTTGTTATAATATTACAAATAAATATTTTTGAAAGCGTTTATAATTATGAAAACTTTTAAAAAAAGCACAATGAAAATTTTGACGACATTTATTATTTTAGCGACGGTATCGGCTTCGGCATTCGGTTGCAACAAAAATACGGATAACTCGGATTTAACAGGCAGCTCGCCGCAGTCAACATCAGTTAACGAAGAAAGTACATACGGAGAGACAACAAATATGGAAGAAGAAACCGATAAAAATTTAAAAGAAGACGCGGGAGCCGCGACCGATACTATTTTGTATGCGGAGGACTTCGGCGCAAAAGGCGACGGAATCACAGACGACGGTCCGGCTATAACCGACGCGGTAAACAAGGCAATAGAAGAGCAGGCTACTTTAAAATTCGGCGAAAACAAAAAATATTACATCGCTTCTTCCGAAAATAATAGCAGCGGGTTTACAAGTCCCTTTGCCATATCAGATTCTTCAAAAATAACCGTTGACGGCAACGGCTCCACCTTTGTCTGCGCGCCCGGAATAAGATATTTCGTACTGACAGACTGCTCGGATATAAAAATTATAAACTGTAATTTTGATATGTCCGTACCCGTATATATGGTCGGGAAAGTCACATCCGTAAACGGCAGTCTTGTCACCTATGCTACAGACATAAATCCCTATACCGACAGCTTTGATTTCAGCTCGGTCAACGGCTTTTCCATAAAATACAACAAAGGCATTCAGAACCGTCCGCATATGTTTATGGGAGAAATGAATAAAATCGGAGAAAAAACCGTTACGGTGGAGTACAACGGCACTCCGGGATACGGCGTGGGCGACCTTGTTTTTCTTCCGAATCCCGGTATAGGACACTGCATAGGCGAAATGATATATATCGGCGGCTGCGAAAACGCGCTTTTGTTTGAAAATATCAGGATATGCTCCGCCCCGTCCTTTACTTTCGCGATCAAATCAAACAGTGCGGAAATTTTCTTTGAGAATACCGATATCTCCCCTGCGCAGGACAACGACAGAGAGATAAAAATGGTCGCGTGGAGAGACGGATATCACTGCAAAGACAACCGCGGCGGAATACATTGGAACAATTGCCAAACAGACGTAATCTTCGATGATGTGTTCAACATAAGCGGAACTCTGGGATACATAACCGGTGTGGCAAACGACTCGGCTGTATATGTGACAAACTATGAACATTACAGTATCGGTCAGAAGTTGGCGTTCGACTGTCAAAAGGGCGATATTGTGGACATTTACGACATCAAAAACAACAGATATTACGGCTGTGTCACAGTAAGGTCCGCGGAAGTAAATCCCGACGGCACGACAAAATTAGTGTTTGATTACGGTCAGACAATTCCCGATCTGAAAGAGGGCTGCGTGGTGGCAAACCGCAACACATGCGCTCCGGGCAGCACTGTTACAGACTGCAAATTTACCGGGACATTTCGTTTTCTTCGTGACCTCAGAGTCGAAAACACGGTGTTCGACATGCTTGCAACTTGGATGATGGTAGAAGGCGGAGTTGAGGGTCCGCTGCCGGGAAACGTGGACTTCATTGACTGCACCTTTAACGGCGGTACAATTGAAATAGACGCGTATAACAGAGAACTGTCAAAGTACCTAAAGAAAATCGGGGAAAAAATAGAGAATATAGGCTTTTGGGGCTGTGAATTCAACGACGGATGCAAAATTATCTCCAGAACCGGATCAAACTATACCGTTGCCGAAAGCTATACGGAAGAGGATTTGTTTACGGAAAAAAACAAAGACAATAAAATTCTTCCGGTAGAGATCACTCCTTTATATGAGGATTTTGAAAACACGGTAACATATGATTGGTACTGGCACACAATGAATACCGTCGGAGCCGACGTTATAACGGCAGACGAAATAGAAAACGACGATATAAAAGTCAAAATCTTATCATCCGGCAATTTCTCCGACAAGCTGCTCAAAGCAAGCTCTCAATCCGAATCAACCGTAGAGCTGTGTGGTCTGTCGAAGCAAACACTTGACTATTTTCACGACGACGGAAAGGAATACATAATCAGTTTTGATTATTTCTCAAATGGGCTCACGGGCTCCGTATATGCCGCAAGTGATACGGAAAAACAATTGATCGGCGAAGATGTCGTAAAGACCGGCGTCAATATACAAAGCGTGTCCGTAATATACCGGGCAAGTTCCGAAAACAACAAAATTATAATGGAATTCAAAGGCAGCGGAGAGGTATTTATCGGAAATATAAATATATCTTTGTATTCAAATAAAAATCCGTCGGCGGAACAGCTCGGAGAAGGACATACATTTGTCTGGAACGATGAGGTAACGATCGGAAACAAATCGGAAGCGGTAAAAATATCCGACATTGACGACGTTAAGGTAAGAGACGCGATATTGGCTAACAGACAAAAGTTTTCGGACACCGTGCTGCATGTCGGCGGCGAGCTCGGTGAATTCACCGGATTTACCGACCCGTCTTTCTACATTCAGGGAAAAACATATAAGCTGTCAATTGACGCGTACATAGCCTCGGAAATGATCCAAGCGGACGGAGGTACAAATATATACCTTATGGTTCTCGACGGAACGGCCGGCAACAGGATTCTTGCCGAGGGTCTGTTCGAGGGCAGCGGACTGTATCATTTTGAAACAGACTGGACAGTGGGAAATACCGGCGAATATCGTATATCTTTTTATATAAACAACGCTCCGAAAAAATACGCCGACATCTATATAGGCAATTTTACGGTGACGGCGGCTAAATCACAAAAGCCCGAGGAATTTGAGCACAGAGATGATTTCAAAACACCGTCTCATGAAGAACTGCAAAAAGGCTATACATTTGATTTTACGGAAAATAATGTACTGAATACCGGCAACGATTCATACGCTTCATTGTCATCTCTTGACCCGGAGACCGCGGAAATGCTCAGAAACCACGGTTTTGGAGAAACCGTATACTATATGACGGAAAATCTCAACATGCTCTCTCTCGACAATATTATGAGCCCCGGTAAGAGCTATAAAATTGTTCTTGAGATATATGACGTGAGGGGCAATCTGGCAAGTTCCGGCGCGCGGGGAGCGTTTGTGCTTCTTAACATGGCAAACGGAGTCCAAAACGGCGCGGAGCAGAATTATACGGTTGATAAAGACCCCGAAAACGGCAGATTCCTTACATTGACTTTTAATACGACACCACCCGACGGCACCGACAGATTTTTACTGTATCAGATTCTCTCCTGTGAATTTTTCATCGGTTCCGTAACGATACAGGAATACTGACGCACCGTAAAAAAGCTTTAGAAGCGAGATATATGTTGAGTCATGGTAAGCCGTAAATATTTTTGACCGCCATTAAATGAGGAGGATTTTTAATACTTGATTCATTACAGAACTATAAACGAAGCCGAAATATGCCGGGAATTATTTAAAGGATTTATAAGGCGTCAAATTGTCACGAAATGCCGCAGACGTGAAAACAATACGTGGGTAATAAAAGACGCTCCCTTTGTTGACGACTGGAGCGAGGAAGATTATAAAACATTGGTTTTCTGTCTGAAAAACACGGTATCAACGGGAGGACTGGTATACGGAGCCTTTTCGGACGGTGTTCTGAAAGGTTTTGTCTCGGTGGAATCGGAGTTATTCGGAAACGAACACAAATATCTTGACCTGTCATGTATCCACGTATCCGAGGACCTGCGCAATCGGGGAATAGGCGCCAATCTTTTTCTCGAGGCAAAGAAATGGGCAAAAGAAAACGGCGCCGAAAGGCTTTATATTTCCGCTCACTCAGCGGTGGAAACACAGGCTTTTTATAAAAAAATGGGGTGTGTAGACGCCGTTTATATAAAACAGGAGCATGTCGAAAAAGAACCCTTTGACTGCCAGCTTGAAATTAAACTATGACGCTTCCGGAATTAAACAATATAATCGCACAGATAAAATTACCCGACTCAACGTGAATAACCGTTATTTTCGATATATTACGCTGTTTTTACGGCTAACTTACTGAATAAGATTGAAATGTTCAAATATCCGGCCGTTCGTCAGACGCTCAACAGATTTTGCTGTTTTTTTTCAACTTCATAAAAAGTTTCAAATCATTTATTTTTTGCAGCATAAACTAAACTCTTATATGTACAAAAAAAACAAACCCGAACACATAGTTTTTACCAAGTGTTCGGATTTGTTGCGTTTGGTGACCCGTACGGGAATCGAACCCATGTTACAGCCGTGAAAGGGCCGTGTCTTAACCGCTTGACCAACGGGCCGAAATGGTAGCGGAGATTGGACTTGAACCCATGACCTACCGGGTATGAACCGGTTGCTCTAGCCAGCTGAGCTACTCCGCCTTAAGTCCGCATAAAAAAGCCATTCTGTCCCTTTTTTATCTGAGACTTGTTTATTATATCATAAAATCCAGGTCTTGTCAATAGTTTTTCAAAAAATTTTTTAAGCTTTATGTATGTGCTAAAATGATATGAACCAAAAAGGATAGGAAGATACTCAAAGATATGGTATAATGTAGTCACCACAAC
>CALWJX010000044.1 GCA_944381085.1 uncultured Clostridia bacterium
AGCACAGACGGAATATGTTATCGTCAGGAGATCATGTCTTTTTGAGGAACGGTTGCCTAAACTTCATTATTTGCATAAGTCTGAAAAATAAGTCAATAAGAGTGGAGAATAACTTGACCTGAAAAATAGAGCGGTTGCTTTTTACCGAAGGTATTGGGCAACCGTTCGCTATGTTAAATAAGACCCGGCCAATTCTTTCAGATTGTGTTTCAAAAATGTTTGCACAAGGCGTTTGTTAACATAAAATTAACATCACTCTAACTAAGAAATTATAAAAATAATGTATTATAGGATAAATAATACCGGAAATCGGAGACAGATTAAATGAACTTGATGGATATACTGACACTTATATGCGGACTTGCTCTTTTTCTTTACGGCATGGATATAATGGGGAACTCCCTGAAAAAAAGCGCCGGAAGAAAGCTTAAGACAATTTTGGGGAATCTTACTTCCAATAAATTAAAGGGATTTTTACTGGGGCTGGCGGTTACTGCCGTTATCCAGTCATCCTCCGCGACTACGGTCATGGTGGTGGGATTTGTCAATTCCGGCACAATGACGCTTTCTCAGGCGGTAGGCGTGATCATGGGGGCAAATGTCGGAACGGCAGTCACTTCGTGGCTTACCGCGATGTCCGGAATAAGCTCTGACGGAAATGTTTCTTCATTGCTTTCATGGCTGAGCCCCGACGCCTGGATGCCGATACTTGCGCTTTTGGGCATATGTCTTTTGCTGTTTTCACAAAAAGACAGGAAAAAAGATATAGGAAACATATTGCTTGGTTTTGCCGTGCTGATGACCGGAATGAGCATAATGTCCTCTGCGGTGTCGGGACTTAGGGAAAATGAGACTTTCTCGTCAATACTTGTGATGTTCAATAATCCGCTGTTCGGAATTCTTGCCGGAGCGGTACTGACCGCCGTTATTCAGTCGTCTTCCGCCTCTGTGGGTATATTGCAGTCACTGACGACGACCGGAGCTATTTCATACGGAATGGCAATTCCTATTATTATGGGACAGAATATCGGCACATGCATAACCGCGATGATATCCTCTATAGGCGCGAATAAAAACGGAAAACGGGCGGCGCTTGTGCATCTTTATTTTAATATAATAGGCGTTGTCGTATTGCTTTCATTGTTTTATTTATTTGATTTGATCTTTGACTGGGCATTTGTGGATTCCGCAATTGATATGTGGGGTGTGGCGGCGGTTCATACCGTGTTCAAAATACTGTCTGTATTGCTTATAGCACCGTTTTCAAAGCAGCTTGAAAAACTTGCGCAATTGTCGGTGCGCGGAAATGATAAAAAAGAAGATGAAATTACAGGGCTGCTTGATGAACGTCTTCTGGATACACCCAGTGTCGCAATTGAAAGAAGCCGTGAGGCGGCGTGTCAGATGACCTGTCTTTGCACGGACGCGCTTGTGAAGTCTATCGGTGTTCTGGATTTTTATGATGAAAAAGCCGCGTCCGAAATAATGGAAAGCGAGAACAAAGCCGATGTTTACGAGGATGCCATCGGGTCGTATCTGGTCAGGCTTTCATCCAAGAGCCTGACGGAATCGGACGTTCACGAAGTGACAAAGCTGCTTCATATGATAGGCGACCTTGAAAGAATCTGCGACCATTCCGTGAATCTTTTGGAGTCGGCGGAGGAGATGAAGGACAAAAACATAGTCTTTTCGGATGAAGCAAAAAGACAGCTCAATGTGTTGTATGGAGCCGTTGCCGAGATCCTTTCGATTACAAAGCAGGCTTTTGTGGAAAACGATTTGAACGCCGCGTCCAAGGTCGAGCC
Organism: uncultured Clostridia bacterium; assembly: GCA_944381085.1. Classification (GTDB taxonomy): domain Bacteria; phylum Bacillota; class Clostridia; order Oscillospirales; family CAG-272; genus SVTX01. The sequence continues at coordinate 1,806 of CALWJX010000044.1, forward strand.
TCTTGAGCAGGTGGTAGATTATCTTAAAGACCGCATAAAGCTGAACCATATTTTAAGGCTTCAGAAAAGCGAGTGTACAATCGAACACGGGTTTGTGCTTTCTGATATTCTTACAAATCTCGAGCGCGTATCCGACCACTGTTCAAACATCGCGGGATGTATAATTGAAATGTCCAGAAATAACTCTCTCGATATTCACGGTTATCTGCACGGTGTTAAATCCGACAGCAGGGAATTCAACTCAATGTATAAGGAGTATCTGAAGAAATATTCTCTTGAGTTTTCGGATTGAAAAATTGGACGAATAAGAGTCGGTGCAAAAAACGATTCAACACTATAGAAAATGAATATGCAGTGACTTTGTCATATGAATTGTTGACCGATTTACTGTTGCAAAAGTATCAAAATCACCCGTTGTCTTTGGACAGCGGGTGATTTTTTATGGGTTGAGTTAGATGCGTAAATGTTTTCCGGATCCGAGCCGGATTTTTTGCGTTCAATGAGAATCCGCGGGTTTTGAATTTCGACCCGGAAGTGTTTAAAAACGCTCAGTTGAATTCGTCGGTCACTTTAAATGTAACATTGGGAGCGCCCTCGGGCACGGTATATCCGACGTCTGCGGGTTTTACCCAGTACACCGCGTTTTTAATTATGCGCTGTACGTAGGGATTGTAGAACGAGCGGTCGAATTCATGTCCCGGCTGGAAATAGAATACCTTACCCAAACCGCGCAGAAAGCATACGCCGCTGCGGAATATAAATCCGTCTTCGTACCATGAGCCGAAGACCAGAGCATCGGGCTGAGGAATGTAGAAGGGCTCGCAGTAAAGTTCTTCAAGGTCAAGTGTGAAATGCTCGGGGATACCTGCCGCTATGGGATGCGACGGCATGAGATTCCATACGACTTCCTTCTGGTCTCTTCCCCACGAAAGGTTTCCGGTTGTTCCGACAACCTGTTTGAAAACCTTTGAATGATGCCCGGAATGAAGCACAATAAGCCCGGTTTTACCCGCGTAGACTCTTTGCCTTATCTTTTCCACAAGCTCGTCGCTTACCTCGCCGTGAGCCATATGTCCCCACCAGATAAGAACGTCAGTCTTTTCAAGAAGCTCATCCGGAAGCCCCTGACACGGGTCGTCAAGCGCCGCCAAGGTGATTTCAAGGTCTTCGTTTACTTTCAGAAAATTTCTGATGCAACCGTGTATGCCTTCGGGATAAACGGCGCGGCAGCCTTCCTCGTTTCTTTCATGTCGGAATTCATTCCAGATAACAACATTGATTTTTGACATAAAAACCACTCCTTTTATGTATGATGTAATGTTGAAAACCCAAGTTTTTTCTTAAAATTTCTCCAAAAAAATTATAGCATAAATAAAACCAAAAGTAAACCCCAAAATTAAAATTTGGCAAAATTTAATTTTATTTGCCCAAAAGGTATTGCAATTTATATTTACAAAGTGTATAATTATTACAGTTTGTACAGTAATAAGATTGCTGTGACCATCAAAAATTTCCGGAGGATATAAATTATGAAAATGTCGTTTCGGCATTACGGGAAAAGCGACCCCGTAACCTTGGAACAGATTTCTCAGATTCCGGCTGTATACTCAATAGTATCGGCGTGTTATGACACGCCTCCCGGTGAGGTCTGGAAAAGGGAAAGCATACAGGAAATCAAAAATGACGCAAACAGGCGCGGTCTTGCTTTTGAGGTGGTGGAAAGCGTGCCGGTTCCCGAAGATATCAAGCTCGGCGCAAAAAATTCGCCTCAGTTGATAGATAACTTTTGCGAAAATATACGCAGACTTTCTCAGGCGGGAGTCAGGTGCATTTGCTATAATTTTATGCCTGTGTTCGACTGGCTGCGCAGCGAGCTTGAAAGACCTATGCCGGACGGCTCAAACAGTCTTGCCTATGATGAAAAAACCGTGCTTTCAATGGACCCCAGAAAGGGAGACCTTGCGCTGCCCGGGTGGGACCAGAGCTATACCAAGGACCAGCTTGGTCAGCTTCTAAAAAAATATGAGGATATAGATGAGGAAAAGCTTTTTTCAAACCTCGGCTATTTTCTTGAGGCGGTGATTCCGGTTGCCCACGAGTGTAAAGTCAATATGGCTATCCACCCCGACGACCCGCCGTGGGGAATGTTCGGACTTCCGAGAATAATTACAAACGAAAAAAATCTTTCAAGAATGCTTAAAATCGTCGACCTCCCGGAAAACGGTCTTACTTTCTGTACCGGTTCTCTGGGGGCAAATCCCGACAACGACCTGATCTCAATGATTCACAGTTTCGGAGACAGGATTCATTTCGCACATGTGCGGAATATAAAAATAACCGGGAATAGGCAGTTCCACGAGACCGCTCACCCTACCGCGTGCGGTTCGCTTGATATATACGGGATACTTAAAGCGCTACATGAGGAAAAATTTGACGGATATATGAGACCCGACCACGGACGGATGATCTGGGGTGAAAAGGGCAGATACGGGTACGGTCTGTATGACCGCGCGCTGGGCGCAATGTATCTTTCGGGACTATGGGAAGCCATTGACAAACAAAACTGAACTTGCGACAGACGTTTTTTTAAAAATACATATTATAGCGGAGAAAGGAATTTCCATATGTTAAAAAAAGTTTGCGTTATAACCGGCGCCGGCGGAGTACTTTGCTCGGCGTTTGCCAAAGAAATGGCGAAAAACGGATACTCCGTGGCGTTGCTTGATATAAACGAAGAGTCCGCGCAGAAGGTCGCGGATGAGATAAGCATGTGTGGCGGACTTGCGAAGGCATATAAGGCGAATGTCCTTGATAAGGACGCGCTTGAGGACGTACATAAAAAAATTCTGTCCGAAATGGGCAAATGCACCGTTCTGATAAACGGGGCGGGCGGGAACAGTCCCCGCGCCACGACCGCGCACGAATATTTTGAGAACGGAGACGAGAAAAGAGAGGATATCCTCACTTTCTTTAATCTCGACAAAGCCGGATTTGATTTTGTATTCGACCTGAATATAAAAGGCGTGCTTATGCCCACGCAGATATTCTCAAAGGATATGATAGGGGAGGACGGCTGCTCAATCATAAATATTTCCTCGATGAACGCGTATACTCCTCTTACCAAAATCCCCGCGTACAGTTCCGCGAAAGCCGCCGTTTCAAATTTTACGCAGTGGCTTGCCGTTCATTTTGCCAAGGCGGGGATAAGGGTCAACGCTATTGCCCCGGGGTTCTTCTCAACCGCGCAGAATAAAGCGCTTCTTTGGAATGATGACGGAACACCGACGTCGCGTACCGAAAAAATTCTGTGCGCTACTCCTATGGGACGTTTCGGTGAACCGGAGGAACTGCTCGGCGCGCTTAAATTCCTGACAGACCCGGAAATGGCGTCTTTTGTCACCGGAGTTGTGATTCCGGTTGACGGCGGATTTTCCGCGTATTCGGGAGTGTAAAACATGTCTGATTTGAAAACCAAAATCAAACTCTGCGCTTTTGCGGACGAAGCGGATTCGTGTCTTGACGGACAGATAAAAGCGCTCAGGGAAAACGGAATTACTCTGCTTGAAATCAGAGGGGTCGACGGTCAGAATATCGCGGATATCAGCCTTGAAAAAACACATAAAATCAAAGAGACTCTGGACAACAACGGCATACAGGTGTGGTCTGTGGGTTCTTCCGCCGGGAAAACGGATATCAACGCTGATTTTTCCGCGGAAAAGGAAAGATTTGTCCTAATGCTTGAAAAGGGAAAAATTCTCGGCGCGAAATGTATAAGACTGTTCAGCTTTTACGGTACCGGCGGAAAAAAGGAATACAGGGACGAAGTCTTTTTCAGACTTTCGGAATTTGTCCGCATGTCAAGGCAATATGATATCATTCCCTGTCATGAGAACGAAAAGGGAATTTACGGCGAAAACGCCGCAAGATGTCTTGAAATACACAAAAATGTTCCCGATCTTATGGCGGTCTTTGATCCCGCGAATTTCATACAGTGCGGTCAGGATGTAATGGAAGCATGGCGGATGCTCTCGCCCTACGTATATTACGGTCATATCAAGGACGCGGACTCATCCGGCAGAATTCTGCCTCCCGGAGAGGGTATAGGTCATATTGCCGACTATCTTCTTGATTTCGCAGCCAAGGGCTGCGGCGTACTTACCCTTGAGCCTCACCTTGCGGAATTTGTAGGGCTTTCGGGGCTTGAAAACGATAATAACAAGAGCAATGTAGGCTCGCTTAATTTTAAAAATAACCGCGAGGCGTTTGACTGCGCCGCGGATTCCCTTAAAAAAATTATAGACAGACTGTAATTGTTTCCCATACGGGATTGGTTGAAACCTAATCTTAATTTAATTTTATTGCGAAAGGAATTGTTCTATGAAAATCGGAGCACAGATGTATACGGTGCGTGAGCTGTGCCGCACGCTTGACGGTCTTGACGAGACTATGAAAAAAGTTGCCGATATCGGATATACCACCATACAGCTTTCGGGCGTGTGCTCGTATGAAGCTGAATGGATGGCGCAAAAGCTTAATGAGTACGGTCTGAGCGCGGACATCACGCATTTTGACTATGGCAGAATTGTCAACGATACCGAGGGGACCATTGCGTTTCACGATACAATGAATTGCAGATACATTGGTATAGGGTCAAATCCCAGAGGCGTAAATCCGGAGGGACTTGAAAAAATGGCGGATGAGCTGAAAGACGCCATTCCCAAAATAATGTCTTCGGGACATAAATTCATGTATCATAATCACCATATGGAATTCGCGAAATTTGACGGGAAGAATTTTCTTGAATTGCTTTGCGAGAAGTTCACGGAGGATGAATGCGGTGTGACGCTCGATACATATTGGGTGCAGGCGGGCGGCGCGGATCCGGCGTTCTGGTTGAGAAAATTAAAGGGAAGAGTAAATTGCGTACATTTCAAGGATATGGTATTTTCGCCTGCCGACAACAATGTCAGGATGGCTCCGATAGGCGAGGGAAACATGAATTACACAGAGATCATAAAGGCGTGCGATGACGCGAAAGTCGAGTACGGATATGTGGAGCAGGACAACTGCTACGGAGAAGACCCGATACTTTGCTTAAAGAGAAGCTATGATTATTTCAGGGCTCAGGGTCTTGACTGACGCGACGCTTAAAAGACAGAATTTCAAGGCAGTATTTACATACAAAAACGGAACTTTCTATATTTTAAAAACAGATATTTCAAGACGTTTTTAAAAATTAATTTAAATTGATCTGAGCTTCTTAACAAGATAATTGCGGAAAGGATGAACTTAAAATGAATAAGGTTAGACTCGGCATTATAGGTATGGGAAACATGGGAAGCGGACATTATTCCAATATAATAAACGGAAAATGTCCGGAGATTGAGGTGCGCGCGGTCGCCGATATCAATCCCGAAAGACTTGAATGGACAAAGAGCAAAAACGATGAGTTCCGGGCAAAAAATCCCGAGATTCCGGATGTGGCGCTTTTTTCGGACGCTTCCGAAATGCTTCACAGCGGACTTATTGACGCGGTGGTGGTAGCGGTGCCTCATTACGACCACCCCAGATATTCCATCGAGGCCATGAGATGCGGTGTGCATGTAATGTGCGAGAAGCCCGCCGGAGTATATACGCTTCAGGTCAGGGAAATGATAGCAGAATCGGAAAAACATCCCGATATTAAATTCGGTATGATGTTCAATCAGAGAACCAACTGCGTGTACAGAAAAATGAAAGAAATAATGGACAGTAAAGTGCTTGGAGAGATTAAGCGCACGAGCTGGATTATCACAAACTGGTATCGTCCTCAGGCGTATTACGATTCCGGAGCGTGGCGCGCCACATGGTCGGGCGAGGGCGGCGGAGTGCTTCTTAACCAGTGTCCCCATAACCTCGACCTCTGGCAGTGGATCTGCGGTATGCCGGTGCTTGTGGATACGAAAATGCATTTCGGAAAATGGCACGACATAGAGGTTGAAGATGACGTTACTACATATGTGGAATACAAAAACGGCGCTACCGGAACCTTTATCACCACTACCGCGGACGCGCCCGGAACCAACCGGTTCGAGGTGGTGTGCGACGGCGGAACTCTTGTGTGCGACGGCGGTCAGGTAATTCTGAAAAAGCTTGAAATGTTTGAATCGGAGTTTACAAAAATAAACAAGGTGCCTTTCAAGGCGCCCGCGTGTACTACGGAGGTGCTCAAAACAGACGGAATCAACGACCAGCATGTCGGTGTGCTCAACGCATTTGCGGGAGCTATCCTCAGAGGTGAGCCGATGACGGCAGAGGGAAAAGAGGGCATAAACGGGCTTATATTGTCAAACGCGATGCATCTTTCCGCATGGACAAAGAGCGCTGTCACGCTTCCGTTTGATGAAAAGCTGTTCAAGGCCCTGCTTATGGAGCACGTAAAGAACTCCAGACGCAAGGAAAATATCGGCAGTGTGCTCTCAAACCTTGAGGATACGTATAATTCTTAAAAAATGAAGATCTATCCTGAAATTGTAAAAATATATTCCACTGACGGGAGAGTGGCTGAAAAGAATTTTGATTTATCCCGTGAAATAGGCTTGGACGATTTGGCAAGCCTTAGGATTACAGAAGATGAAACCGGAGTATTTTATCCCGAGCTTTACGCGGCGCGTGATATATCGCTTAAATATGTTGAAATCATCTTTCCGTTGTCGGATTATTCCGACGAAACCTATTATTATAACGCCGCTCTGAGTACAAACGACGTCACATCCGTACTGAAATTTTCTCCCGAAACGAGAGACTCGATGAAGGACCTTATTCTTCTGAAAGATAAAAAATCGGATGAAAATTTCTCTCTCGGGCTTGTGACGGCTCACAGATTTTATACGGTGATAAATATAAACCCGGAATATGTCAGCATATTATACGATATGGAGGATAAGACCGTCAAGCGGGATACGACGCTTGCGCTTGAGCGTTTTATCTTCGGTGATGAGGGCGAGTACAGCTTTCTTGAGCGGTATTCCGCGACCGCGGCGCGCCTGAATGACGCGAGACCTCTTGTCGATTTGCCGGTGGGCTGGTGCTCATGGTCGTGCTATTACGGTGATGTGAACAGCGAAAAGATAGAGAGGGTCATCTCGCAGATGGCGGGCATACCGGGAACCGACCTTGTGCAGATAGACGACGGATGGCAGAAAAACGGCTCTTTTTGCGGGGAATGGTATTATGACGAGACTAAATTCCCGCAAGGGTTAAAGCCGCTTGCGGATCTTGCCGAAAAAAACGGCAAAACATTCGGTCTCTGGCTTTCGCCGCTTATTATTACTGAGTCCTCGGAACATTATGAAAGTCTTAAGCGGATGATAAAGACTGATGTTGTGACACTGCGTCCCGGAGATACCAACGCTCATCCCTTTGATTTTGACAATGAGGAGTTTTACGCGCATCTGAAAAAAACATTTAAAAGAATGAGGTACGAGTACGGCGCGAAGTATTTTAAACTCGATTTTCTTATGTCGTCTGTCCGCAGATATGTTGACGATTGCACGCCTGTCAGGTTTGAAAGCGATTACAGGTGCGCGCTGCTGAGAAAAGCGTTTACGGCGATAAGAGAAGCTGTGGGAGACGACGCTGTACTGCTTTCCTGCGGCGCTCCGATGCTTGAGTGCGCCGGAATATTCGATGCTCAGAGAGCCTCGTGCGATATAATCTGGGGAAAGGGAAAACATCTTCCGTCATATTGGCAGATAATGCAGAATACCGCGAAAACCGTGCTGTACCGTTCGTTCTACAATAAAACTGTTTTTTTGAACGACCCGGACGGACTCGTCATAAGAGATTATGACAGGGGAGACGGATTTGACTGCAAATATTCCGAGGCAAGACTGTGGGCGACTGCCGTCGCTTTCTCGGGCGGCTCTGTTTTGCTCAATGAAGAGTTTGAAAACCTCAGTCCCGCGCGCAAAGAACTTTTTACTCAGCTTATCCCTCCGCTCGGAATCGCGGGTAAGGTTGTGGATATGTTTGAATACCCCCAGCCCACAAGGGCTTATGTCAAAGTTGACGACAACACCGCGTTTCTCGCCCTTTTCAATTATTCCGACAAACTTGCCGATATGGACTTTGACCTTTCGGAGATTGACATGGAAGGCTCGTTTATATTTAAATGCTGGGAAAAGCAATATGCAGGATACGGCTGTGAAATACATGAAGAGAATATAAGCCCTCACGGAGCGGTGATGTATTTGCTGAAAAAGCCGTGTGACAGACCGGGTTTTGTATGTTCTGACATTAATGTTTTCATGGGCGTAAACATGTTTGAGGAAAATTGCGATGATAACGGAAATACGGCGGTCGGTATAAAAGAACGGTACAAAAAGTTTTTAAAACCGACGACAAAAATTTATATGTATTATCCGGACAAATCTGCAATTCCCGACGATGTGAGAATAATCGAATCGGTAAAAGACGGGGCTTTGACAGAAAAACAGCTTTAAAAGCCAAACAGAGTATTGAGGTGATTGCTTCAATACTCTGTTTTTGTTTATAGTTGTGTGACCGTAATTGCGTTGAATTTATTTTTAATTGATTTTTTATTCCGGGGACAACACTTTTACTGCTTCATAGATACTGTGGATAGGTATAAGCTCGATATTAGTGTCGGGCTTTCTCTTTTCGATATTCCTGTACGGAACCACCGCTTTTGTAAATCCGAGTCTTGCCGCTTCTTTTACTCTTTGCTCAAGATTGGAGACCGCCCTGCATTCGCCCGAAAGACCGAGTTCTCCTATAGCTATCAGGTCGTCGGGAACGGCTCTGTCGGTAAGTGAAGAAATCATCGCAAGCGCCACCGCCGCGTCTGTCGCGGGTTCGTCAATATGAAGCCCGCCTATAACATTTATATAAACGTCGTTCTGATAGAATTTTAAACCCAATCTTTTTTCAAGCACGGCTATTATAAGACAGACACGATTGTAATCGATTCCGTTCGAAGTCCGTCTCGGGGCGGGGAACGAGGTGGTACAGACCAGAGCCTGAATTTCGGCTATTATGGGTCGTGTGCCTTCAATTGTACACACCGCGCAGTTGCCGGGGGTTTTTTTGGGTCTGCCCGAGAGCAGCATCTCGGACGGGTTTTCGATTTCGACAAGACCCTTATCGCTCATTTCAAAGACGCCTATTTCGTTTGTGGATCCGAATCTGTTTTTATTGGCTCTGATAATGCGGTAGGATTGCAGTTTTTCGCCCTCAAAGCACAGCACGGCATCCACCATATGCTCAAGCACCTTGGGTCCCGCTATTCCGCCCTCCTTGTTGACGTGACCGACAATCAGCATGGAAATGCCCTCGCTTTTGGCTTTGTTTATAAAGTCGAGCGCGCATTCACGGACCTGTGTTATGCTGCCCGGCGCGGATTTTATATCGTCGCGGTAAACTGTCTGTATTGAATCTATTATTATCACGTCAGGCTTTATTTTGTCAGCCTGAGAGAGAATCCCGTCAATATTTGTCTCTGTAAGTATGTACAGATTTTTCCCCAAAATTCCCAGACGCTTGGCTCTCAGCTTCAGCTGACCTCCCGATTCCTCTCCCGAGACGTACAAAACCTTTCTGCTTTGCCCCAAACAGTCGGAAATCTGCATGAGCAGTGTGGATTTTCCTATTCCGGGTTCTCCGGATATCAGTACCACGGAACCGTGTACAAGTCCTCCGCCGAGAACTCTGTCAAGCTCTCCGAGCCCGGTATTTGAACGTATGTAATCCGGTATTTCAAGCTCGTTGTATGAAACCGCCCGGTTTGAGGAGGGCTCGGTAGAAACACTCCGCTTTCTTGCCTTGACTTCGGTGTCGGGCTGCGTGCTTATCACATCCTCGACAAAAGTATTCCAAGAACCGCACGAGGGGCATTTTCCGAGCCACTTCGGCGAGTGATACTCGCATTCCGAACAGATAAAAACAGTTTTCAGACCTTTCATATCTTCAAATTTCCTTTTTAATGTCGCGCCTGTGAAATGCAAATAAGCAGATTATAGGGCGGGGTAATTTTTCTGTTTATAATTATAATATAATATTTTCGGGATTTCAATATATATTGTTTGAATTTTAAAAAATTATAATTTTTACAAAAATAATTGAAATTATATTGACATTTTATATGTATTAATGTATAATAATGTCAAATACAGTACAAGGAAATCGGATAAATTCGGTTTTATCCGCTGTATATCCGGGTTGTGTTATAATTTATCAAACCCGGTGTGAATTTAAAAGTAATGAGGTCGGTAAAATGAAAACAAAAAGCATTTTGTCATTTTTTGTCATATTTGTTTTGCTATCGCTTTTGTTTGTCGCCTGTACAAATGAGAACGGGAGTTCAACAGAGGAGCCCACGTCTCCTACAGATATAAGTGAGGTAATTAGTAACGGGGATGAAACCGAGAGCTCAACAGGGAAGCCAACGTCTCCTACAGATACGGGTGAGGACTCGAGCGAAAATCCTACCACTCCTAACACCGAACATACATATATCGGTGACAGCAATGTATGTTCGGACTGCGGAATTATTAAAGACACGGACGATTATATTGTTTTTGAAATTGAAAACGGCGTCTGTACAGTTGTCGACGCCAAAATAAACACTTCAAAATCTCTTGTACTGCCGGATACTTACAGAGACAGTCCGATTACTAAAATAGACCATTCTGCGTTCTATGGTTGCAGCGGTTTGACGAATGTTACGATTGGAAACGGGGTTACGAGCATAGGATATTCTGCGTTCCGTGATTGCGGCAGTCTTAAAAGCATAACTATACCGGACAGTGTGACAAGCATAGGATATTCTGCGTTCCGTGGTTGCAGCAGTCTTGAAAATATTACATTACCATTCATCGGTGGTACACTCAACGGAATAAGCGACACACATTTCGGATATATATTCGGAGCGTCTGAATACTCTGATAACTCCAATTATGTTCCAGGGTCGTTAAAAACGGTGGTGGTAACAGGCAGCACGAGAATATGGGATTATGCGTTCAGTGGTTGCAGCAGTCTTGAGAGTATAACAATACCTGACAGTGTTACGAGCATAGGGGGTTCTGCGTTCTGGGATTGCAGCAGTCTTGAGAGTATAACAATACCTGACAGCGTTACGAGCATAGGAATTTATGCGTTCTGGGATTGCAGCGGTCTTGAGAGTATAATAATACCTGACAGTGTAACGAGCATAGGAAATTCTGCGTTCAGTGGTTGCAGCAGTCTTGAGAGTATAACAATACCAGACAGTGTTACGAGCAGCATAGGGAATTCTGCGTTCGAGGACTGCAGCAGTCTTGAGAGTATAACAATTGGAAACGGGGTTACGAGCATCTGGGATTCTGCGTTCAATGGTTGCAGCGGTCTTGAGAGTATAACAATACCAGACAGTGTTACGAGCATAGGAGTCGGTGTGTTCTCCGGTTGTAGCAGTCTGGCAAGCATTAAGGTAAATGAGAATAATTCTAAATATCATAGTGATGGCAATTGTTTGATTGAAACGTCAAGCAAAACCCTAATTGTCGGTTGCAAAGCGAGCGTTATACCTGATGATGGCAGCGTTACGAGCATAGGAGAATCTGCGTTCAGTAGTTGCAACAGCCTTGAGAGCATAACGATACCTGACAGCGTGAAGAGCATAGGGGATTCTGCGTTCAGTAGTTGCAGCAGTCTTGAAAGTATAATAATACCTGACAGTGTTACGAGCATAGGGGTCGGTGTGTTCTCCGGTTGTAGCAATCTGGCGAGCATTAAGGTAGATGAGAACAATCCTAAATATCACAGCACGGTCAATTGTCTGATTGAAACGTTAAGCAAAACACTAATTACCGGCTGTATTACAAGCGTAATACCTGATGATGGTAGCGTAACGAGCATAGGGAATTCTGCGTTCAGTGGTTGCAGCAGTCTTGAGAGTATAATAATACCTGACAGTGTAACGAGCATAGGAAATTCTGCGTTCAGTGGTTGCAGCAGTCTTGAGAGTATAATAATACCTGACAGTGTAACGAGCATAGGAAATTCTGCGTTCAGTGGTTGCAGCAGTCTTGAGAGTATAATAATACCTGACAGTGTAACGAGCATAGGAAATTCTGCGTTCAGTGGTTGTAGCAGTCTTGAGAGTATAATAATACCTGACAGTGTTACGAGCATAGGGAGTTCTGCGTTCTGGGGTTGTAGTAATCTTGTGTATAACAGCTATGATAATGGGTATTACTTGGGAAATTCGAGCAATCCATATGTGGTATTTATGGACGTCATCGACACATCCGTTACGACCTTCGACATACATGAATCAACAAAAGTGATTTATGATTCTGCGTTTCGTGATTGTAGCAGTCTTGAGAGTATAACAATACCTGACAGCGTTACGAGCATAGGAATTTATGCGTTCTGGGATTGCAGCGGTCTTGAGAGTATAATAATACCTGACAGTGTAACGAGCATAGGGGATTCTGCGTTCAGTGGTTGCAGCAGTCTTGAGAGTATAACAATACCAGACAGTGTTACGAGCAGCATAGGGAGTTCTGCGTTCTGGGGTTGTAGTAATCTTGTGTATAACAGCTATGATAATGGGTATTACTTGGGAAATTCGAGCAATCCATATGTGGTATTTATGGACGTCATCGACACATCCGTTACGACCTTCGACATACATGAATCAACAAAAGTGATTTATGATTCTGCGTTTCGTGATTGTAGCAGTCTTGAGAGTATAACAATACCTGACAGCGTTACGAGCATAGGAATTTATGCGTTCTGGGATTGCAGCGGTCTTGAGAGTATAATAATACCTGACAGTGTAACGAGCATAGG
>CALWJX010000045.1 GCA_944381085.1 uncultured Clostridia bacterium
ACTTCTCTCACGTCTCTGTTTTCATATATTACGCTGTATACCGCACGGCATATCGGCAGATCGACCCCGTACTTCTCTCCCAGACCAACCATAGCCTCGGCGGTGTAATAGCCCTCCGCAAGCTCGGTATAATTTTCACCTCGTACAAGCATCTCCCCGTACATTCGGTTATGACTGTACTTAGAAAATACGGTTGCCTCGTAGTCGCCCAGATGACAAAGCCCGTATGCCGAAAGCTCATTTCCGCCCATCTTCTCTATAAGTCTCGCTATCTCTCTCGTCCCTCTCGACATAAGCGCCCCCTTGAGTGTTGAAAGTCCGAGACCGTCAAGCATTCCGGCGGCTATTCCTATTACATTCTTTGACGCCGCTCCGATTTCATTTCCTATCATGTCCTCGCCGTAATAAAATCTTATAAGCTCGCTTGTAAAAGAATCCACAAGCAGTTTCTTTACCGCCTCGTCATAGCTGTCAATAACCATACAATTCGGTATGCCCGCGTAAAACTCCTGCACATGACCGGGACCCAGCCACACCGCGATCCGGTTTGATACGTCACAACAATCCCTCGCCACCTCTGACAGTCGGCGCCCCGTGGATACTTCTATCCCCTTCATGCACAGTACAAATATCTTGTTTTCAAGTCCCAGAGGCTCAAGCTCGCACATGAATCCCGAAAGTCCCTGCGAACCGATGGAAATAATTATTACATCGGCGTCCGCGAAGCAATTTATATCGCTTGTGATTTTTACACAATCGGGCAAAACCAGAAGGTCGTTTTTTCTTTCTCTGACAAATCTCTTAAGATGTACCGAATCCGCCCTGCCGTACAGAGTAACGTCAAAGCCTTTTTTCGCCGAAAGATACCATGTTATCAACGACCCCCAGCGTCCGCATCCCGCCACACAAATATTCAAATATTTATCCCCCCGTTTTCAGGTTTTATAAAGCTGAAAAATATTATTTATATACACACTTGAAAAATACACAAAAATGTTGTAAAATATATCTGTGCGCGATTTCACTGATACATTTCCGGTCAGGCATAAAATTTTAAAACGCATCGCACAGCCTGTTTACAGTATATATTATAAATTACACTTATATAACAATAATCCGGACATGTTCACAATCGCAAAAATGCAATATACGGTAACCATATAAGTTTTTTGTGATTATTCGCGCTGTATACATTATACAATACACAGCGAAAAAAGTCAACCGTCCTGCTGTACACACTGAAAATAAAATCATTTTTAACCATCATAAGTCCAAGAAAGGATTTTTTAATGCTATCAATAAGTATCAAGGACCTGTCTCTTTCCTTCGGCGCCTCGGTTATACTTGACAAGGTTTCGTTTTCGCTTGAGGAAAACGACAAACTCGGAATAATCGGAGTGAACGGAAGCGGCAAGACTTCACTTTTTAAATTAATTACCGGCGAATATGAGCCTACAGGCGGAGAAATCTATATCTCCAAAGGCAAAACCGTGGGAATACTTACCCAATACGGCGCTTTTGACAAAGGTTCGCAAAATAATATATCACCGGGCGAAAATAACAGCGCTCTTGAGTCTATGTACAACGCCTTTCCCGCCCTGCTCTCACAGGAAAGAAGGCTTGCGGAGCTTGAAAAACTTCTTGAAAACACAAACGACGCCCTGCACGGCTCATATATGAACGAATATCTTACTCTGCACGAAAATTTTAACGCGTCGGGAGGGCTTGAATTTAAAAACAGATGCGCGTCCATACTCGAAAAGCTGGGCTTTGACGAATTGCTGAGAAATACCGACGTCAATTTGCTGTCCGGGGGACAGCGGACAAGACTCGCGCTTGCGGTACAGCTTTCAAAAGAGCCTGATATACTCATGCTCGACGAACCTACCAACCATCTCGACATCGAAACGCTCTCCTGGCTTGAAAATTTTCTGGTTCAATACAAAAAATGCGTGATGATAGTTTCGCACGACAGATATTTTCTTGACAAGGTCACAAATAAAACTCTCGCCATAGAAAACAGACACGCGAAGCTGTATTCCGGCAACTACACGGCAAGCATGAATCAGAGGAAGACCGACCGTGAAATCTATGAAAAGCATTATAAAAACCAGCAGAGAGAAATAGCAAGACAAGAGGCTTACATCGAACAGCAGCGCCGATGGAACCGGGAAAGAAACATTATAGCCGCGGAGTCAAGGCAAAAGCTCCTTGACAAAATGGAAAAGCTTGAGGCTCCGGAAAATTCTCCGAAGCCCATAAAGCTTAAATTCACATCCTCGCTGGCAAGCGGAAACGACGTCATGACGGTTAAAAACCTGCGCATGGCTTTCGGAGCGCGAAAGCTGTTTGAAAATCTCAACTTCACCGTCAAAAAGAATGACCGCCTGCTTATCGTAGGACCTAACGGCTGCGGAAAATCCACGCTTATAAAACTCATGCTTGAAAAGCTTTTGCCGACCGGCGGAAAAATCGAGTGGGGATACAATGTAGAGGCGGGCTATTACGACCAGGAAAACCAGAATCTGTCTGAGGAAAAGACCGTGCTTGACGAGTTGTGGGACGCGTATCCCAATCTGCCCGAACAGAAGATAAGGTCAACTCTCGCCGCTTTCAGATTTATCGGCGAGGATATCTTCAAAACCGTGAGCGTATTGTCCGGAGGAGAGCGCGCGAGGCTGACGCTTGCAAAGCTCATTCTTTCGCACATGAACCTTCTGATACTGGACGAGCCCACAAACCACCTCGACATCGATTCCAGAGAGGCGCTTGAGGAAGCGCTTGAGAACTTTGACGGAACTGTAATCGCGGTCTCTCACGACCGGTATTTCATTGAAAAGCTGGCGACGAGGATAATAGAACTGTGCCCGGATTATTACAATGAGGATATGTTCGACTATACCGTGACCAAAAAAGGACACGCCTACAGCGAATTCCGGGAATTTACGGAAGAGCGGAAATTAAATATCGACAGCCCGGACAAAACAACCGGGGTACAGAACGAAAGCGCGTCAAAGGAACAGTATCTGAAAAACAAGCAGGAGGCCGCGGATGCCAGAAAAAAAGCTCACAGAACAGAAAAGCTGAAAGCCGAAATGCAGAAGCTTGAAGACGAGCTTACCGTAATCGAGGAAAAAATGATGGGAGAAGCGGCGACCGATTATAAAAAAGTCGCCGAGCTTGACCTGCGCAAAACCGAAATTGAGGAACGGCTTATGGAAATATACGAGGAGCTGGAAAACAATTAACCGTAATTAACACAGAAAATCACCTGTTATCCGTAAAGGACAGCAGGTGATTCTTTATTTATATTCAAAGTACCTTTTTAAAAATTCAATAAAACTCCTTGCCTCCAAAAGACATATTATTCCGACAGAATCTCGATACACCTTCTTGCCGCATCTATCAGCTGATAGTCATATCTCTCAACCGCGGCGAGCACAAGTATATCGGCGTCTTTTATCGCGTTGTTGACGTCTGACTGTCCGATATTGTCACGGTGGGTTATCGTGCACTCCGAAAAGTCTTTCTCAAGGAAAGGTATCATTGAAATTCTGAACGAGTCGGAAAGCATCACAAAATGCTTGTCGTTTTCACTGTCCGAAGTAGTATGAAGCGTGCCTGAGCCTTGTCTGTCTCCGACCGAAGACAGCACATTGACGTCAGACCTGTACGGAATACTGTACTCGGTATCTCTGCCGTATGAATTGCTCAACCCTCCGAGACTTATAAGGTCTCCTCCGACGCGGTTTTGCTCGCTGAACGGCAAATCAAGCAGATTGGTCGTAGGCATTCCGAGCGCGCCGTAAAGCGCCTGAGTGCCGATAAACGCTCCCGCGGAATTCCAGTGCGTATCATGCTTGTAATATACCTGCCAGTACGGCTTAGCCGCGAGCAGCTCCTCAAGCGGATAAATAAAGTTTACATCCGAGTTTTCATGCACATAGTCCGCGAACCTTTGACTCCTTCGGTATTGGTCATAAACCGTATAGCTCGGCATGTACTCGGAATATACGATTTCCTTATTGGGCATGAGCATGAGCTGAAGCTGTATTCCCTTTTCGTCGCATATCCGCTGCAGTTGCTCCATGACGCTGAGCCAATCCGCCATTTGAGACTCGGGCATAATATTGCTGCCCTGATAATACGACACGCTGTCGTCCCCGTAGTAAAACAGCCAATTGTTTCTGCCCTCTATAACAACACCACCCAGTGGGTTGGCCGGAGGAGGAAAATACGACGGGTCAACAAGCTTATCAACAATATCGTCTCTGTATTCGGCTCCGCATTTTTTACACCTGTAAAGCGTATATCCAAAGTCCTCGTACGTAGGCTCCACCTTGCGTACAAACTCGCCGTCGTGACCCTCCGCGCGTATAGTCTGACGGTAGCTGTATCCGCACACAGAACACTTATACTCTATATATCCGTTTTGTGTGCAGGTCGCGCCCTCTCTGTCTGTTTCGGTATACTGATGCGGTAATTTTGCGGTGTATTCCCTGACTTTATAGCCGCATTTTTCACAGGTTCTTACAAGCACTCCGAAATCCGAACAGGTGGCTTCCTTTTCGATCAGACCCTCGTCAAGAACATGGTCGCAGTTTTCGTCTCCTCCCTCCAGTGTCTCGGACTCCGGCAGTGTTTCCGCCTCTGTAGTTTCCTCAGACTCGGTGGGATCGCCGAACATATCCCCAAAGTTTCCGACTCCGCTTCCGCCTTCGTTTCCGGGATCCGGCGAACCGTAATCCGAGTAAAAGAGTTCTATCAGAGCGGGACGGATATAATCTCTGTACGGTTTTTCCAAAAAATCGTCCAGTTGCCGCTGCGCCGTGATAATTACGGAGCGGAAAGGAACATGGTCGTTGAAATAAGCTTCAATATCGGCGGTTATCGTGGCGGGATCAAATTCCTGCGGAAACTGCGCGAGCTCTCTCTGCTCGTCAAGTTCAAAGTCCAATTCTTCCATGACCTGCGGATTGTAAATATCAATTATTTTCAAAATTCCCCACGACAGCATGGGCAAAACCAGAATTGCCATGAATACGGCTATCGCCACTGCCGCGAACTTGTGGTTCACAGGATAAATCTTTTCTCCGTACAGTTCTTCTTTCGGCTTTTTGACCGGCTTATCCGCTTTATCCTCAACGCTTCGGTTCGCCGGGGTGTTTACGGGCTTGCCGTCCGAAATGCTTTCACCAGTATTTTCCGAAGGCGTTTTTGCGGAATTTTCATCGAACTGAGAGCTTTCATGTTTCTCCCCGTCCGGGTTCGGAATATTTTTATCGTTTTTATCCATTCTTCACACCTCCGTCTCAGAATTGGAAATAGATGAACGGATTGTAAGTACCGCTCACGAGCATAAAAATCGAACAGACAACTATAGCTCCCTGAAGCAGAAAATCCGCTGTAAGCACGGGCAGTTTTCCTCTTATTTTGTCGTAATATTTTCTCAGAGGTCTCTGTACAAATCCCGCGAAAAGAATCGCCACAACCAACGTAATGATAACTTTCATTGACAGATACGACAGCACGCTGTTGTCGCTCGATGAGAAGCTGAACATCTGTCGGATAAATTCATTTGCCTGGAATATAGTATCCGAGCGGAAATAGACCCATCCTATCATTACGGCAAGCATGGTATATATCCAGTTGATAATTTTAATCGGATTCTTTTGCAAGAGCTTGCCCAGAAACATCCTTTCAATAATCTGAATCACCGCGTAAAACAGTCCCCAGAAAATAAAAGTGAAATTAGCCCCGTGCCAGATGCCTGTGAGCAGAAAAACTATAAATACATTGAGATAAGTGCGCGCCTTTCCCTTACGGTTTCCGCCCAGCGGTATGTATATATATTCCTTGAACCAGGTGGACAGCGAAATATGCCAGCGGCGCCAGAACTCCTGAACCGACAGCGAGGTATAAGGGTAATCGAAATTTTCCTTGAACTGAAATCCGAGCATTCTGCCGATCCCGATAGCCATATCGGAATAACCCGAGAAATCGTAATATATCTGTAAAGTATACGCCAGCACGCCGAACCACGCGACCGGCGCGCCCAGAGTCGAGGTGTCAAGCTCCCAGATCTTATCGGCTATTTCCGCGAAAGTGTTGGATATGAGCACTTTCTTTCCGAGTCCGTAGCAGAAACGCTTCTGCCCCGAAATAAACATGTCTATGGTTTCTTTTCTGGACTTGAGCTGGAGCGCGACGTCGCTGTATTTGACAATCGGTCCCGCGATCAGCTGAGGAAAAAGCGAAACATATAGCGCAAAATCAATTATATTTTCCTGCAGCTCCGCCTTATCGGTATATACATCAATGACATATGACATCGACTGAAACGTAAAAAATGAGATTCCTATGGGAAGCACTATCTTCGCAAGCCCGAGCTTGCCGGTTCCCTCCATGCTCAGCATTGAGTCCAACACTCCTGACAGCCCGCCGCCCGTCTCCATAAAAGACTCCACTATTACGACAAACATGTTGAAATACTTAAAGAAGAACAAAACGGCGATATTCAACACAACTACGGTTACAAGCGCCGCTTTTTTCTGAGCCTTTGTTTTAACCCCTTTTTTTATCACATATCCGCCGGCAAAGTTCAGCAGGATGGAAGACATCATTATCAACAGATAATAAATTCCTCCCCACGCGTAGAAAAAAAGACTCGCTATAAGCAAAAAGGTATTTTTAGCCAATATTCTCGAGTGTTCGCTTCTGAATTTTATCACCGAGAACAGAAAATTCACGGCAATGACCACCGAAAAAAACACCCAAAGAAAAATCATGGAGCTGAAAAGCATATAGATCCTCCCAAGCGCTTTATAAACAAATTCGACAGATTTTTCTAAATCAGTCCTGGCACCTGTATATAAAGTATATCATTTGAGAGAATTTTTGTCAAGTGTGTTTTGTGCAAACAGTAAAATAAATTGAAGTTAAATTCGCTGACTTTAGGGCATTCTTATAACGCTCAGCATCGTGCCTCTGTTTCCTTTTGTATATCGGTGAGAATAAAACAAATCGTGCTCGCAACACGTACAGTACCTCAGCGCCTCAATATTTTCGGCTTGAAGTCCGGCGTCGGTCAGAACCCGACAATTTATGCCGGGCAAATCGCACATATATTTATCCTCTCCCGCTTCTGACTTACCTGAGTTCACGAAAAATTCCGCGTATTTGTCTCCCAGCCTTGCGATAACCTCATCAAACACGTCTCTGCCCACCTCATAGCAGCATTTGTGAATACAGGGACCCACAGAGGCATATATATCATACGCATTCGCGCCGTACTCCCCACACAGTTTCTCAACGCAAACGGCGGCAATAGCCCCGACCGTTCCTTTCCATCCCGCGTGAACGGCGCCTACGGCAATTATCCTGCCGTCTCTGTCCCTTGCCTCCATGAGTATCGGAACGCAGTCGGCGCTTTTAACTCCAAGGACAATCTGCGGGTCATCGGTGACATATCCGTCGCCCTCACGGATATCGTAATTTTCATAATCTCTCTTATAATATCCCAATCCCGCGTATTTACGGTCAACCTTATGTACCGCCGACGAATGTACCTGCGGCAGAGAAATCACATTGCGCGGCTCAAATTCTGCCTCTCCGCCGAAAATATTAAGATTTTCTAATACCGTATCGTCTTTGTCTCCTCTGCCGAAGGCAAGATTGAGGCTTTCGGTAGAGGCAAGCGTGCTCACGCCACCGGCTCTTGTCGAAAAAGCATGTGGCGCCCGAAGCATTTCGGATTTAACAAACATCTTGCAATTGTCCTTTCTCCTCATTCAAATATAAATACAGGGCAACAAGAAGCTATAATATGTATCTTCTCATTACCCAATATATGTTTTTTTAAATTCCTCTGCCAGATGCTTTTGACTCGCAGTACGCGCATCTGTAAACCCTGTTTGCCGGGTCGGTGAGTTTGAAAATATGAGGAAGTTCCTGTTCGGTAGACGTGATGCATCTGGGATTTTTACAGAAAATCACATTTACAAGCCTGTCTGGCAGTGAAATGCTTCTTTTTTCCACACGTTCCCCGCCCCTGATAATGTTCACCGTCACACCGGGGTCTATGTATCCGAGTATATCCATATTTATCGGAATATCCGCGTCGATTTTGATTATGTCTTTTTTACCCATTTTGACGCTCGTTACATTTTTGATTATAGCGACCGAGCAATCCAGTGAATCAAGCTTGAGCAGATTGTATATATCCATTCCCTTGCCCGCGGTAATATGATCTATCACAATACCGTTTTTAATGGAATCAATATTCATTTTTCAAGACCTCCTTTTTTGCCGTTCACGGTTCAATTCCGAGCAGCTTCATAATCAACGCCATCCTCATATATTTGCCGTAAAGCGCCTGTTTGAAATAGCACGCTCTCGGATCGTTGTCAATCGCCACGGAAATCTCATTGACTCTCGGCAGAGGATGCAAAATCGACAGATCGGATCTTGCGCTCTTCAGCTTTTCCGGGGTCAGAATGTAGCTGTCTTTAAGCCTGAGGTAATCCTCTTCGTTGAAAAATCTCTCTTTCTGAACACGCGTCATATACAAAATATCAAGCTCGGGCATTACTTGTTCAAGAGAGGTCGTCTGAACATATTCGATCCGGTTTTTCTCTATTACGTCTTTTTTAATATAGCCCGGCAGATTAAGCTCCTCCGGAGAAATCAGTATAAACCGGTTTCCGCTATATCGGGACAGCGCTTGGATCAGAGAATGTACGGTTCTGCCGAACTTAAGGTCTCCGCAAAAGCCCACGGTGAGATTGTTAAGTCTTCCCTTTTCCAAAGACACCGTACAAATATCTGCCAGGGTCTGCGTGGGGTGATTGTGTCCGCCGTCGCCCGCGTTAATCACGGGAATGGATGCGTTCATCGCCGCGACGAGCGGGGCGCCCTCCTTGGGATGTCTCATCGCGATAATATCGGCATAGCAGGACACGATTCTGGCGGTATCCGCCACGCTTTCCCCCTTTGACGCCGAGCTTGAGTCGGCGCTTGAAACCGAAAGCACGTTTCCTCCCAGCTCATACATTGCCGCCTCAAAGCTCAGACGCGTTCTGGTTGACGGCTCAAAAAACAAAGCAGCAAGCTTTTTCCCTTTGCATTTTTCCGAATATTTTTGGGGATTTCGCATTATGTCTTTCGCGACATCCACCATTTCTTCTATTTCCTCGGTTGACAGGTCGCAGATATCAATAAGACTTCTTTTCATAGGTTCTATATCTCCCTTTCCCGAACAGCTCCCGCTTTTCAGACATTTCCGGATTTGATCCAGGACTCGTCCGACGGATTGTCCCTGAAAGCGATAAGCCGCTTGATATCCTCCGGTCTGATATATCCTTTTTCCGCGGCGACCTTGGAAATACAGTCAAAATTTGTAAGGCTTATGTTTTTTACGTCCGCTTCTCTGAGTCTTTCAATGCCCTTTTTCATCCCGTAAGTAAATATGCTTGCCACTCCGAGCACCTCTGCCTTTGCCTCGCGCAACACATTTACCACTTCAATCACGGAGCCTCCGGTCGAAATCAGGTCCTCGATGACGACAACCTTCTGTCCCTGTTCAAGCTTTCCCTCAATCTGATTTTTACGACCGTGATCCTTTGCCCCGGATCTCACATATCCCATAGGCATATCCAATAGATGCGCGGTAATAGCCGCGTGGGCGATCCCCGCGGTGGAGGTTCCCATCAGAACCTCAGCCTCCGGGTAAAACTCCTTCACTACCCGCGCAAGAGAATTTTCAACGTCATTTCTCACTTTCGGAGAAGTAAGTGTAAGTCTGTTGTCACAGTACACCGGGCTCTTTATGCCGCTTGCCCAGATAAAAGGCTCGTCCGGACGGAAAAACACCGCCTTGATCGACAAAAGGTCTTCCGCTATCAGCTTTTCTGTATTGTTCATCTGAATCTCCCAAACTTTTTTTCCCGAATATTTTTATATATTTTTCCACCGCATGTAACTTTATTGATCCACAAACTCAGCGACGCATCTTCTGTACGCCTTTGCCGGGTCTTCGGCGGCGGTTATCGGTCTGCCAACCACTATGTAATCCGAGCCAAGCTCCTTTGCCCTTTTCGGAGTCGTCACTCTCTTCTGGTCGCCCACATCTCCGCCCTCAAACCTCACTCCGGGCGTCACGGTCAAAAATCCTTTTCCGCAGACCGAATGTACCTTTTCAGCCTCAAGCGGAGAGCATACCACCCCGTCAAGCCCCGCGGTCTTGGCACACAAGGCATAGTGCATTACGACCGTATCGATAGGTCTGTCTATCATCAGATCCGACGTCATTCTCTCCTGATTTGTCGATGTCAGCTGTGTTACCGCAATGAGCAGCGGTCTTGTGCCGTCCGGACGTGTCAGCCCCTCAAGCGCCGCTTCCATCATAGGAACCGTGCCGGCAGCGTGAAGATTGCACATGTCGATGTCGAGCCGCGAGAGCACCGCCATCGCCTTTTTTACCGTATTCGGTATGTCGTGAAGCTTCAGGTCAAGAAATATTCTGTGTCCCCTCGCTTTGATCTCCCTGACAATATCCGGTCCCTCGGCGTAATACAGCTCCATACCGATTTTGACAAAAAGACTTTCCTTATCAAACCTGTCAAGAAAATTCAAAACCTCGTCTTTTCCCGAAAAATCACACGCTATGATCACATCTTTTCCCATATCAATCCTCAAACCTTCGTATATATTTATGCTTTTCTCCGATCATCCGTGGGCAATTCCCACAATTTCGGAGAGAGACTTTATATTGTACTTTTCCATAACGCCGGGTAAACTTTCAATTATTTTCTTACAGGCATACGGGTCAACGAGATTTGCCGCGCCTACCTCGACCGCGGAAGCCCCCGCCATCATAAATTCGAGAACATCCTCCGCCGACCTTATGCCTCCCATTCCGACTACCGGAATTTTTACGGCGTCATATACCTGATATACCATTCTCAGCGCCACCGGCTTTATCGCCGGTCCAGAAAAACCGCCCATCCTGTTCGCGATAACGGGTTTTTTGGTTTTAAGGTCAATTCTCATACCCAGCAGAGTATTGACCAGACTGATACCGTCCGCGCCGGCGGCCTCACACGCC
This sequence comes from uncultured Clostridia bacterium, assembly GCA_944381085.1. Lineage (GTDB taxonomy): Bacteria > Bacillota > Clostridia > Oscillospirales > CAG-272 > SVTX01. Next base: position 11,105 of record CALWJX010000045.1, read on the forward strand.
TTGGCGATTTCCGTGATGTCGGTAACATTCGGCGAAAGCTTTACTATCACGGGCTTGCCCGTAACCTTTCTTACCGCGGAAGTTACTTTTGCCGCCGCCGAAGGGTCGGTCCCGAAGCTCATGCCCCCGCCGTGAACATTCGGGCAGGATATGTTGACCTCAAACCAGCCTATCTGCTCCTCAGCGTCAAGCCTTTGACAGGTATACGCGTATTCATCGACCGAAAATCCCGAAATATTTGCCATGACCGGCTTTTTGAACACTTCCTTAAGCTTCGGGATTTCATGCAGCAGCACATCCTCCACTCCGGGATTCTGAAGTCCCACCGCGTTTATCATTCCCTCGGCACATTCGGCTATTCTCGGCGTGGGATTGCCGAATCTTTTTTCTTTGGTCGTACCCTTGAATGAAAAGCTGCCCAGAATATTTATATCATAAAGTTCGGAAAACTCGTACCCGAACCCGAATGTCCCGCTCGCGGGAATTACCGGATTGTCAAGCCTTATGCCGCAAAGTTCCGCGGATATGTCGGGCGCGCGGTCATTTTTCAAATCTCTTCCCATAGTATTTCCTCTCTCTGAAGCACCGGTCCGTCCTTGCAGATCCGCTTGTAGCCCCCGACGGTTTTGCATGAACATCCCATGCAGGCGCCGAAACCGCAGCCCATTCTTTCCTCAAAGCTGAATTGTCCGCTTCCGGTAGCCGTCCTGTTTATTGCCCTGAACATAGGCATAGGACCGCAGGTATAAAAATATGTATACTCTAACCCTTTCATGGCGTCGGTTACGAAACCCCGAATGCCCTCGCTGCCGTCCGCGGTAGTGACATAAACCCTCGGAGTCAGTTTTCTGAACTCATCCTCAAGAAAAATTTCTTCTTTCTTGTTAAATCCCAAAATCACCGAAACCTTCTTGCCCTCCGAAATAAGCCTTTTGCACAGAAAATACAGAGGAGGTATACCGACCCCTCCGCCTATAAGCAGAGGACTCTCTCCGCTTTTAGAGGTATCGTAACCGTTTCCCAAGCCTACCAGAACATCAAGCGTTTCTCCCTGAGACAGTGTTGACATTTTTTCGGTTCCCTCTCCCACGGTTTTGTATATGACGGTCAGCTTTCCGTCTTCGCAGTCGCATACCGAAATGGGACGGCGAAGATAAAACCCGTCAAGCTTTATATCAATAAACTGCCCCGGTTTATCGACCGCGGACACGTCGCCGACCAATACCATTTTATATACATCGGGCGCGATTTTTTGATTGCATTCAATTTTCAATATACTATCTTTCATCTTCCGCCTCTGTTTTCAGTTGTCCGACAAATCCGAACTATATATCTCTCTGCCGTCACGGAAAGTCGCGATGCACCTGCCGTAAACCTCCATTCCCTCAAAAGGTGTGCTTCTTCCTTTCGTATGAAACTTTTCGGGATCCACGCGATATTTTTCACTCATTGACCATATGGAAAAACCGGGATTCCCGGAAAGTCCGAACCGTTTTCTGGGATTGAAACACATAAGCTCAACAAGCCTGTCCAGACTTATAACACCTTTTTTCACCAAACCGGTGTACAGCACGGGAAAGGCGGTCTCAAGCCCTACAACGCCCATAAGACTTCGTTCAAGTCCCCGGCTTTTCTCTTCCCGTGAATGCGGCGCGTGGTCTGTCGCTATCATATCGACAGTCCCGTCAAGGATACCCTCTGTAAGCGCTTCCCTGTCAGCCCGGTCACGCAGAGGCGGATTCATTTTGAACCTTCCGTCCTCCAAAAGGTCACCGTCGTCAAGCAACAGATAATGCGGAGCGGTCTCGCAGGTCACATCGACTCCGGAAGCCTTCGCCTCGCGTATTATCCGGACCGACTCTTTTGCGGAGATATGGCACACGTGATACGCGCAACCGGTTTTAGCGGCAAGCCCGACGTCTCTTTCAATCTGTTTCCACTCGCTCTCAGAACAAATGCCTCTGTGAGCATGGGAAGCGGCATATTTGCCGTCATGAATATATCCTCCGAAGAGCAGACTGTTGTCCTCACAGTGCGCGGCGATTATCTTTCCGAGCCTTTTGGCTTCTTTCATGGCTTCTTCCATTATCTCGCCGCTCTGAACCCCCTTTCCGTCATCCGAGAAAGCAATAACATTCTCCGCCATGCCCTCCATATCCGAAAGACGCTCCCCTTTTTCCCCGACCGTAATGGCGCCGTATGGATGGACCCCGACAACCGCCTTTTTTCTTATAGCGTCGAGCTGTACTTTCAGGTTCTCCGCGCTGTCGGGCACAGGGTCAAGATTCGGCATGGCGCATACGTCCGTAAACCCTCCGGCAGCCGCGGAAAGAGAGCCTGAGTAAATGTCCTCTTTGTAAAGATAACCCGGCTCTCTAAAATGCACATGCACATCACAGAAGCCGGGTAAAATCAGGCAATCATGTATACCGACACTGTCGTTACACTCTTTACCGCATAAAGAAACATCGGATATTTCAGCATCATCGCCGACCAAAAAATTTCCGGAACTCACTTTTTTTTCGGTATAGTTCAACGAATTCTTCAAAATAAATGACATGTCGGCTCTCCTGAATCAATTTGATATTATAAATTTATAAGTATCTGTATATCTGTATAATTATATCACATATTTATTGTTTTGTCAAGACAGTTTTAAGCCATAAAAATTTTTCATAAAAATTTTCTTTTTGTAGTGTTACAATAGAAGTGAGACTGAAATATAAAATAATATTAAAAAATAACATTTTAAGATAAACTCCCCGATAAATAGGAATTAGTCGAAGTATTCTTTAAGAGTAATCCGAATAGGTTCTCGTATATCAACATTATTCATTCCGTAATGTTTTTCCTCAAAATAATGGACTTTATTTGATACTCCCCAAAAATCTTGATTAAGCCATTCATCCTTATCTGCGCCATATTTGATGAGCAAATCAAGAACTTCAAATAATCTATTTCGAGCTATTTCTTGAATATCTGGATAAGCACTCTCATGACACAAAATGCCCTCTGCTTGGTGTACAGCCGTACCGATTGGCAGTACTTTTGATGATGTTTTTCGATTAGGATTAGCTCCTTTTTCAAGTAACATTTTAATTAAATTCACATACTTTTCAGAAGAAATATACTGTTCATAACATAGTGAAGAAAACACACCTATAATAGCATCATGCAAAACAGACATACA
>CALWJX010000046.1 GCA_944381085.1 uncultured Clostridia bacterium
TTCTCGGGATTGACCAGACAAACCTCATTAATTGTGGTATGGTTTCTTATAAGAACAAACCAACCGTTGCCCGCGTCATTGGCGCCCTGCTCGACCATAGGCTCATCCCACAGTGCGAAAGACACCCAGTGGTCCATATTGCCGCCGCCCTCGCCACCATATGCATACTCGTCGATTCTGACTTCCATTTCAAAACCTTGACTGATATCCATTTTTTCCTTGCTGGCAATAGTAAACTTCGGGTTGCAGTCGGTATAATCCGGCTGAACAATATGGAATCCATCGCTCGTATACTCATATCCGGGAATAGGAGTCTGTTCAACTTCGTAATTCCCATCTTCATCGTAATCGCCGGGACCCCACACTGTCCACTCGCCTTCACTGGCCGCGGACGCGGGTATGGAAACTGCGACCATTGTAGAAAGTACCATGACTACCGCAAGAATTGCGGAAAATACTTTTTTCATGATATTTTTCTCCTTGAATAGGATTAAAAGTTAAATATTTAACTTTTAATAATTATATCACATTTTTTAATGCAAGTAAATTGACATAATTTCCAAAAAATTCAAAGAGAAATTGTTTAGTATGCACTAAGCATAAAATGCTTTTTGCCAAAGCGTTGATTTGCGACCGAGATTTGGTAAAATAATTTTAATGATTATTAATATCTTTATAATAAAATGGAATAATAATAAACCGGGAGCGCAGACCAGCCGTGGCACAGACTGCCGGCGCCGGCGCCGTTCGACCCGAAGTCCTTTTCCCCACTTATGGTTTCCCAGAAAGTAGTGGCGCCCTCTCTGAGCATAAACAAATAATCGCGGTCTATTTCATCGAGGATAATATTCTTGTATTTTTCCCAGTCAATACCGAGCAGAGCGTCAAAACGGAATCCGTTCATACTGAGGGTATTGGGATATACAGTTAGTCCTGTGTCGGACTGTCCGTTGGCAACAAGAATTTTTATTATGTTGTCTTTATTTACATTTTGAACTGCTCCGCACAAAAGGCAGAGCGCGTTTGTAAGTACGCTGTACTCCCCGCGGCATCTGTCGTTGAAGGACTCGAACAGACCGGTTTTCTCATTGTACATATATTTTTCTATGGCGAGGTTTACCGTCTCCGAAATTTTTTCGTACTTCGCGGCTTCTGCACTTTTTCCGAGCGAGGCGCAGATTTTTGCCATATACTGCATGGCAAGCGAGAAGAAAGCGTTTATCGGAGTTTCTATGGAAGCGGTTTCGGTTACAAAAGAGCTGCTCATTGTGGGCGTCCACTCATAAAAATTCCAATAACTTCCTTTGTTTTCGTCATATCCGTAAAAGTTTTCTATGTAACCTTCGGGTTTTTGCTTTGCGATAAACGTGTCCGCAATCTTTTCAAGCACGCCGAAGCATTCCGACGCGAGAGTGATGTCGTGAGAATAAAAGATATATTCGTACATTTGCATAAAATATACCGCGGAGAAAGACGGAATAGGAAAATCCTTTCCGGCGGGATAACAAAGCGAGAGCAGACCGTCCTTGCGCAAACCCTTTGATATAAGCTTGAGCGAGGCGCGGGCAAATTCGTATTCACCGAATGCGTAATATCCGCAAAGCATCTGATTTCTTGAATCCATGGTGTAAAGCGCCTGTTCTCTCCACGGACAGTCCTCGTAGTGCTCGTGCATACACTGCACAAGCGTGTTTACACAAACGTCGTATATAGTATTTCTCAGCAGATTGCCGCAGTCGTATTTTTTTATTTTAACAGGGTACAATGTGGGGCGGATTCCCGCGTATCTGACATTGACCTTTTTTGTGTGACAGAAAAACTGGAGATAACGGCATCCGAATCGGCGAAAGGTGTTCATGTATTTGTTTTCGCCTTTTTTCGCGTAATACCTGCATGAAAAGTCCCTGATTGAGGTGCGGCATCTTCCGTCGCACAGGTGTTCTCCGTAACCTATATCGATTATACAATCCTCTTCGGTTTCTATGTCTATATCCAGAAATCCCGCGCACTCTTCGGACAGATCGACGATAAAATATATACCGTCACATTTTTCCTCTGTTTTCATGAATACCGGACGTGAAAAATCATACTGCATATCCTCTACCGACAGCATGGACATATAGCGAAATCCCAGAAATGCATACTGCATGTCGTTTGAGGGATGTTCTCCGTCTGTGGTATAGGAAAATATGCCCTGTTGTTTTATGCGGGAACTCATTCTCTGACGCAACTCAAGTTTTTTTATCGGGCGCGGTGTAAAGTCAGTCGATATTCCGGGACATAGACGGCTTTTTGAAAATCCTTCATCATTATATTCAATAAAATTGTCGTATTTTCTCATGTCATAGTGATATGTATAACCGAGCTGTACGCTGATCATCTCACAGCGGTGCGAAATATAATCCTTTGACGCGCGAGAAAGGGAATTTATTTCCGAATATACAAGAATGTCATTGTCCTGCGAGATCTCAAAAATAACTCCCGCGTCACCGTGTATGTAGGTCTGGGTGTCCTCGCCGTAATACCACGCAACGATTATCATTCGGTTTTTCCCGTCGTGTGTATATCCGGAAATATCAATTTCATCGTATACCTTATAGTTCGGGTAGTCTGCATACTGCCCGAAGCCCGCCAGACTGCCGTTTATATAAACGGTATAGTTTGAGTCCGCGGAGATTTTCAAAATTTGTTTTTTGGATTTGTCGGAATTAAAATACGCTAAAAAGTCCGCGTATTCGTCGTTTTTTTCGATACCTTCTTTCCAGATCCATTCGGCTTTGGCAAATGCTTTCATATCGCACCTCACTTATTTGTTTATTTTTTAATTAACAGTTTGCCTGACCTTGCGGCGTGTAATACTTGCCTTGCCATAAGTTGTCGGCAAACATTTTCTTGTCGATGTTGTTTATAACTATTGTTTTCTTTCTGCTCCAATCCGGAGCTATCAGCTCGCTCTGCATTCCGTCTCCCGTGATTCTTCCTATGACCGTGTCAGGCGGCAGTACACATAAAGCCTCGCATACAATATTTATGTATTCCTCCATGGAAAGCGGAATGTATTTGCCGGAAAGATACATTTTTTCCATTTCGGTGTTTTTCAGAACATGAAGCAAATGCAGCTTGACCTGATCAGGGACAAGAGAAGCCAATTTTTTTGTGCTTTCTATCATCATGTCGCGGTCCTCTCCCGGGAGTCCGTATATAAGATGTACACATATTCTGATTTTGTCTGAGGCGTTTTTAAGAAGTTCATATCCGTCCAAAAAATCCTTGTAGGTGTGTCCGCGGTTAATCAGAAACGCCGTTTTGTCGTGCGCGGTCTGCAGTCCCAATTCCACTGTCAGCAATGTCCTGTTTGCTATATCGGCAAGGTATGCCGCGATTTCACGGTCTATACAGTCGGCGCGGGTAGCTATATTCATACCCACGACGCCGTCAAGTCTCAGCACGGGTTCAAATTTTTCCCTGAGTACTGACACCGGAGCATACGTATTTGTGTGAGCCTGAAAGTACGGGATGTATTTGTCGGTTTTCCATTTTGAGGACAGTTTTTCTTTTATTGCTTCAAACTGCATAACGGGCGGCGTCAGCGGCGTGCAGGCGAAATCGCCGCTTCCTCTCGGGGAACAGTATATGCAGCCTCCCACGGAACATTTTCCGTCTATGTTCGGGCAGGTGAATCCGGCGTCAATCGGAATTTTCATACACTTACCGCCGAAGGTTTTTCTTAACCAATAATCATAAGTGTAGTATCTTTTGTTTGTGTCGCTGTTGGAAAATGGATTTATATCTTTCTGTGTGATTTTTTTTGAGTTCAATACTGCTTCCTCCGTTCGGAGTCGTCGTGTTATTACCGTATGATTCTTGTATTTATAAATATTAATAAAAATTCGCAAATATTTTTTGCTGAATTCAGTATTCATTATAACACGGCGTATATGTTTTGTCAACAAATTGCGGAATTATTTATTTTACAATTTTTAATTGAAAAATAAATAATAAATTTAATATTTGCGTGCTTAACTGTGGTTTTGTCTTATATTCTGTAGATTTGTACTTTTTATTATTTAAAAATCATACCCAAATAAAAAATCCGTGTCATATCGGCACGGACTAAAGACCGGATTTAAAATTATTCCTTTTTCCACACAATGCTTTTTACATGTGATTTACTGTATCTCTTATGGAATTTTTCTGACTGCTGTTGACATATGTCTATATAAACACATATTATAAAACGACATTTTTATGTGCCGAGGATTTTTTGCGCCAGCATCAGCACAAGCGGTAGGGTCAGCACCGACAACAGTGAAGACACGCCCACGGTAAGCGAGGAATATCCGGAATCGAGGTCATAAGTTTCGGCAAACATTGTAATTGTGGAGGCGGTCGGAAGCGCGGTGGCGGCGGTAGCGAAAAGCGCGTAAATATTCGGAATACGCAAAAGCTTTGAAAGCAGGCATATGACAAGGGGAAGCGCTATCAGCTTTACAAAGCAGAAAAAATAAAGTTTCCAGGACGCGAAAATCTGTTTTGCGCTTCTTGTGGCGATAAGCGCGCCGGTTATAAGCACGGAAATCGGAGTGCAAAGGTTGGAAAGGTAACCTAAGCTTTTTGTCAGGACGTTTGGCAGTTCAAGTCCTATCGCGGGCGCTTTGAGCAGATATATAAATATTCCGATAACGCAGGGAACTGTGCCGAAATTTAAAAACGCCTTTTTTACCGTGAGTTTTATGTCGTCCCTTTGACGGGCGAGAATGACTATTCCCCATGTCCACATTGATATATTGAAGCTTATGATATAAAATGACGCCAGAAAAAGACCGTTTTCGGGAAGCAGTGCTTCAAAAATCGGAAAGCCGATAAAAGCGCAGTTGTTGAATATCAGTGAAAATTCGGTGATTTTGCGTTCGTCGGGGTTTCTGAAAGGTTTGCATATAAAGAACGCCAGAAGCGCCGTAACCGCATAGGTAATAAATCCGAGAATTACTATGATTCCCGCGCTTTTGAGATTTTCATTTGAGTACTCCGCGCCTGAAATGGCGGAGATAATCATTGCCGGCTGTCCTATTTTCAGAATGAGCTCGGACATTTTTTTGGACGCCGCGTCGTCTATTATTCTTGCTTTGCGGCATATAAAGCCGCATACCATTAATATAAAAAGGGTTGCTATAACGGTGTTAAGGGCGCTGATGTTCATTTCAGACCAAAATCCTCTCTCTGTCTGTGGGATAATATTATATTTGATGTTTGTTTAATCGCGTAGATATGTAAGGTCAGATCTCGTCAAGCTTTGCCTTTACCGATTTCATATCTTCAAGCATGTCGCCTTTTTTTCTCGGATCTCTTAGCAATGCGGCGGGATGATAAACGGCGGTCATGAAATAATCTCCCTTTTTAAACCACTGCCCGTGTTCCTTTGTGATTTTGAAATCCGGCTTTATAAGCCTCATAGCGGAAATTCTTCCCAGACAAACGATTATTTTCGGATTTATAATTTTAACCTGCTCTCTGAGAAATCCTATGCAGGCGTCCTCTTCTGCGGGAAGGGGATCGCGGTTTTTGTGCGGTCGGCATTTCAGTATGTTGGCAATGTATACGTCCTCGCGTTTTATATCTACCGCAAAAAGGTATTTGTCAAACAACTGTCCGGCTCTGCCTACAAAAGGCACTCCCGAAAGATCCTCCATTTCCCCGGGCGCTTCGCCTATGAACATAAGTTTCGCGTTAATGCTTCCGGTTCCGAAGACGCAGTTTGTACGGGTTTGTCCCAACGGGCAGGAAGTGCAGTTTTCACATTTTTCTTTCAGCAAATCAAGTTCAGACAAAATATTATCCTCCATATATAGGTAGTTTTATAACTGAATTAAGTTGTTTTGCCGTTTGATTTTTCGGCGGGAAGATGAATCCCCGCTGAAAAAATCGAATCACGGGGATTTTCCACTTATTGAATAATTATACCAAAAAAATCTCCCGAAATCAAGTATCGGGAGATTTTTTGTCTTTTATTTTAAAAAAAATTTAAAATAAAATGTAATTTGTTTGATTTAAAGGGTCGCCAATGTCTGAACCGCGTTTCTCTCACATATCGGTTTTCCGTGCTCGCATATGTACATAAGCAAATTGTCCGTGTTTTCGCGATTGCCGTATTCGAGAATGAAAGTGAGTCTGTCAAGCCTCGCGTATGCGGATATGCCTATGTTGCAAAGTATAAGGTAAAAATTTCCGAGGTCGTCGGTATACGCGTAGCTTTCTTCGGAAAATCCGGATTCGAAGAGCCTGTGGCAAACTTCGGTTAGATAAGACAACCTTTCAAAGGAAAACGCAAGTCTTGAATGGTCGTTTCTCAAACCCGGATAGCGTGTGTTGGCCGAGACGGTCAGATTCATTTTCTGATTCGAGGTATGTATGTCTTTGTCTTCATTATATGAATTGTTTTGAAATCCGTAGTCAAGACTCTTGCTTTCGTCCTGCTCTCCTTCTTCGTTTTTTATTGTTGATTCTTTGGTTATAAACATTTCGCATCCTCCTTTGGGTGAAGAAAAAAGCTGAATAAAAACGCCGTCTCCGGTAGTGTCAAATCCCGTGCGTTCCATAACCTCGTTGAGCACATGCCGAATAGCTTTTCTGGACGCGCTGTTTGAACAGTCAAGTCCCGGATATAATCTGAGTTCTTCCATATCCTTCGACGAAAGCATTACTTTGAGCTTTCTTGCGCTGATATGAATCAGTTCCATAATATTCTCCATGCCTTTCTTGAAAATTGTGTTTTGAAATGCACATGAAAAATCCGGAGATTTAGTGTGTAAAGTCGGATTTAATGTGCCTGTGCCAATCGAATATAGATTGAATTGATTTTTTACTCTTTTATCATACTAATATTATAATACTCTTGAGGCAAAAATGTAACCCCTAAATTTATGGTAATTTTATTGTTAAAGAATGGGTTGACATTAAATGCCGAAAAGTGATATAATGGAGACGGATTTAAATAATTTTTATATAAAAGGACATTGCATATAGTATATGAGGTATAATCAGATTGCCGACGCTGTGGAAATGTCGGTCAGAGAACTTTGCGAGCTTGCGTTTTTGAGCGGGAGCATAGATACGCGCGCAAAACCTGGCGCCGGCATAATCCAAAGTGGGCAGCTTGGCGGCGCGATTCATCGTTATATACAAAAAAACGGCGGTGATGGGTATCACAGTGAGGTTGAACTTAGAAGCATATCGTGCTTTAACGGCGTTTATTATAATGTGAGCGGACGTGCGGACGGAGTTATACTTGCCGACGGCAAGTATACCGTTGACGAGATCAAAACGATACGGAGCCGGTTTGACGCCGACAGAGATTCATCTTTGCATTACGCCCAACTGTTTTGTTATGCTTATTTTTTTTGCGTAAAAAAAGAGCTGGACGAAGTCAACACGAGACTTACTTATTATAATATAGACACGGATGAGATTAAATATATTGAAAAGCTTATGAGCTTTTCGAAGCTCAGAGATTTTTATATGAAAATGCTTGCGGCAGTGTCATTCCGGGCGGAACAGTTAACTCATAGATTTAAAGTGAGGATGCCGTCCTGTGCTTCGGCAATATTTCCGTACAGAGAGCTTAGAGAAAGTCAGTCCGAGATGATAAAAGAGTGTTACCTCGATATCAAACACGGCTGCAGGCTTTTTTGTCAGGCTCCTACAGGCATAGGGAAAACCATATCCGTGCTATATCCGGCGATAAGAACATTGGGCGAGCTTGTAACCGACAGGATTTTTTATCTGACTTCAAAGGCAAGCATACGCCGCGAGGCTTTGAGCGCGTGTAAAAAAATCAGAGAGTGCGGGGCAATGATACGCACCTGCGTTATAATTGCCAGAGAGCAGATTTGCCTGTGTATGCATTCTGACAAAGGACGGAGGATATCTTCAAACTGCCGTCCCGATTTGTGCGTGTACGCGGATAAATATTACGAAAGGCGCGAGAGGGCGCTGACTGAAATATTGTCGGGTGGATATGAATACACAAAAGAGGTTATCGTTGAAGCGGCAAAAAAATTTTCAGTCTGCCCGTATGAGCTGTCGCTTGACCTTTCGGAGTTTTGCGATGTGATTATCTGCGATTACAATTACGTTTTCTCTCCGATAGCGTACCTGCGCAGATATTTTGACGACGACATGCGGAAAAAGGAAAAATATGTTTTTCTTGTGGATGAGGCTCATAATCTGCCGAAAAGGGCAAGAGATATGTATTCAGCCAAAATCTCAAGGAGTGATTTTGCGGATCTGGGAGAAAAAGCACTTGAAGCTTACGGCGGAGACGACCGGAATATAATATACCGCATGAGCAATGAGGTTATATCTTTTTTGGACGCCGAAAAGGAAAAATACTCTGAAAATCTGAGATATACCGCCGACGGGAAAATATACGGATACGGTCTTGTCAAAGAAAAGCCGGAAGATTTGTGCGAAAAACTCAGGAAATTTCAGGAAAAGTGTGATTCTTGGCTGAGACACGCAAAGGAAAATTATCTTTACAGCCGGGTTGACTCTATGCTTTTTTCGCTGTATGAGTTTTTCGCGGTCGCGCAAAAGTATTCCGATGGGTATGTGACGTTTGTAAACATTTCGGATGAGGACGTGTCTGTGCAGCTTTATTGTCTTGACCCGTCGTCCTTGCTTTCGGATGTGCTTGATTTATCGTCGGCGTCGGTTTTTTTCTCCGCTACATTGACGCCCACGGACTATTTCGCCGATGTGCTCGGTGGCGGCGAGCGGGCGGTTTCGGTGTCTTTTCCTTCGCCGTTTCCGCCGGAAAATCTGTGCGTCGCGGCGGTGGACAATATAAGCACAAGGTATGATAACAGGGAAAAATTTTACAGGAGAATTGTTTCATATATTGCCGCGGCGGTATCTCCGAAGGCGGGAAATTATATTGTGTTTTTTCCTTCTTATAAATATATGGAAGACGTATATAAAATATTTGCCGCGAAATATCCGAAAGTGAAGACTGTATTGCAAAAAAGAAATATGAATGACGCCGAGCGCGAGGAATTTCTGAACTTTTTTAAAAATGATGAAAACAGACTGCGCGTTGGCTTCGGTATTCTCGGAGGCATGTTTTCGGAGGGAGTTGACCTGCCGGGAAGCCGTCTTATCGGAACGGTTATTATAGGGGTAGGTCTGCCCGGGATTTCCGACGAGGGGAATATTATACGTGACTATTATGAGGAAAAATGCGGCAGGGGATATGATTACGCATATACTTTTCCCGGGTTTAACAGTGTACTTCAGGCGGCAGGCAGGGTTATACGCAGACATGACGACAAAGGTATTGTGGTGCTTATAGATGACAGATATGCCGACGGTAAATATATTTCTCTGTTCCCGAAAAGCTGGAAAGATATAAAATATGCAGGAAATCCTGCGTCTCTTGCAGAATTGACGCGCAGATTTTGGAATGGCACGAAATAATTAAAAAAATTTGCAGAATTGAAAAATACATCTTGCTTTTTTGGGGGAGATGTGGTATAATAAGAGGAACGCGGTTGCATACAGCGTGAAGAAATCAATTGAATTTTGTTTTGTGTGCTGTATGCGGCAGTTTTACTGACGTAAAACTGTCCAGGTAGTATCGGATATTTAATGCAAACAGCGTGAAGAAATCAATTGAATTTTGTTTTGTGTGCTGTATGCGGCAGTTTTACTGACGTAAAACTGTACAGGTAGTATCGGATATTTAATGCAAACAGCGTGAAGAAATCAATTGAATTTTATTTTGCGTGCTGTATGCAGCAGTTTTACTGACGTAAAACTGTCCAGACTGTATTCTTATAATAATATATATAAAGTTTTCGCCCGCCTTTTTCAAAAGGCGGTGGGGCAGGTGGCAAAGCCCCCTGTAATCCTCTGCAAATGCAATTTATAACGCGGCGTACCGCGCGAAAGAAAAGCCGGGAGCTGAATTTTGACAAATAATTGTTTTTATATAAAGGAAAATTGATATGAAGTATACTGAAATGAACAAATCTCAACTGACCGAGGAAAAAGAAAGGCTGCAAAAAGAATATGACCGCATGTCCGCACTGGGGCTTTCGCTTGATCTTTCAAGGGGAAAGCCGGGAAAGGATCAGCTTGATATTTCCGACGGGATTCTGTCCTGTATAGAAAGCGCCGACGACTGTAAAACGGAAAAGGGATTTGACTGCCGCAATTACGGTCTTCTCGACGGAATTCCGGAAGCCAAGAAGCTCTTTTCCGAGCTTTTGGATATTCCGTCCGACTACATATTCATAGGCGGAAGCTCGTCGCTTAACCTGATGTACGACACGGTAGCTCGCGCCATGCTTTACGGCGTGTTTGGCAGTGATAAGCCTTGGTGTAAGTACGATAAGATAAAATTTTTGTGTCCGGTTCCGGGTTATGACCGTCATTTTATGGTTACACAGTCGCTCGGAATAGAGATGATAAACGTCGGCATGACTCCGACAGGACCCGATATGGACGAAGTGGAGCGGCTTGTGGCTGAGGACGAAACGATAAAGGGAATCTGGTGCAATCCCAAGTATTCAAATCCCGACGGCATCACGTATTCCGACAAGACTGTTACACGTCTGGCAAAAATGAAGACTGCCGCCAAGGATTTCAGAATCATGTGGGACAACGCATACGCGGTGCATGATTTGTATGACGAGGGCGACACTCTTGCGGATATATTCAAGGCGTGTGCCGAGTACGGAAATGAGGACAGAGTCTTTTATTTCGCTTCCACCTCAAAAATAACATACCCGGGCGCCGGTGTGGCTGTTTTTGCCGCGAATAGGAACAATATGTCTCAATTGAAGCCTGTGCTGGCGGCTCAGACAATCGGCTTTGATAAGATAAATCAGCTCAGACACGTTAAATATTTCAAAAACGCCGAGGGCATATTGAACCATATGAAAAAGCACGCGAAGCTTATCGAGCCTAAATTCAGACTTGCCGAGGATATACTTGAGCGTGGGCTTGCGGATGTCGGAATCGCGCGTTGGACAAAGCCGAGGGGCGGATATTTCATAAGCCTGTTTGTCAGCGACGGATGCGCGAAAAGAACTTATGAGCTAGCGAAAGGAGCAGGCGTGGTACTTACCAATGTCGGCGCCACATATCCTTACGGGCTTGACCCTCATGACAGTAATATAAGAATAGCGCCCACATATCCCGGTATAACGGAGTTGGAAAAGGCTATGGAAATTCTTGTCGTGTGCGCGAAACTTGCCGTGCTCGAAAAGCTGATTGCCGAATCATGAATTTAAAAACGAAGAAAAATAGATTTGAGCAGTTTTTGGTAATTATGGCAAAACACGAAAAATATTAATAAACAGTTCACAAAATAAGCCTGTGTTTGGACGTTATATACAAAATTAAGAGGTTATTATTGTATGATATGCCAATTTACTTGCCGCTTGTTTTGTGCTATAATATATGAACGTAAAAGAGAGCCTTTTACGTAAACTCAAAAGTAAGGAGAAAAAACATGAAAAAAGTATTTTCCGCAATTCTTGCGGTCATCATGGTTCTTTCCTGTATGGTTGCTGTGGCGATTCCGACGTCGGCGGCCGATGAAGGCGACTGGATGCTTTGGGGCTCCGGTGACTATGACGACGACGGAAATTATGAACCCGAACAGACTCCTATCCCGGGATATGAGTACACGGAAGAGGGATTTCACATCGTTGAGGCAGACTATACGGACTGCAACCCGAAGTTTACTATTGCCAGCAAGGAAAAAATGGACATCAGTCAGGGCTTTGAAATGGAAGTCAGAATTGACAAGTACGCATACGGCGGCGAAGACGGCGGCAATATGGACCACTGGGTATCTTTCGCACTGTGGGATGAGCCTGAGGTTAAGCACGGCGTCAACGACGCGGGCAACGGTTGGTTTGTTCTTATAAGAAACCATACCACAATTAATGAGGTTTGTCTGGTCAATCCCGAGAA
>CALWJX010000047.1 GCA_944381085.1 uncultured Clostridia bacterium
TTGTTTATCCATGGGTTTATTATACCATATTTTTGTCTGAATTTCAAGCCCCTTGCTTTGCGCGGTGTTGCCTTAAATCAGCACACGGCAGTCTCTGTTAAACATATTTAAGCTGTCACGCGGATTTGTACGCAAGCGTACCTGTACGTAACACCTGTACGTAACCGGATTTGTACTTAACCGGATTTGTTCGTAACCGGGCTGCTCTGCGATCATTTGAAACCCGAATAGTCCGCGATCTGACTTGTCCGCGTCAGACTTATCTGAGGTAAGACAAGCCTCACTTTAAGACAATATTCATTGCTGAATACAGCTTAATTATTCCGCGGCCGCTTCGGTTTCCGCTTTTTCGCAGCACTCGGAATCGGTATCGGAGCACTCATTGCCGCAGCACTCGTCTGCCGCGTCTTCACATTCGCAATCACCTGATTTTTTGAATTTGGTTTTGAACTTACCCAAAAGAACCTTTACATTCTTTTCTTCACCGTTTTTCTTGGAAAGATAAACAGCGGCAGCCACAACCGCGCCGACAACCAAAGCTACCGAAGCGCAGATTACGGCTATTATAATCGCCTTTTTCTTTTCTTCTTCTCTTTTCTTTGCAAATACAACATCGGTTACCTTATCCCAAACATCCGATGTCATACGGCATACTGCACACTTTTTCATAATAGACCCTCCTGTTTATTTTTTAATACAATGCCAAAACGGCATTCTGTATCATTACAGACATATTGGCTTTTCCGGATAACGGATAAAAGCGTTTTTCAGTTTTTCAGACTGTGTATCGGCGCGGGTATTCTTCCGCCGCGGCTTACAAATTTCGCGGGTGAATATCTGTTTATTTCCATTACGGGAGCTCTGCCCAAAAGTCCTCCGAAATCAATGCTCTCGCCGACGCCCTTACCGTATGCGGGAATAACACGTACCGCGGTCGTCTTGGTATTTATCACACCGATTGAGATCTCGTCGGCAATAATGCCGCAGATAACGTCCTGTGAAGTATCTCCCGGAATGGCTATCATATCAAGACCTACAGAGCAGACAGCCGTCATCGCCTCAAGCTTTTCGAGCGAAAGCGCGCCTCTTTCCACAGCGGCTATCATTCCGGCGTCCTCGGACACCGGTATAAACGCGCCCGAAAGCCCTCCGACATGGCTGGACGCCATAACGCCGCCCTTTTTGACCGCGTCGTTAAGCATCGCCAATGCCGCGGTAGTGCCGTGAGCGCCGCAGCTTTCAAGTCCCATTTCCTCAAGTATATGAGCAACGCTGTCCCCGATCGCCGGAGTGGGAGCCAACGAAAGGTCTACAATCCCGAACGGAACACCGAGCATCTCGGAAGCTTCGCTCGCCACAAGCTGCCCCACACGGGTTATCTTAAACGCGGTTTTTTTGATTATCTCGGCAAGCTCGGACAGGTTACAGTCCCCTGCCCTGCGAATGGCGGAGCTTACGACGCCCGGACCCGAAACGCCGACGTTTATAACGGTTTCCGGCTCGCCTACACCGTGAAACGCGCCTGCCATAAAGGGATTGTCCTCCGGAACATTGGCAAACACCACAAGCTTGGCGCACCCTATGGAATCCTTGTCCGCGGTAAGCGCGGCGGTGCGCTTTATCGCGTCTCCCATAAGTCTTATCGCGTCCATATTGATTCCCGCTTTAGTCGTGGCGACATTAACGGACGAACAGACAAAGTCGGTCTGCGAAAGCGCCTGTGGGATCACGGAAATCAGATTCCGCGCGCCCTTGGTCATCCCCTTATGTACAAGCGCGGAAAAACCGCCGATGAAATTTATTCCGAGCGTCTTTGCCGCCCTGTCAAGAGTATTTGCTATCTTAATATATCCGTCAGCCGAGATATTGCCTCCGACAAGGGATACCGGCGTCACCGACACGCGCTTGTTAACGATCGGAATTCCGTATTTTTTCTCAATATCACAGCCTGTCTTTACAAGATTTTCCGCGCACCTGGTTATTTTGTCATAAATCTTTTCGCACAGCCTGTCCTCGTCCTCGCTGACGCAGTCGTAAAGAGAAACTCCCATAGTGATTGTCCGGATATCAAGATTCTCCTGGCGGATCATGTTTATGGTTTCAAGTATGTCCTTTGTGTTTATCATTTATCCGCCTCGGCTTTCATATCTGATGCATCGAGTTGAATATATCCTCGTGCATCGTATGTATATCGAGCCCCTTGCCGCGTCCCAGCTCGCTCAGTCTGTCCACAAATTCCGAAAAAGGAATTTCAAGCTTATCTATATCAGCCAGCATTATCATCGCGAAATACTCGGAAAGCACGCTTTGCGATATATCCACGATATTCGCCGAGTATTTCGCGCACTCGGCAGACACTGCCGCGATTATTCCCACAGAGTCCTTCCCCGTAACGGTTATCACTGCTTTCATTACAAATACATTCCTCCACAAAGGTATATTCAAAGATACCGCGCTTTCAACGCGCACACTTATAACAAAAATATTTTATAATAACGCATATTCGGCTCACAATCCGATATATTAAAAGTACATTAAATATATTATACTACAACCCGCGTAAAATATCAAGGGGATTTGAATTTATTTTTTGACAAAATATTTTTTTTACCGATTGAAAAATACTTTGATATGTGTTATAATGATACCGCTGTAAATTATGTCCGTAATCGGCGGTATCGTCACCACTCAAATTTGAAAGGATGCACAAAATGAGCGAAAATACATTTGAATATCTGATAAGGCAAAAAAACAGCGGAAGGCTTATCAAGAAAAAATTATTGTTTGTACTCGGTTATTTTGCCTTGGCTCTTTTGATTTATTCGCTGATTTTTGCGTACTGTCCGACTATTGTGCTTATTCCCTTTCTTTTGCTCGGAACCGCCGTAATGGGCGGCGTGGTTTTCTTTACGTGGAAGTTCACCGTTGTTGAGTTTGAATATATAATAGTCTCTGACCACATCACCTTTACCGTGATCTACGGAAAAATACTGAGAAAACGCGCGCTTGACCTCGAAATCAAAGCGTTTTCGGAAATCGGATACTATGACCCGGTTTCCGCCGAAAGACTGGAAAATGTTATCGTGAACCGAGACTTCCTGTTTATTTCCTCCACATCCGCGTCGGACATCTGCTACGCTTTGTTTGACAGAGGCAATGAAAAATGTATACTTTACTTTGAGGCGCCCGATAAAGCTCTTGAACTCATAAAGAAATACAACCCCTCCGCTTTCCGTGCCGCAACGCTTGAAACCAGAAAATATCTGAACATAAAAAAAGGCACGCCTGACAAGTGATTTTATGTAAAACCGATATGCTTTCCAAATGAAAAAGCAAAATCGACGCAACAGGTCACTCGTCTGTTTGCCAAAGGCAAACCGCATACCCAATTATTATGCGAAAGAAAGGAACTGTCACAAAAAATGAAAAACCAACCCGAAATAAAGATCCATATGTCCGAAGATTTGTTGCGCAAATTCTTATTTATCTCCCAAAAAGAAGGCAGGACGCCGAACAATCAGTTTATTTTCATGCTGAGAAACAACATTCAGTATTTTGAAAAGACCAAAGGCAGGATAAGCCCGTCCGACCTTGGAAAAATAGACATAAGTGAATATACCGAAAACGACGGTTAAAATTTGCTCAAACTCAGTATTTGATTTCGGAATTTAATTATTGAAGCTGTAAACCACAAATATCTCCCTTACAGCTTTCAACAAAAAAACATATAACGAAAGGAATTTGAAGATTATGACTTTCTCTCCGGAAACCGGGAATCTCCCGCTTAAAATCGTTCATGAGTTTCCCAATTCGGGCAGCATGAGCTATGAGGAAAAATGCGCCGAGATAACAAAAAAACTCACCGAGCTTAAAGAAAAAGGCTTCGGAGGAGTTGTGACAAATGTCCGTCACGGGTCTGATTACACCAAAAACAACGAAGACTGGTCGCTTTTCAGATTTTCGCTTGAAGAGATAAAAAGACTCGGAATGAGGGCATGGCTGTATGACGAAAAAGGATATCCGAGCGGAGGCGCCGGTGGTATGACAATACAGGCAAACCCGGATTATGAAAGTCTCGGGCTGGTTAAAATAAGCAATGTGCTCGCCCCCGGAAAAGAGACCGAAATCCGGCTTCCCAAAGGACACATGTATTTCCTCTACGCGGCGTCATATAAATGCGACGTCGACGGAAATATCAAAAGCTTCGAACCGATATACGAAAAACGGTGCGAAAAGAGCGAACGCGGCGTTACTTTCTCAAACAAGACCGACGGGTATCAGTATATATGCGCTTTCGCCGTAAAAAGACTTTACGAGGGAACACACGCTCAGCATAATGTCTGCGAGTGCAGACGCTACATCGACGTCACAAACCCCGACGCCGTCGCCGAATTTATAAAAAACACATATGAAAAATACAGAGAAAACACTTCCTCTCACGTAAAGACTCCCGAGGGCGACGGACTCATTGAGGCAATCTTTACGGATGAGCCCTCCTTTATGGGATGCTATATAAACGCGGGGCTTTATCCCTCCTCGGTTCACGACGAATACGACGACACCATCCCGCTATACCCTGTGGTAAATTTCGGAAGAGACGTGGAAAACACCTTTGAATCGCTTTCGGGACTTCCGTTCAGAAAAAACATTATTTATCTTTTCTGCGGCGACGACAAAAAGGCACGGAAGGTTCGCTATCAATTCCACCGCACCACTTCATATCTGTACGAGAAGAACTTTTTTGAGCAGCTTTCCGACTGGTGCGCCCGCAACGGCTTCAATTTTTCGGGACACATATTGCTTGAGGACGACATAAGACACCATGTGATATTTGAAGGGAATTTCTTCTCCCTTCTCCGCCACATGCATATTCCCGGAATCGATATGCTTCACTCAATTCCCTCTATCGTGCGCGAAGAAATGTTTACCCCCAAACTCGTATCCTCGATAGCGCACGGATACAACAGACCTCACGTGATGAGCGAGGTTTCCGCACACGCCCAGGGCGGCAATGTCACCATGGATCAAATGTATGCCTCGCTGTGCCTGCAATACGAGTTCGGCGTTGATGTATTTACCTCATATTACTCAGAGGGCATGGCAAGTCGGGACGATTATAAAAAATACAACGCGGCTTTGGGAAGGATAGACAAAATAATGTCCGGCGGCGCTCACCGCGCGGATGTGCTGTTGTATTATCCGATAGAAACCTTTATGATGCACCGAAAGCCCGCGAGCACAAACGCTTTTTCCGAATTTACCGCTGAGGAAAACGCCTGCAAGGAGGGACTTTACAGCATTATGAACGAGCTTGCCGACGCTCAGGTCGATTTTGATTTTGCGGACTTTGAACTTCTGAAATCGCTGGATATCAAAAACGGAAAAATATACGGTAAGAACGGCGAAATTTATAAATATCTGATACTTCCTCCGATGGAGCTTACCGACGATACCGCGGGATTTTTCGGGGTTCTTGAAAGCAAAGGCGTCAAAATCTGCGTTATGAGGGACGGATGCTTCCCCGAACTCAATTCCGCAGATTTCGGACGCAAGTTTTCAACCTCCGCCGCGCTCGTGATGTCATTTGACCGTGCCGAGCAGAATTTTGCCGTCAATCTTGACGCCCCCCACCGCGGTCTGGCTTTCCTGTGCCGGGGCAATACAGGCAATTCATATATGTTTACCAACTCAAACGACACTCCCATGGATGTTGACCTTGAAATACACGGAATTGAAAATCCCATGCTGTATTCCCCGCTTGAGGACGCCCGCGTTGAATGCGTTTTCAAAAAAACCTCGTCGGGATATACAACGCGCTTTGGACTGCGAGAGTATGAGACACTGATGATTCTGGATTCCGACATTCAATATTGATAACCTGTACTGACCTTGCCGGTCGGTCAAAACAGTCTTCCTCTGATTTGAGGAAGGCTGTTTTTTTATAAATTTAAATTTTTTATGAACTCTATTGACATTCTCGATATTCGAGTATATAATAATATCAGTCATTCTCGATAATCGAGAATATTATAAAATTTAACGGGAGGAAAAAAGTGGCGCGAATAAAATTTTCTACGTTGACCGAGCAGATGTTTTATACCCTTTTATGCCTGAAAGAAGAATGCTGCGGAATGGACATTCTTGATAAAATACCCGAAATGACAGACAACCGCGTTAATATCGGCTCGGGAACCCTTTATACCCTGCTTGAGCAGTTCTGCGAGTGTGATATGATACGCGAAACAAAAACGGAAGGCAGACGCCGCAGTTATATTCTTACAAAAACAGGCAGAGAAATTCTGGAAAAAGAATATATGCGTATATGCGCGCAGGCTGAAGATTACCGCAGATTTTTCTCAGGCGACAAATAAGCTTCCGTCGTATCCGGTTAAAAGCGATATGTTTAACAAAAAAGCCAAAGAAAGGAAGAATCAATTTCATGAAACCGAAAAATTTATATATATATTTGCGCTGCTTTAAGGCGGCGGGGGGATTATTATGAAAGATACAAAACGACGCATAGAACTGTACTCGTTTTTCGACCACAGCGGAATAGAAAAACATCTTGAAAAAATGGCGAAGAAAGGCTGGATACTCCAAAAAATCACAAATCTTTTCTGGGTCTACCGCCGTGCAAATCCGCAAAATCTGAAATTTTCGGTCTCCTACTGCCCCTCCGCCTCCGAATTTGACCCGTCAGACTCAGAGACAAAAAATGAATACAACGAGTTTTGCCGTCACACCGGCTGGAATTACGCGGCGAGCGGCGCTCAGATGTTTATATTTTACACCGAGCTTGAAAATCCGACTCCCATACAGACCGAGCCGTCGCTTGAGGTCGAGGCAATTCACAGATCCGTAAAAAAGACAATCATCCCGATATATTTTATTTTGATGCTTTTGGCGGTTCTTCAGGGCGCCATGTTTGTAACAAACCTGATTTCAGACCCCATAGACATACTCTCAAACTCCACAAGTCTTTTTACCGGATTTGGCTGGACTATGCTGTTCATCCTTTTTGCCGCGGAGCTGTCCGGATATTATTTATGGAGACACAAAGCAAAAAAGGCAGCCCAACAGGGCGAATTTCAGGAAAGCCACGGACACAAAACCTTATACTGTGTTACCTTACTTGCGGTTTTTATCGGATTTATATATTGGATAATCTCACTGATAATAAACAGTTCATATTTTGAGCTGACTATAGCGGTTATAATGCTTTTTGCCGTTGCCGCTTTGATTTTTCTTGTAAACGGCGTAAAACAATTTTTAAAGAATAAAAACACGCCCGCAAAAGTAAACATGACACTTACCGTCGTATCAAGCTTTGTGTTGTCTTTCCTTCTTATCGGAGTCGTTACATTCGGGATAATAACTGCCGCAAAAAACGGTATCTTCGACCGCGAAAGTCAATTTTATCAAAGCTTATACCTTGATTCTCCCCCTTTGACCGTGGAAGACCTATTGGGCAATGAAGAATTATCCGACAGATATATAACTCAGATAAGCGGCGGCAAGGCTGTTCTGCTCGGAAAATACGAGATTCGGCAGTATGCAAGGTCGGGAGACTCCGATGCAAAACTGCCGGGGCTTGAATATACGGTTACTGTCGTGAAAGCGCGGTTTATGTATAACTTTTGCAAAAACCACCTGATAAAAAACAAAGATAAAACCGAAGGCGGCAAGGTAATTTTCGCCGATCACTATGAAAAAACAGACGCCGCGGAGTGGGGCGCAAATGAAGCTTACCGGCGTTATCGGAGTGCAAATTATGTCAATCAGTATATACTCTGCTATTACAACTATATTGTCGAGATAAATTTCGATTGGGAACCCACCGCGTCGCAAAAGAGCATTGTCGGGGATATATTCTCATAAACCGACATTAAAATTGTTGACAGGCATAATGACATTTTTCCGCTCAAAAATGTTTATTTCGCCGTATTGACAACAATTACAACCTGTGGTATAATGTATGAGTAACTTTGCATACAACGTAAAGAACTCAAAAAAATAACATTTATTGGTTGTATGCCGCAGTTTTGCACTGCAAAACTGTCCGGGTTTTTGTATGCATACAACGTAAAGAACTCAAAAAAATAACATTTATTGGTTGTATGCCGCAGTTTTGCCCCGCAAAACTGTCCGGGTCATATCGGATGTACAGCAATCAATCAAATAATCGTATAAACACGGGCACTCTGGCGGAAGCCGGGTTTACCGGTACGTGGAATCAACCACAGTGAGTATCCGTGTATTTCTGCCGACCGTCTGGGCAACATTCATCCTTTGTGGAAAATGTTGCCCTTTTGTATTTTGAGATTTGATCAATAAGGCAAAGTACCGTCATTTAAATTTTTCGGCGGAAGATTTCACTCACCGCAAAAAAATCAGGCGGCGTCCCCACTCAGGGACGGAGAACATCTTTATTCAGTTATACAATCAACCGCATTTTTACAAGAAAGAAAGTCAGAAAACAAATTTTCAAACACGCCTTTTGTGATGCTAAGGTCAAGCCGCGCAAAACTCTGATTTGGCGTAAGAAAGGAATGGTTATAAAAATGAAATTCACTCAATGGCAAGACTTCGTCCCGGGAGAATGGCAGGGCAAGATAGACGTCCGGAACTTTATCCGGAAAAATTACACTCCTTACACGGGAGACGAAAAGTTTCTCTGCGGTCCTACCCCCCGTACCTCGGCTCTCATGGAAAAGCTCAATTCCCTGCTTGCCGAAGAAACCAAACGCGGCGGCGTTTACGATGTTGATACCGGTCGCGCCTCCTCGCTTACCAATTACGAGCCCGGATATCTTGACCGTGAAAACGAGCTGATTGTAGGTCTTCAGACAAGCGCGCCGCTTACCCGCGGAGTCAACCCCTTCGGAGGCATAAAAATGACGCGCAAAGCATGTGAAGCGTACGGTTATAAGCTGTCGGAACAGGTAGAGACCGAATTCAAATACCGCACCACGCATAACGACGGGGTTTTCCGTGTATACAACGACGCTATCCGCGCCGCGCGTCACGCCGGTATAATCACCGGTCTGCCAGACGCGTACGGACGCGGGAGAATTATAGGAGACTACCGCCGTGTGGCGCTTTACGGAGTTGATATGCTAATTGAGCAGAAGCAAAAGGACAAAGACAGGATTGCCTCCGGCACGGTGCTCGAAAACGAGATACGCCAGCTTGAGGAACTGTATCAGCAGATAAGCTTTCTCCGAAAGCTTAAGGAAATGGCGTCAATGTACGGTTTTGACATTTCCGTTCCCGCCAAGGACGCCATAGAAGCCGTACAGTGGCTTTATTTCGGATATCTCGGAGCAATAAAAGAGCAAAACGGAGCGGCAATGAGTCTCGGACGCACTTCGACTTTTCTTGACATATACTTTGAACGCGACCTGAAAAAAGGACTTATAACCGAAACGGAGGCGCAGGAAATTTTCGACGACTTCGTAATGAAGCTTCGTATGGCGCGGCATCTGCGCACCCCCGAATACAACGAGCTTTTTGCCGGCGACCCGATGTGGATAACCGAAGCGGTGGGAGGCATGGGAGAAGACGGCAGAACGCTTGTGACAAAATCCTCATACCGTGTTCTCAACACCCTGTATAACCTCGGTCCCGCCGCTGAGCCGAATCTTACGGTGCTTTGGTCCCGCGCTCTTCCCGCGCCTTTCAAACGGTTTGCCGCCAAGGTATCCTGCGACACCGACTCGATACAATATGAAAACGACGACCTGATGCGCCCCCGATTCGGAGACGACTACGCAATCGCCTGCTGCGTTTCGGCAATGCGCGTAGGCAAAGACATGCAGTTTTTCGGAGCGCGCGCCAACCTCGCCAAGCTTTTGCTGCTGAGCCTGAACGGGGGGCGGGATGAAAAGAGCGGCGAGCGTATAGCCCCCGACCTCGGAGGATTTGACGGAGAGGTTCTCGACTATGAAACCGCAATTGAGCTTTTGAACCGTTATCGCCCCTACCTTGCCTCCACTTATGTAAAAGCAATGAACATGATTCACTATATGCACGACAAGTACGCTTACGAAAAGCTACAGATGGCGCTGCATGATACGGATGTGCACCGCTTCATGGCGTTCGGCATTGCCGGACTTTCGGTACTCGTCGATTCGCTCTCGGCTATCCGTTACGCCACCGTAAAGGTAAAGCGCGACGGGACCGGGCTTATTACCGACTTTGAAACCGTGGGAGATTTTCCGAAATACGGAAATGATGACGACATGGTTGACAGCATAGCAAAGGAACAGACCGAGCTCTTCTTTGAAGAGCTGAAAAAGAACCCGACATACCGGGGCGCCGAGCACACACTCTCTGTTCTCACCATCACCTCAAATGTTGTCTACGGCAAAAAAACCGGCAATACCCCGGACGGACGTCGCGCCGGCGAGCCTTTCGCCCCCGGCGCAAATCCCATGCACGGAAGAGACAAAAGCGGCGCATTGGCTTCCCTCAATTCTGTGGCAAAGCTCTCTTATGACGTCTGCAAGGACGGAATATCGAACACATTCTGCATAATCCCCGAAGCGTTGGGAGCCGACAACGAGACAAGATACTCCAATCTCACCGGAATTATTGACGGCTACTTTGCGCAGATGGCTCAGCACATAAATGTAAATGTGCTCAACCGTTCAATGCTTGAGGATGCAATGGAACATCCGGAACTCTATCCCAATCTCACCATCCGGGTCTCGGGTTACGCGGTATGCTTCCACAAGCTTTCTCGCGAACAGCAGCTTGAGGTCATATCAAGGACCTTCCATGGAGCCATGTAAGATAATATATGAGCGAAAATAAAAGAAATCCCGACCATATACCGCCCCGGACGCCGGACTCAACCGAAATATACGCCTATGTACACTCATTTCAAAGTCTGGGGGCGGTTGACGGACCCGGTCTGCGTTATATAATATTTCTTCAGGGCTGCCCGTATCATTGTCCTTGGTGTCATAATCCCGACACGAGAAATATTGTCGCGGTCAATGAAAGCTTTTCCGAAGAAAAAATCTATGCGGAAAACTCTTTCGCCAAAGAAAATATTACGGAAAAAGCACACTCAGCCGGCCTTTGCCCGGAAAAAAATTTTACGTCAAATTTCCATGCGAAAGATGCCCATACCGAAGACATTTTCAGAAAAGAGAAAAATAAGGAAAGCACTATGTCATCCTTGGCAAATATTGCCAAAAACCGCGCAAATACAGGCTGCGGCGAGATAAAAACCGAAGTTTTCAAAAAAAGATATACCGTAGAGGAACTTGTAAACCGTGTTTCGAGATACAAAAGCTACTTTGAAGCCTCAGGCGGAGGGGTGACGCTTTCCGGAGGAGAACCGCTTCTGCAACGCCGTTTTGCGGCGTCATTCTTCAACGCGCTCCGCAAAACGGGTATCAATACGGCTCTGGACACCGCGGGAATGAGACCGGACGCCGATATTGAAAAACTGCTATTATTCACGGACGTGGTTTTGTGCGACCTTAAATTTCCGGACGATGAGCGATACCGGTCTCAAATCGGCATATCTCTGCGGGATGTACTCGACTTTCTCTCGCTTTGCGAAAAGCTGAAAAAGAAAGTCATCATACGCCATGTGATAGTTCCCACAATAACCGATACACCCGAAAGCGTCCGAAAAATTTCGACTCTGGCGCACAGCGTGCTGTCCCATCCTCAAATTGAGCTCTTGCCGTTCAGAAAGCTCTGCCAGGTCAAATATGACAGTCTCGGACTTGTCTTCCCCGTGTCTCATCTGCCGGAATGCACGGCAGACAAGATAAAAGAGCTTTATAAATACGTATAATTCCGCATATAAAGCCGCAAAATCAAAAAATCAAAGAAACATACCGATATTTATCAAAATCGAGTAGGAGGCTACCCATTAATTGAGTAGCCGACCTCTCACACCACCGTGCGTACCGTTCGGTACACGGCG
>CALWJX010000048.1 GCA_944381085.1 uncultured Clostridia bacterium
AAATTCTACCACAAAATCTTTCCCACAGTAAATTCTACTTCAAATTCCACTGTGGAATTTACTTTGGGAATTCAATTATTTTTGAAAAATTCAGAAAAATTGCAAAAAAGTATTGCAATTTTCAAAAAAGTGTGATATAATGAATACGTAAGATATTTAATGTTAATTAGAGTGGATTTTGAATCCACTCTAAAATTTTGTATTGAGATTGGTTGCGAGTAAATGAATATGAAAAACAGGGAAACCAAAATATCGTCTAAGGTACGCGAACTTGCGGAGCCTGTCGCTCAGGGTATGGGATATTCGCTGTGGGACGTTGAGTTTGTCAAGGAGGGAGCGGATAAATATCTCAGAATCACAATAGACAGCGAGAACGGGATAACCATAGACGACTGTGAAAAGTTTCACAGGGCGATAGACGTTTTACTTGACGAAGCCGACCCCATAAGCGAACCGTATATACTTGAGGTTTCCTCGCCGGGTATAGAGAGAGAACTTAAATACGACCGGCACATAGCCTCCTGTGTGGGATGCGACGTTGAGATAAGACTGTATGCGCCGGAAAACGGAGTGAAGAAGTTCAGAGGCAGACTTGAGGGGCTGAGCGAAGACGAGAAAGTGGTAATAACCGACCCGGAAGGCAATGAGATTTACTTTGAAAAAGATAAAATAGCAAAAATATCTACCTGCTTTGATTTCGGCGCGGGATGAATTTTGCCGGATTCAGCGGCTTTTTGCTTTGCATACCGCCGTGCTTGAGTATAACGGCGCAAAAAGCGACATAATAATGTGGAAAGGAAAAATAATGAAAGATGAATGCAGAATTTTTTACTGCGCTTGAATTGTTGGAAAAAGAAAAAGGGATTCCTCAGGCATACATGATGGAAAAAATAGAGGCGGCTCTTTTGTCGGCTTATAAAAAAGAATACGGAAACAATACGAATGTACGCATAAGCATTGACCCGGCAAAAAAGGACGTGAGGATGTATCAGCAAAAAGAAGTGGTTGAAGTGGTCGAGAATCCCTTGACTCAGATCTCGCTTGAGGACGCGAGGGCAAAAAGCAAGAGATATGCATTGGGACAGATATACGAGACTGAGGTTAAAACAAAGGATTTTCGACGGCTTAGCGCGGGTTCCGCAAAATCGGTCATTATTCAGGCCATCCGCGAGGGTGAGCACAGAGCCATGCAGGAGGCGTACGAGTCAAAGCGCGGGGAGATAATCACCGCTACGGTTCTCAAGATTGACAGCGAGACGCAGAATGCGGTTCTCGACACCGGAACGGGAAGAGCGGTGCTGCTGAAAGGAGAACAGATACCCGGGGAGACATACACTGTAGGGGAGAAGATAAAAGTTTTTATTCAGGAAGTAAACAAGGAGGCAAAAGGACCTCTTGTTACTTTGTCAAGAGCCCATCCCGGTCTTGTGCGCCGGATGTTTGAGCTTGAGATCCCGGAGATAACCGACGGAATCATACTTATTAAAGGGGTTTCGCGCGAAGCCGGCTCAAGAACCAAGATTTCCGTTCTTTCAAGAGAGGAAGGCGTTGACGCGGTTGGAGCCTGCATCGGGGCGCACGGAATGAGAATAGACAGCATAGTGCGTGAGCTTAACGGAGAAAAAATAGATATAGTCAAATACAGTGAGATTCCGGAGGAATACGCGGCCGCGGCATTGGCGCCGGCTACGGTGCTCAGCGCCGAAATGATAAGCGACAGATTTTGCCGGGTGGTTGTATCCCCCGATCAGCTGTCTCTTGCCATAGGAAAAGAGGGGCAGAATGTACGTCTTGCCGCAAGACTTACGGGATTTAAAATAGATATTAACGCGGAGGGTCTTGAAAAGCCTAAAGCCGCGGACGAGGATTACAAGCCGGCAGAGGAAAACCTTTATACCGAAGACGACTCGGCGGGGGCGCCGGAAGAAGACTGAGAAAATACGGTAAACATGGATCCATAATAATATTTGGGGATATTTACGGAAGTATGAGTACACAAAAAATCAGAAAAGTACCCTTGAGACAATGTCTTGGCTGCGGAGAGCATAAACCAAAAAAAGAATTGCTCAGAGTCGTCAGGACGCCTGACGGAATTATTCTTCTTGATTTTACGGGTAAAAAATCAGGAAGAGGCGCATACATCTGCCCGTCGATTTCCTGTCTTAAAAAAGCGAGAAAATCAAAACGGATAGAAAGCGTGCTTGAATGCAACGTTTCGGATGAAGTATATAATGAAATGGAAGAAAGCCTCAGGAAAAGTTCGGAGGAGTGAGCGGTGGATGAATTAAAAGATAAACCGACAGTGCCGGATGAAAAAAGGCTTCTCGGAATGCTGGGGCTGTGTCGAAAATCGGGCAAGCTTATTGCAGGCGTGCCTATGATATGCAAATATCTGTCACAAACCAAGAAAGACGCACAGGACGAACTGACGGTTATTGAGGCCTTTGATACTTCGTACAATACCCATAAAAGATTATGTGACAGGTGTGAGTTTTATAAAGTGAATCGAATTAAGATATTTTCGGATTGCATTACGCTGGGGCATGCGGTCGGAAAAGGCGCGGTTGCGGCGGTTGCCGTAGTGGGAAAGGACATGTGCCGCGCAATATCCGGTATTGTTTCGGCAGATACCTATTCGTTATACAAATCAGGAAAGGAAAGGTCATAAACCAAATGGCATTAAAACCGCAAATCAAAACAAATCAGCTTGCAAAGGATTTGGAAATGAAGAGCAAGGACATTGTTGATATGATGTCGGAAAAGGGGATTGATATAAAACCCCAAAAAGCGCTTGAACCGCACGAGTTCAATGTGCTTTTTGACGCTCTTACTTCCGCGTCTCAGGTTGAGGGCATTGATGATTATATAGATGGGGTGACTTATATTCCGTCCAGAAAACCAAAAAATGACGATAAGACTCCTCGATCCGAGGCGGAGGTCGGAGAGAAGGCAAAGTCGGATAAACATTCGTCGAAAGATGAAAACAAAACCGATATGCCGGCTGCCGACGAACGGACAAAAGAAGCCGAGGACGCGGACGGTCTTCCTGATAAAAAAGAAAATGTATATGCTGAACAAAGGTCCGTATCCGACACAAGTTCCGATGCCGGTAATCAGGTTAAAACCGAAAAAACCGAAATTGAACATATAGAAGAGGTTCCCGCAAAAGACAGCCCTGTTTCCGTAAAAGATACGGAAAAGACGGAGAAAATGTCTGAAATTGCGGATATTAAACATGCGGCCTTTAATGAGACTGTGCCCGAAATCGCGAATGAAACGCGTTCGGAACATCATAATAAGCCATCCGAGACTTCTGTCAGACAGAATCAGGTTGACCGAGCCGCGGCAATAGCGCGTGCCGCGGCAATTGAGAAGGCTGCCAAGGAAAAAGCCCAGATGAGAGCAAACGCGGGCAAAAAGAACCCGGATGACAAAGGCTTTGACAGGAACAAATCATTCGCGGATCCCGGACGCGTGACGGATAAGAGGACTGCGCAGAGCGACAGGGACGTAAAAGTACAGGGGTCTGTGTATACGCAACCCGAAAAATCCGATGCTTTCGAACGCTTCAGACGCGCTCAGCCCCAGGGACAAAATATGAAAAAAGACGATAAGAGAAATGACAAAAAGCAGTCAAAGCCTCAGTATTCGGGCGGTATGAAGGGATTCTCGGGTGACAAAGAGGATTATGTCTCATCCGCGCCGAAAGAGAAATTCCAGCCTCAGCCTATAATCCGTTCGCAGACCCCGAAAGGAGGGGACGGAACTCAGAAGAAGGGCGCTACTCATATTGTCGATACCAGAACGACTATAGTTGACCTGTCAAAATATGACGAAAAGCTTGACAATTTTGTTCCGGAAAGCAAGAGAGATCTGGTCGGAGGAAACCAGAAGCTCAAGAAGCAGCAGAATCAGAACAAACAGGAAAATGTAATTAAACAGAAAAACGGCGGCAAAAAGACCGCCGGTAAACAGGCTCCGGGTAAACCGGTAAAGAAACAGGTTCTCAATATACAGATTCCGGAAGAAATTACCGTAGGGGAGCTTGCCTCGCTTCTGAAAGTCACGGCGGCGGAGGTCATAAAGAAACTGATGACGCTCGGTATGATGGTTACCGCCAATCAGACAATAGATTATGATACCGCGGCGATCGTCGCGGATGAGTTCGGAGCGATTCCGTCGAAGGAAGTTGTGGTTACAATTGAGGAAAAGCTGTTTGACGAAAGCGAGGACAGTAAAGACCAGCTTGTGCCGAGAGCGCCCGTCGTGTGTGTTATGGGACATGTCGACCACGGAAAAACTTCGCTGCTTGACGCTATACGCCATACAAACGTAACTGTCGGAGAGGCTGGCGGTATAACACAGCATATAGGCGCGTACCGTGTCAAGATAAACGGTCAGGAAATCACATTTCTTGACACTCCCGGGCATGAGGCGTTTACCGCGATGAGAGCAAGAGGAGCTCAGGCTACGGATATTGCCATTCTTGTCGTTGCCGCGGATGACGGTATTATGCCGCAGACCGTCGAGGCGATAAACCATGCCAAGGCGGCAGGGGTTGACGTCATTGTGGCGATAAATAAGATGGATAAGCCCGGAGCAAATCCCGACAATATAAAACAGGAGCTTACAAAGTATGATCTCGTTCCCGAGGAATGGGGAGGAGACACGATGTGCGTACCCGTGTCCGCGCTTACCGGAGAGGGCATTGAGCAGCTTTTAGAGGATGTGCTTCTTGTGGCTGAGGTCAAGGAACTGAGGGCTAATCCCAACAGACGCGCAAAGGGAATAGTGATCGAAGCGAAACTTGACAAAGGCAAGGGACCGGTGGCAACCGTCTTGGTTCAGAACGGAACGCTCCGGATAGGCGACATTGTGATTGCCGGAACAGCCGTGGGTCACGTAAGAGCCATGACCGATTACAAGGGACGTTCACTCAAGAGCGCCGCTCCGTCCGTGCCGGCGGAGATAATAGGACTTTCCGAGGTGCCTTTGGCGGGAGATCAGTTCGCGGCGGTTGAGGATGAAAGAATGGCGAGAGCGCTTGCCGACAAGAGAAAAAATGAGGCTAAAGAGGAGATATTCCGCTCTAACAGCAGGGCTAATCTCAACGACCTGTTTGCTCAGATTTCGGAGGGTGTCAAAGAGCTCAATATAATTATAAAAGCCGATGTGGGCGGTTCCGCCGAAGCGGTTAAAAATTCGCTTGAAAAGCTTTCGAATGAAGAAATAAAGGTTCGGGTAATACATTCTGCCGCGGGCGGAATAACCGAAGGCGACGTTATGTTTGCCGCCGCGTCCAACGCTATTATAGTCGGGTTTAATGTACGCCCGGACAAGAGCGCCATAGATTCCGCGGAAAGACAGAATGTGGAAATCAGGACCTACCGTGTAATATATCAGTGTATCGAAGAAATAGAGGCGGCCATGAAAGGTATGCTTGCTCCGAAGTTCAGAGAAAATCTGCTTGGACACGCGGAGGTCAGACAGACTATTCATGTGCCCAGTGTGGGTACCATTGCCGGGTCTTATGTGCTTGACGGTAAGATTGCAAGATCTGCCCAGATAAGAGTGGTCCGCGACGGAGTGGTTATATTTGAAGATAAAATATCCTCGCTCAGACGTTTCAAAGATGATGTCAGGGAAGTGGCGCAGGGATATGAATGCGGCATTGGTCTTGAAAAATTCAATGATATAAGAGTGTCCGATATACTTGAGGCCTTCATTATGGAAGAGATTGAGAGATAAATAAATTGTTTGAGAAGTCAGGATTTTCCGGATTGGCTTGCGGAATCATACTTGGCGGCAAAAGCCCTACAGGCTGAATAATATTATCTCGGAGGGATGCTTTTATGAGGTATCCCTCTGCATTTTTTTGGATTGGAGGAAGATATGAACGACGAAACGGAAAAGCTGTCACGGCTGATAAAAAACGCCCGCAGAACAGTGTTTTTCGGAGGCGCGGGCGTGTCTACCGAAAGCGGCATACCCGACTTCAGAAGTGTGGACGGGCTGTATTCTCAAAAATACAAATATCCTCCGGAGACAGTGTTGCATCACGATTTTTTTGTCGGGCACACCGAAGAATTTTATGATTTTTACCGTGACAGAATGATTTATGACGGCGCGAAGCCGAATTTTGCGCACCTGAAGCTCGCGGAACTTGAGACGGAAGGGAAACTCACGGCGGTTGTCACTCAGAATATCGACGGACTTCATCAGTCGGCAGGCTCCCGGAATGTATATGAGCTACACGGTTCGATACACAGGAATTTTTGCACACGCTGCAAAAAGTTTTTCCCCCTGTCTTTTATAAAGCAAAGCAAGGGAATTCCGAGATGCGACTGCGGCGGAATAATAAAGCCCGACGTCGTACTGTACGGCGAGCAGCTTGATTCCGATGTGGTGAACGGGGCGCTTCGGGCGATTATGAGCGCGGATTTGCTCATAGTAGGCGGCACCTCGCTTACGGTTTATCCGGCCGCCGGTTTTCTGGAGTATTTCGGGGGAGACGAGCTGGTTCTCATAAACCGAGACGCGACGGCTTTTGACGGCGCCGCTTCGCTTGTAATAAGAGAACCTATAGCAAAAGTTTTTGAACGTATAAAGCTTTGAAGCATAAAATCGAATGCAGATTAACAGGAGCGTAGGAGAGTGTTCTTTGACCTGAAAGGAGGCTGTGATGACATATGAAAAATCCTGCGGAGCGGTAGTGTTCCGGCGTGAAAGGATTTCAAGAAAAAAAGAAAAAGCATATGTGCTGATTATAAAACACGTGGGCAGCGGACACGGGTCTTTTCCGAAAGGGCATATGGAATCCGGCGAAAGTGAGAAAATGACTGCGGTGAGGGAAGTCTTTGAAGAAACTAACGTGAGTATAAATATCAATGAAAGCTTCAGGTGCAGCGTGCGCTACAATCCCCGTCCGGGAACAGAAAAGGAAGTCGTATATTTTTTAGCATTTACAAAACAAAACGAAACCAAGCCGAGACCGGGAGAGATTGCATATGCCGAGTGGGTTGGTATTGAAGAGGCCGAGAATTGTTTGTATCATGACAATGACAAAGCTGTGCTTCGCGAGGCGTTAAATTACATTAAGGAAAACAACCGGTTCAATAAAGTTATTAATTTTAGCGCTCGCAAGCGATGAGTGCTAAAATTAATAAATATTTAACAAATTATAGTTTAATAATTCATATAAAAAAACTATAATTATCCTATAAGTAGCATACATACCATTTAAGTGCTAATATAATTGGGCTTATAGGAGGTTTATGATATATGAATTTTAATAAATGTACACAAAAAAGTATGGAAGCGCTTCAAAGCGCGCAGCAATTAGCAAGCCAAAATGCCAACAGTCAGATTGAACAGGTTCACCTTATGCAGGCGTTGTTCAGCCAGGAAAACGGATTGATTCCGGAACTTTTAAAAAGCGTGGGAGTTCAGTTCGACTTTATGCAGAACGGTCTGAACGAGATTTTGAATAAATTGCCGAGGGTAAGCGGAAACAGTGATATTTATATCTCCAGAGATCTGGACAGAGCTTTGACCGAAGCCGAGAACGCGGCGTCCAAGATGAACGACGAGTATACCTCGGTGGAACATCTGATGCTCGGCCTGTTGCGCAAGGCAGATAAAAATATGAAAGCACTGTTTGACAGCACAGGGCTTAGTGAGAGTAATTTTCTCGCGGCTCTGAAGAATGTCAGGGGCAACCGCAGCGTTACGGATCAGAATCCGGAGGACACATATGACGTGCTGAAAAAATACGGCTCGGACCTTGTAGAGCTTGCCCGCGCGCAAAAGCTTGATCCTGTGATAGGAAGGGACGACGAGATACGTAACGTCATAAGGATTCTTTCAAGAAAGAGTAAAAACAATCCCTGTCTTATCGGCGAACCCGGCGTGGGAAAAACTGCCATAGCGGAGGGATTGGCTCAGAGGATTGTCCACGGCGATGTACCCGACAATCTTAAAGACAGGTCTATTTTCTCGCTTGATATGGGCGCGCTGATTGCCGGCGCGAAATACAGAGGCGAGTTTGAGGAGAGACTCAAAGCCGTGCTGGAGGAGATAAAATCCAGCGAAGGGAAGATAATTCTGTTTATCGATGAATTGCATCTTATTGTCGGAGCCGGAAAGACCGAGGGATCTATGGACGCGGGCAACCTGTTGAAGCCTATGCTTGCGAGAGGCGAACTGCACTGTATCGGCGCCACCACCCTTAACGAATACAGAAAATATATTGAAAAAGACGCGGCGCTCGAAAGGCGTTTTCAGCCTGTAATGGTAAATGAGCCTACTGTGGAGGATACAATTTCGATTCTGAGAGGTCTTAAGGAGAGGTACGAGGTTTATCACGGCGTCAAAATTCACGACAACGCGCTGATTGCCGCCGCTACGCTTTCAAACAGATATATTTCGGACAGATTTTTGCCCGACAAGGCAATTGACCTTGTCGATGAAGCGTGCGCGATGATAAAGACCGAGATGAATTCCATGCCTACAGAGATGGATGAAATTTCAAGGCACATCATGCAGCTTGAGATCGAGGAACAGGCGCTCAAAAAGGAAACCGATAAATTGTCTGCGGAACATCTTGAAAAGATAAGCGGTGAGCTTGCGGAACTCAGAAGCCGATTCAATGAAATGAAAGCAAAGTGGGAAAACGAGAAGCAGACTATCGGAAGAGTCCAGAAGCTCCGGGAAGAGATTGAACGCACAAATGCCGATATAGAAAAGGCGCAGAACGAATATAATCTTGAAAAAGCCGCCGAGCTTAAATACGGAAAGCTGCCGCAGCTCCATAGAGAACTTGAGGAGGCTGAAAAAGCCGCGAAGGTGGACAAAAAGAACACTCTGCTCAGAAACGAGGTTACGGATGAGGAAATCGCGCAGACTGTTTCGCGCTGGACTTCCATTCCGGTATCCAAGCTGATGGAGGGAGAGCGCGACAAGCTGCTCGGCATGGAGGATATAATTCACAAGAGAGTGATAGGTCAGAACGAAGCGGTAGAGAAAGTATGCGACGCCATACTGAGAAGCCGAGCCGGGATCAGAGATTTGCGTCGTCCTATCGGTTCTTTCCTGTTTCTGGGTCCTACAGGCGTCGGAAAAACCGAACTTGCGAAAGCGCTTGCCGAGGCTTTGTTTGACGACGAGAAAAACATTATACGAATCGACATGAGCGAATATATGGAAAAATATTCGGTCAGCCGTCTTATCGGAGCGCCTCCCGGATATGTGGGATACGACGAAGGCGGACAGCTTACCGAGGCGGTAAGACGCAAACCGTATGCCGTAATTCTTTTCGATGAAATAGAAAAGGCTCATCCTGACGTTTTCAACGTGCTTTTGCAGGTGCTTGACGACGGAAGAATTACCGACAGCCAGGGCAGAACGGTTGATTTCAAAAACTCAATCATAATCCTTACCTCAAACCTCGGGTCGGATATTATTCTTGACGGAATTGACAAAAACGGAGAGATAAGCCCGGATGCGAGAGAAAATGTCATGGCGCTGCTCAGACGGAGCTTCCGTCCGGAATTTCTCAACCGTCTTGACGAAATCATTTTCTATAAACCTTTGACAAAAGAGAATATTTCAAAAATAGTAGATCTGCTTCTTACGGATCTTGCCGATAGACTGCACGACAAGAGAATCAATCTGAATGTGACAAAAGAGGCAAAGGATTATATAGCGGACACCGGATATGACCCGGTTTACGGAGCGAGACCCTTGAGAAGATTTATCCAAAGCAGGGTTGAAACGGCGGTCGCGAAGAAAATCATTGCCGAAGACCCGGAGCCCGATTCTACAATCACGGTCGATTTCAGGGACGGACAGCTTGTCTGTATTTGAAATAGGTAATTGATGAATAATTTAAATATATATAATTAATCGATTTATTCTTTGATCTTATCGAAAAATAATAGTTTTTACGGCTTAATTCACTTTATTTTATATACTTGCGATTGAATACGTCTTGGCGATATATGTCGCCGGGGTTATATTCAATCGCGTTTTTGTTTATTATTGTATTAAAAAATAACAACTATATATGCAGTTTTTTGAAAAAATGCCTTGACAAGAGCAAAAAAATAGTATATAATGTATTAACCAAATATTGTTTTTGCAAGGAGGGATAAATGCAAAGATGAAAAAACTTGCGCGTCTTATTTGTATAATTTTAGCGGCGTTGATGCTGTTTTCCTTTGCGTCTTGCGGAGAAAACCCCGGAGGGGAAGAGGGTACCTCGGGGGAGACGTCCTCTGACAATCATGAGGACGAATCAAATGTAAACAGGGATTATATATCCGACCTGGCGAGCGATGTGAGCTTTCAAGGCGAAGACATAAGGATACTCGGTCTGGATAAAGCCGGAGTAAATGATGAGCTGAAAAGCGAACAGAGCGATTCGGGAAACAATGTTAAAGACGCCGTTTACGCGAGAAACCGGGCGATCGAAGACCGCTTGGGCATAACATTTGTCATTGAATCAAATACCGATCCGATGACTACTGTGGATACGACGATAAAAGCGGGAGGTCCCGATGCGTACCAGATCTATGCCGACTCGACCAACAATACCGTCAGATCCATGGTAAAGGGATATTTTTATGACCTCTCTATGGTAGAAAACCTTGATGTTGAGAAAAAATACTGGACTCAGGGATTCCGAGATATTGCTTCTTACGGTATAGAAGACAAACAGTATCTTATTACCGGAGCGCCTGCGATTTCTCTTTACAGGTATACTTTTGTAACGATCTTCAACAGGGATTATTTTGACCAGGCAGGATGGGATGACCTGTACGATACCGTAAACAACATGGAGTGGACGCTTGATTATCAGTTTTCTCTTATCACTGACGTTTACACGGAGCTTGACTCCAAAACGGGTATTTCCGAGGGAGATTTTGTAGGATTTATTACCGGAGACACGGTTTCCATAGACCCGTATCTTACAGCCTGCGGTATACACATGATACAAAAGAACAGCAGCGGAAGATGGGAATTTGTCGCTTCCACTCAGGAACGGTTTGCTACAATGGTTGAAAAGATTCAGCAGCTTTACTATGATTCCAACGGTACATATATATTCTCTTCCGCCACAAAAGACGATACCGGTCTTACCTTTATAGCCGACAAATTTGCAGCTCAGGAAGGAGCTATGGCTACGGTTCAGCTTTATGCCCTTGAACAGAGTATCGGAAAAATAGATTTTAAATACGGTATAGTTCCGATGCCCATGTTTGACACCAATCAGGGAAGATATTACTCGTATGTGCAGGACCAGGTGACGAGTTTCAGTATACTTACCTGTACGCCCGAAGCGGATCTGCCTATGCTCGGAGCGGTTCTTGACCTGTTCGCGTATGAAAGCTACAACAGAGTTGTTCCTGAGTATTACGAACGCTCGCTGTCTTATAAATTTATTCAGGATGTAGAATCGCAGGAGATGCTCGATCTTATATACGAGTCTACCGAGTTTGACTTTGTGGGAGCGTTCAGCGCCGTGCTTCCGGCTGTAGTCAGAGACGATATACGCACTGTTGTCGCAAATAAAAGAGGAAATGTTGTAGGTTCGACTTTCAGCAGATGGAGCAGAAGTCTGGCAACAAACAAGCAAGGCGGCAACGGCATTGACAAAGCGTTCAACAATTTGCTCGACTCATTTGACTATTGACGTAATTTCATTTACTTGATTTGCAAACAAAAAGGTCTTTCTCGGATTGATATTTTGAGAAGTCCTTTGTAACAGTTCGACAAAAAGCACTTGCATACCGCTTTTGGTAAGCAAGTGCTTTTTGTACAGTGTGCTCGGCACGCGTAATAACTTGGTGGTGAAAGTCCGCTACAGGCTTGGCAGTAGGAACTGTTAGCCGAAGA
>CALWJX010000049.1 GCA_944381085.1 uncultured Clostridia bacterium
GCCGCTCCATCACCGGAATTCCGGTGCGCAACTTCATTTTATCAGAGACAAATTTGCGAAAAACTATTGACAGTACCGATCCTGCCACTGAATTAGTTGTATTATGTCCGATAAGAATAAGCGTTGATTAAATATCAAATAGGGGTTGAGCCATTTGCTTTAAAAGCTTTTGGTTCAACCCGTTTTTTATTTAGATAGAAATAATTTAACAGATATTAAGTTTGTAAATACGGAAAGTTTGATGACAAAATTAATTTTTTGATTCCGAGACTTCCATAATGATAATAAGACATACATAAAAATGCCTGTCGAAAACAGTTGATTTTTCTCGAAAATGCACTTTTTTAACAGCCCGTTTTCAAAAATGTTAAAACTATGTCTTTAAAGATATTGAAAAATGTATTGAAATGTTTTATAATATATGAGTAGGGAGGTGAA
The DNA here is from genome assembly GCA_944381085.1 of uncultured Clostridia bacterium. Taxonomy (GTDB): domain Bacteria; phylum Bacillota; class Clostridia; order Oscillospirales; family CAG-272; genus SVTX01. The sequence continues at coordinate 439 of CALWJX010000049.1, forward strand.
ATGTTCGCTTCCGAATTGATTATAGCTGTGATATGATGAATATTAATTAAATAAGAGGCTAAGCCCGTAATTCAACATTTTCGGTGGGGATTGTATCTCACCACTGAAAAAATCAAGTGGCAAGACATCTTAATTTAGTTGTAATGGATTCGGAATAAAGTTATGTGGTGAAAATTTGTAAAACTCAAATTTACTTTTTAAATACGGAAACAATAAAACATTGCAGTTGAATTTAGGGCGTTAAATTCAAAAGTACTGGTTGATGGTACATGAGGATGTAATAACACCTCGATATTTAATTTTAAAAGCCGCTTCAAAGGAGAAATTATTTTGTACCTTTATAAATTAATTATGACTGAAAAATTAGACACTGATATTTCTGATAAACCCTTTTGTACATACGGAATAGCAACTAAAAGCCGTGAATGTCAGATTATAGAAGATGTAAGTGTAGATAAAAATTTTGTTAATTCACTTGTTGATTTATGTAATAAATTGGAATTAAGTCCTTTGCATTTGTTTGAAATTGTCGATGATTCGATAGGATAAAAATGAATTAATATCAGCAATAGTGAAAAGCCATCGGTTATAAATTAATTTTGCTGATATCTTTATATACATTGATTCAGTAAATATATATCGCGTCAGGATACGGCGAATTCAGTCAAATAACTGTCGCATAGCTAATTGCAAAAAATATTTATTAATACAAGTCAGAAAAATATGACATTAATTCGTTTGTTGTCAATATATAGCGCGTTATATATATTCGAAAATTTAACAATCCTGTAATAAATCTGCATAATTCCGTATTGAAGTACACGCTGAAGCCGCGTTAAGCTTAGGCAGCGGTCAGACGCGGCTTAGTGTCATTTGAACGAATACACATTTTGACTCGTCACATTAAAATTTGATTGATTTGAATTTTTTCCAAATCGTGTTGTGTAAGCTTGTCTTTCAACAATTCATTTACATCGTGTGAAAAAATACGTTCAAAAAAGCCACACTCCCATCTCTTTCTTTCGTCTTCGCACAATCCGAAAGATGAAAGAAGAGTTTCATCTTTGTCTTTTTTAAAGGCGAGCAGATAGAGTTTAATATCCTCGTCGTCGAAAATAAGGTCTGTGTAATAGAGACAGTAGTATATATATTCACCGACTTTCAATTGCTCGGAAAGGGCCTGAAGGCGGGAGACGGACGGTTTCATATTTTTCAGATAGAAATATATATCGCAATATTGTCCGAGACAAAACCCCCTTTTAGATAATAGGTATAAAGAGTTGAAGTCTTTATAGTGATGCATACACAATGATATAAATTCTGCTTCCGGAAGAAGCTTTTTTACAATGAAATCGTTTATTTGTATAACGGTGGAATACTGTAAAAAGACAGTCATGTCTGTTTTTTTTCTGCTTTCTCCCCACATTATATCCGTGTTTATGTCAATGTTGACATAAGGACACAGCCTGTTACCTGTTTCCTTTACGTAAGGGGCGGTCTGGTGCGTCATTGAGGTCTGGAAAAGTATTTCCTCGCGTGAAAAGGGGATGATTCCGCGGTCTGTCACACGACCTTGTATAAAACCGAGAGCTTTAAGCTCTTTTTTTATTTTGTCACTGTCTTTTTTATCTATCAGGATATCAATATCTCCTGAAACACGCAGGTATGGGTCATTGTACGCGCAGAGGGATAGTACCGCTCCTTTAATTACCGCGTAATTTATATCCGTATTCTCAAAAAAAGGAGTGAGCGCTTTGTATCTCTCTTTGACAGCCATTTTTGAAAGAAATTTTTCGTAGGCAAGCGTTTTAAGATATTTTTTATCTTTGGTTAAAGACAAGAGATAGTTGCATCTGTGCCGATATAAGATGTCGGAAATGTCCGGTCCCGCTTCTTCACCCTTGGATAAACGTCGGACAGCCTGAATAATATCCGAGTAATTACACATTATATCACCTCTATTCCGTTTTTGGAGTAAAAATCAGCAAGAGCGGTATTTTTAAGGTTATTCCTGAATTTTCCTTTGAGAGGTTCGGGGGACAGCGACTTTAGTTTGTCCAGCAGTATGTATTCAAACCCACGGTCAAAAACACGGCATGAAAGCATGAAGGCTTCGATTATGTTTCCTCTTGTTACAGCGGCGCCCACAATTCCCATGTCGCCGTATTTATCGCTTGCGGAAAGTATTACAATACGGCTGTCTGGCGAATCAAAAAAAGACTTGATCTCATCCTCTGAGAAATGCGCGTCGGAAAGGTTGAATTGATTGGTCCTTACCGACAGCTCCGAGACGCGCGGGATATCATATTCCTTTGCCTCGCGGCAGTCGGTAAGCGTTTTTAAAGACTTGTTGTATTCGTCGACAGTGATGTAAAGCTTTTTTTCTTTTTCTCTTTCTTTTTGCTCGCGGTACAATTCCGCGCGGTTGAGCTCGCTGTGCGGAGTATCGGAAAACTGTGCTTTGATCTCTTCAATAAATGAGATGTCTGACCAGTCAGCCTTTATTGTGTATATTTCGGGCATCGAAGCCGAGATGTATCCTAATTCATAGTCGCTGTCATCTACAAAAACCACGCTGCCTTTACCTATGTTTAATTCTGAGATTATGTCCTGTATGTTGGAGGTCTTGTCAGCGCGGTTTATCTTTGCTGTCGCAAATATTGACCTGTCTGTTTTCATATCCTGGTTTTTAAAAGCGTCGTCAATGAATTCCGGTTTGCTCTTGCTGCACAGGCAGAGAATAATTCCTTTATTGTAAAGCTCAGAGAGAAGCAGATGCAGCTTCAAAACATCTTCGTCAATTAATGTAGGCTCTTCTCCGGCAATCCCTTTCCAGAGCACGTTATCACAGTCAAGAATCAGACACTTTTTTATTTCGGACGTGTTTTCGAGAGAAATATATGACGACAGCGTTTTGTAAAGCGCGTCAAGGGTTTCGAATTTTTCAAAGACCAGATCGCTGTCGTTGATCTCAATTCCGAACTCTTCCTCCAGCCTGACAATAAAGGAAATAAACGAGATCGACGTAAGACCTGTTGAGGTCAGACTTTCATGCTCATCCGTCGATTCGATTTTTTGTATTTCCGTCTGACATGCTTCGGCAAGCAAAGATATGATTTTGTCTTTATACCGATTTTCTTGCATTCTCAATTTGTCCTTCCATTTCATAAAATACAAACGCGAGCTTACGGTACATACATCCGTCGTCATCCCCCAGCGGGTCCTTGCACAGATTTGCGGCTTCAGCCATGCATCCGTGATGGCAGATATCTTTTATTATGCATTTTGCGCACCCGTAGTCTTTTTTTGAGCGCTCGCGGGCAATGCCGGTTATGCGCGCGACGTTTTTCTCGTATTCCGCTTCATCGAAATCAAAAATGTTCCCCAAGGTATATTCCGGCATGTACATGGCTTGACATGGCTGTATTGAGCCGTCGGTTTTTATGCATATTGAGTTGGTATCATCAGACCCCACAAAAGGGCAGCTTTTCGTGCATAAAGGAAGAAAAGCGTCATTTCCGGTTTCTTTGTTCAGCCTGTTTATGGTTTTCAGCGCCTTGAGTTTTTGCTGCGGAGACAGATTTTTGCGCTCCCATTCGTCGGACCCGTTTCCCGAGCTGTATATAAAAGCAAATTCCGGCATAAATCCGAGTGACAGCGCAAGACGGTAAAATTTTTCCACTTCGTCGATATTGTTCTGTGACAGTACCATTTTCAAAAGCGGTTTTTTGCCCGGAGTCTTTATAAGCTTTGCGAAACCGACCGTCATATCAAAATGTCCTTTGCCTCTTGTAAGACTGTTTTTTTCCTCGTCCGCTCCGTCAAGGCTGATTTGAAGCTCTGTGTTTTTTTGATTATTGAGTATTTCGACAAACTTTGGATTTCTGCTGCTGCCGTTTGTCACAAATCCGAATTGCATTTCCGGATATCTGACGGGAAAATCGAGAATTTCGTCAAAACGGGAATGCAGCGAGGGTTCGCCTCCGGAAATCAGAAAACGGTCAGCTCCGTATTTTGACAGAAGTGAAATGATAAACTCAAGTTGCTCGGGCGATATTTCCCGGGTCTCTTTGTTCAGTCCCGAACGGTTATAGCAGGTAGCGCAGTTGAAATTACATCTGTTTGTGATTTCTATGTATACGTTTTTTGTTTTCATGACACTATTACCACTTTGTTTGCGACTGTTTGCTCGAGAAATTCCTCAACGTCCGCGCGGATGAAATCGGGCGTGGCGTCGTATATTTCGCACAGCCTGTCAAGAAGCTCGTCAAGCGTGCAGGGTGTCTCAAGACACTTTAAAATGTCAATTCCGGTTTCATCAAACAGATATGTGTTTCCGCTTTCCGCGTCGAAGACCGCGAGACCGGTTTCATCCGCCTGAATATAGTCAAGGCTGTCGTTTTTTTGGTAAATCATAGTTTTGTCCTCTTTTTTATCGATATATTTTTTGTAAAAGCGGTAAATTCCGCTTTGTTTTGTGAGATCTGAACTGTAGCCGTTTTTACGGAAACGGCGGTTGACAAGATATGAAAGTTCAATGAGATGTTCCGGGGGCTCCGGAATGGGAACGCCGTTTCGCAAGACCGCCTTTCCCGCGATTTGCGTGCGGTCGACGTCCTCAAGACGCATCGCGTTGTCTCCTTTGCAATAATAGCGTCCGTTTTTTATGAAAAGCAATCGGTGAATCAACAACTCGTTGTTTTTATATAAAAATACCAATATGTCGCCGGGAAAATATTCGTCCGCGCTTTCCACGGTGACTTCGTCGTTCTCCGAAAGCGTCGGATTCATGCTGATTCCTTTGACCTTTAACGTGACGGGCTTTCCCGAACTTAAATGAGCGAAAAGAATTTTATGCGCGAGATTGTTATCCATTCCGGATAACCTCCTTTACAAAGTCGAGGTCAGAATATTTCAGAATAAAACATTGCTGTACCGCGAGCCTTGATATAAACCTGATATATTCGGCGTTCGTATCATAAAGAGTTATGGGGGATTTCATAAGTTCGGTAAATTTTTCGACAGTGGTCATTTTTTCTACTTTATTTTCGTTTTCGTTTCTTGAAATAAAGAATATTTTCCCAAGAGGTATTTTCTGTGTAACACAGTTTTCCGGATTGTATGTGAAACGCTGATAGATGCCGCTTCCGTATTCCTTTAAGCGCAATGATATCCCGCATTTTTTCAGTGCCTCGACGCCGCCCGGACGCAAATGGATTGGCGTGTTGTACGGATATATACAGAAATTCTCCCGGTCAAGCAGTATACAGTCATCGGTGATATATCCCATACCGCGGTTTGTAAGATAGGTTGCCAGCGTGGTTTTTCCGCCCGTTGTCGCCGCGGAAAAAAGATATGCTTTGCCGTTGTATTCAACGGCGGCTCCGTGAATTGCGAAAACAGAGTTGTCGTATTTGGTTTTCTCAAAAATAAATCTGTCAATCTCAAGCAGGGGATTGGAGGTTTCCCGAACCGTACCGCCGGACTCCATGACATACTGCTCGCCGTTTTGCGTGATGCTTATTTCATACTCTGCGGGGAATTTGTTTTCCGAAATATATTTTCCGAAATGAAGATATAAATTCGCGTTTATTTCATCGCAGTCGCAGTTTATTCTGAAACAGGTCTGGTACGGGGCATGGAAATATAGGTTTTTCACTTTTTTGTTTCCTTGTTTTGTGCTGATATTGTTTTTTATGGAAAATATCTTGTTTTTTGTGATAACGTCGCGTTGATTGACCGTACACCGATAATGCTATATCGCATAAATGATATTTACCCGATTTCTTTGTGTATACATTATAACATATAGTTCTATAATTTTCAATACGCATAAATGAAAAATAATCAAACTTTGTGAAAATTTGGCGTAATATGGGCGTAATAAATTATTGAGCCGAAAAGTATGAATGATTTTGAGTTTAATTGCAATTAAAAGGCTTTTTTTGACTAAAATCAGGTGATTTAATTGATGTGTTCGGGTAAAACATACGATATAGATAGTATCATGTATATTGGAAATTATGATTTTATATTAAAAACATTAATTTGTCCAAATTGTGTTGAAATAATCAAAACAATATGGTATAATTGTATACAATCGTATTGTATACAGCGTGAAGAAATCATACAATTATTATTTATTTGCTGTATACAGCAGTTTTGCGTGCCGCAAAACTGTCCGGGTTTTTATTATACATTGTGAAGAAATCATAAAATAATTATCTATTTGCTGTATATAGGTTTTTTTATGCGATTGTAAATAAATCGGACAAATATTCAAACAGCCGCGGCTTTGCGAACGGAGGTATATCCTTGGAGAACATTATCGGGAATGAGAACGGCGGTCATTTAAACAAAACCGCATCATGCGTCTCGGAAGATAACCGAGTGCTCAGATTATTTATAAACGGAAAAGCTCAGGACGGACTTGCGTATATTACATATCTGACCGAAAACAACCGCTATGGTGATTTTGCAAAAGCGGGATACCGTCTTTTTTCTTTTCCGGTCTTTTTCGGATATAATCATCTTAATGAAAACTCGGGACTTTACGTGTTTACAAAGGGAATTTTTGACGGCGATATTCCTGATTTTTCGGTCTTTGACGCGGATGTTGCAAAAATACTGAAAGCTTGTCCGGATGCTTTCCTCCTGCCGCGTGTGAACGTCTCACCTTCGGAGAATTGGGAGAAAGCTCATCCTGACGAATTATGTAATTCCACGAGCGGCAAAAAATCGGGAAGATTTTCTTTCGCTTCGGATATCTGGACGGAAGAAGTAAAAAAAGAGTTGGCGCTGTTTATTGAACACGTGGAAAACAGCGAATATGCTTCTCATATTGCCGGATATCAGATCGCGGGAGGAAATACCGAGGAATGGCTTGCGCTTGTTCCGGACGGAATAAGCGGGAAAAGAGCGGAGGAAAAATATTCCGAATATCTCAGGTCACATAGCTGTGGGGAGAATAAAACAAGCTTTTACCGTTTTTATTCCGAGCTTGTGGCGGGGAGGATTTGCGAATTCGCTTCTGAGGTAAAGAGGTTGACTGAAAACAGGCTCGCGGTGGGCAGCTTTTACGGATACACGTTTGAGTGCCCGGACAGGACGTCGGGTCATCATGCGCTCCGCAGACTTCTTGAATGTGAAGATATTGACTTTGTTTGCTCACCCATATCATATTCAATGGGGCGTCAGGTCGGGCGCGACCATCCGTATATGATTCCGTTGGGGTCGGTAAAGCTGCACGGAAAGCTTTATTTTTCGGAAAATGACACAAGAACGCATTTGTCTTTGCCCGTAAACAATACTCCTCACTATACGTCTCCTATTTGGTTCGGACCCGACGAGGCGACCTCGTGTGAGGTTATAAAAATGCACGCCGCGCGCGCGTTGATAAACGGTCATTCGGCGTGGTGGTTTGACATGTGGGGAGGTTGGTTTGCGGACGAAAGGTATATGAAATTGCTCGAAAAGCTTCGTCAGATATTTGAACAAAGCCGTAGCCTTCCGATGGGAGGAGTTTCAAACGTGGCGGTATTTGTGGACGAAGAGGCATACGCGAATCTTGACGATATATCGGTTTCGGGAAAAGTATGCGGTTTCATCCGTGAAGCTTTGGGTAAAATGGGAGCCCCTTACGACCTTTATCTGGCTTCCGACGCGGAGAGAGTTATTGGCGGCTATAGCGCGGTTATCGCGCTTGTTCCGGCGCGTACTCCTTATATTGAAAAGCTTTCGGATATGACACGGTCGTTAAAGATAGCATATCTGGAAATTACAGATAAAAACTCCGGAATATCGACAGGAGAGCTGCGAGAATTTCTGAAAAAGGGAAATGTACACCTGTGGTGCCGAAACGACGCGGTGATATACGCCAACGAGAGCTATTTGTTTCTTCATACCGCGGAGAACGCCGTATACGAACTTGAAACTCCCGAAAAAGAAAATTTGCTCGATGTGATAACTGGAGAACTGTTTGTATCCGGTCGGAAAATAGAAAGGGGAAAAAGCTTTTTGCTCAGGCGGTTGAAAAATTCAAAGTGACTAATTGTTTGACTGCGGTTAAATTTAACGATTATAAATAAAAAATATGTGATTTTGTCAATGAAGTGAGAATTCAATACCGTTTTTTCTGTTTCCGTGGGTCGTCAAAAGAATACTGTTTGCTTTTTTACTTTTCGGTCTCACTTGTATTGTAACACTACAAGGAAAAAACAGAGAAAATAACCATATACAGTTGACACATAAATAAAAGTGTGATATAATCAAGGCGTATTAATAATTGTACAACGGCGTGAGCCGACAGTAAAATTCGATGTAAAAAAATACCTGCGGCTGAACGGAGAAATATACGCCTTTTGTGACTTCGCGCCAAAAGCGGGAGCCGATTTAGCAAGGGCAAACCGCTCAGAATGCTGATTCAGAGTAAGAAGGGAATGGTCATAAAAATGAACACCGTTAAATTTGACAATAAAAAAACTCTTGTTGTCGCGCACAGAGGTCTCAGCGGACTTGAGAGGGAGAACACAAACGCGGCGTTTGTCGCGGCTGGAAACCGTCCGTATTACGGAATCGAGACAGACATATGGCGTACTAATGACGGGCGTTTTGCCGTCAATCACGACGGCAATCTGCAACGTGTGGGCGGAGAACAGGTTTCAATTGAGAATATGTCAATGGACGCCGCTCAGAAATTTGTACTCTTCGATACCGATGGAACAAAATCGAGAAGAGACCTTCGGGTTCCCACGCTTGAAAATTACATAAATATCTGTAAAAAGTACGAAAAAGTGTGTGTGCTTGAGCTGAAAAGCGTCTTTACCGATGAAGAAACGCGAAGGTTCATTGATATAATAAAGGATTACGACTATCTCTCAAATGTTATTTTTATTTCATTTCACTATGAGGATTTACTGAAAGTCAGAAAAGTATTGCCGGAGCAAAATGTACAGTTTCTGACCGGAGACAATTCGGATGAACTTATATCAAAGCTTGTCGCCGACAGAATGGACATAGATATAGCTTATCCGTCGCTTACAAAAGAGCGTGTGGACGCGATGCATAGCGCGGGACTGAAAATAAACTGCTGGACGGTTGACGGCAAGGACGACGCGGAAAGGCTTTGCGACTGGGGAGTTGATTTTATTACCAGCAATATACTTGAGGGAAAAAATCTTTAATAAATTCCGGGCGGTTATGTTTTTTCCTTAAAGTTTTTTGATTTTTTCCGTATGTACATTTGTCAATGATGTGAGACAAAAAAGTAAAAACAAAAGTGACGAGTGGAGTGTCTTACTTCTTATTGTGCTTGGATTTCTCTTTTGTAGATTCAACCTTTTTACGAAAGCCGAGACGAACTGACACACGGCAAGGAGAACCCGGATGGCGGGATTTGTCTTCACGCGGTTTGCCGTAGAGCTCCCCTAAAGATATATTTGGATTCCTGCGATGGTAATCCTGAATCCACTTGAGCTCTTGCTCTGTGTGAGCGTTAGGATGCGGAGCGTGTGGAGGGTGAGATTTGGGCATTTCCCGTGTGCCGTCATATTGCTTATTCCGTCTCGTCAGAGAGGCTTTTGATATCTTATACTTTCTGCAAATGTATGAAATATTTTCTGTTTGACGATATGTTTGTACAGAATCAATTTTGTTGAAATTTCATGTGGATAATAGCGTTTGTTTGTGGTATAATCTTTCATGAAGTGATTGGGTCATTTCTGTTGATTTGGTTTGTGGTGATTCTATTTTGACGGAACTCAATCACTTTTTCTGTGCTTTTTCGCATTTCAGCCTCACTTCTATTGTAACACTACAAGTACAATTCCACTGAAAGACTAAAATGGAGGGTATATTTGTTCACAGTTTTATGATATAATTTCCTTAAACAGCGCGACAAATTAGAATTGATATGGGAGGATAACAATATGTCAAGATTAGGTATGCTTTATGCACTGAACGAAGAAGATGTAAAGAAACTTCGCTCTATGCCAGAAGAAGAACGATATGAATATATGTTGGAAGAAATTGAAGAAGCCTTATTCGGAAGTCCGCGCAGTTGTGAATTAGATAAAGCATGGGAGGGTATTCAGTATTGCTTGGGTGGTGGACAATGGAATGAAGATAATTGCATCCCGACTAATATTGTCTTTGGCGGAGAAGTTTTGGTAGAAACAGATAATGAAATTATTACATTGAAAAATCATCAAGATGTCAGAAATATTGTTGAATATCTTCATCAGAACAATTTGCAGGAAATAATACAAAAGAACTTTTGGAATATTGATGATGAAGATTTTATGTATAAAAACGATGATGGATTGGAACACACTTTAGGTTGGAGCGAAAAAATTCTTGCTTTTTACGAAAATGCACTAAAAGAAAATTGCCAAGTAATTTTTACTGTTGACTTCTAAACAAATTCCCATTTACCGGGGAGTTGGGAGAGAGGAAATTCGGAATTGGTGAGAATTGAAATGAATAAATTATTTAAGGATATAAGGCATAGTGATGTTGAAGCTGTGCGGGCAGCCATATCAAAAAACATTACAGTGGTAAATGAAGTTTATACTGCAAAAGCACCCAAAAAAGATATTGGACAATCGCCGCTACAAGTGGCGATTAAGTGTGGAGAATTTGAAATTATAGAGCTTTTACTTGAAAATGGGGCTGACCCTGATTTCATGGAGAATCCTGAATTTGTTCCGCCCCATAGTGTCTGTATGTCTGTTTTGCATGATGCTATTATAGGTGTGTTTTCTTCACTATGTTATGAACAGTATATTTCTTCTGAAAA
>CALWJX010000050.1 GCA_944381085.1 uncultured Clostridia bacterium
ACAGTTTCGCATTCGCGAAACTGCGGTATACAGCTGGTAAGATGATATTTTATAGATTATATTACGCTGTATACATTTACCGAAGAAACCCGGACAGTTTCGCATTCGCGAAACTGCGGTATACAGCTGGTAAGATGATATTTTATAGATTATATTACGCTGTATACATTATAACACAAAAATTATCTTGTTGTCAATCAAATCATCAAATCTTTAAAAAAAGTTAACCTGAGAGTATAAGTTTTATCCCACTGAATATTTCCGACGTCCACCGTCGATATCTGCTAAGTCCCTCACGAAAACGGCAAATGACCGAAATAATTGTTTTATATAAATACGGCATGTAAAATCATACTTCAAATCCGAAATACTGTATGGCGTTTTCATACGATATTCTTTTTATCAAATCTTTCGCCGTATTTATATTATCGGGAATTTGTCCTTTTTCTATCCAATCTCCCACAAGATTACATAATATTCTTCTGAAATACTCGTGTCTCGGATATGAGATAAAACTTCTTGAATCGGTGAGCATACCGAGGAAATTGCCGAAAGACGAAAGATTTGCGGTATTTAACATTTGTTCTTCCATACCCTTTATATTGTCGTTGAACCACCACGCGCTGCCTTGCAAAACGGTAGGCATTCCGCTTCCGTCTCCTTTGCAAAAGCTTCCGCAGAGCGCCGCAACCGGGGCGTTGTCAGACGGGTTGATGGGATAAATAACAGTCCTCGGCAATGCGTCCCACTCGGTAAGGTAATTCAACAGCCGTGCCATGTCGGATATACAACTCTGCCCGTAAATCATGTCAAAACCCGTGTCTGCGCCGAGCTTTGAGTACATGGTTTTGTTCGGATTTCTGAGAACTCCGTAATGCAGCTGCATTACCCAGCCTCTTTTTACATATTCCTGTCCGAAAAAGCGCATCATCTGGGTTTTCCAAACGGATATCTCCTCGTCTGTAACGGTTTCTTTCTTAAGGGCTTTTTTCAGGATAATATCGGCGTGGAATTTGTCAGGCTTCGAAAAGGATATGTAATTGTCCATGCCGTGATCCGCCGTGCGGCACCCCATATTTTCGAATCTGTCAAGACAGCGCATGTATGCTTCGCACAGGCTGTCGTAGTCCTTTATTTCTGTATTTGCGGCCAATCCGAGACTTTGAATATACTCCGCGAAATCGGGCTTATCTATATTCAACCCCTTGTCGGGTCTGAACGCGGGCAAAACCTTAACCGAATATCCGGAGTCCGCGATTACCTTATGATGTTCAAGAGAATCGCGGGGATCATCTGTAGTGCACAGGAGCGTAACCCTTGATTTTTTTATAAGCTCTTTGGCGGACATATCCTCGTCTTGGAGTCGTTTTGACGTGATTTTCCAGATTTCCTCACAGTTTTCCGGACAGATTGTCAGGTCACAGTCAAAATATCTTTTCAGCTCAAGATGGCTCCAATGATACAGAGGATTGCCCGCAAGGTATGGCATTATACGGCAATATTCCCTGAATTTATCGTAGTCGGAGCTTTTTCCGGTTATGTATTTTTCATCTGTTCCGCACTGCCTCATCGCGCGCCATTTATAATGGTCTCCGTACAGCCAGAGTTCGGTTATATTGGAAAACCTTTTGTTTTCCGCAATCTCTTTGGGACTTAAGTGACAGTGATAGTCGATTATCGGAAGCTTTTCGGCGCAGTTGTGATACAGCTCCTTTGCGCTTTCGCCGTAAAGCAGAAAATCATCGTCCATAAATTTTTTCATGTGGTTCTCCCCTCTCATTCGGTTATTATTTTGAGTCTTTTATGCTGTATGCAAATATATCAAGTATAACGATATATGATTATACATTATAACATACATATTTTTAAATTTCAATATATTTCAATATATATTAATAATATATTCCATTAAAAATCACATTTCCGTGATAAAATATAACTAAATTAAAAAGTATCGGACACCGCTTGAATTTTTCGGCCGGAAGATACAATTTTTCGCCGAAATTGTTGAAGTACGGAGTTCAGTCTCTTACCTTAATCAATACATCAATAAAAACCGGAAAGGCAAAGTCAGACAATGTTTCTTTGTGATTTTCATACCCACACATATTTTTCATTTGACGGCGACAGAAAGGCTTCTCCGGACGCAATGTGCCGTTCGGCTATAGAAAAAGGAATTACCGACCTTGCGCTTACCGACCATTTTGAGGCTAATTCAAATGCCGAGGGCAATATTTCACCATATGACGCCAAAGCGGCGCATGACGAAATACTTCTTGCCAAAGACAAATACAAGGACAGGCTCAACCTTGTATACGGAATTGAACTGGGACAGGGATATCAGTATCCCGATGAGGTAAATAAACTTTTTAAAGATTATAAATTTGACTTTGTTATCGGTTCACTGCACAATCTGAGATATGCCCCCGATTTTTGCTATCTTGATTTTTCCGAGATGCCCTATAAGTATGCGCAGCACTTGTTTTCCCGCTACATTGACGAAATAAATGAAACCGTGGACGCGTTTGACTGTATAGACACGGTGGGACATCTTACTTATATGCAACGGTATACCGCGCTCGCGGGAATAAATTTTGATTTTCGTCCTTACTATGACAGACTTGCGGCTTTTTTTGATAAAATAATCTTTCGTGACATTGCGCTTGAGGTCAATGTATCCACACTCCGAAAAGGTTTGGGATTTTCAATGCCGGACGCCGATATACTCAGGCTTTACCGCGATCGCGGGGGAAAGCTGATTACCGTTGGAAGCGACGCTCATTCGCCTGCCGATCTCGGAAGCTGCATAGCGGACGGCTTCAGGCTCCTTGAAAGTATTGGCTTTGATAGGGTTATGGTTGTTAAAAACCGCGAAAAAGTTCTCTGTAAAATATAATTATAGTATATGTTCCCGCCTCTTAGAATGCGGATTTCATGCCCGGACTTTAAGCGTCGGTTTAATTTTCCCGTGAAAGTCGGAAGCCTGTTTGTTACAGGTTTTCTCGGGTTTGCTTGCAAGCAAGCTTTTGCAATCTTGTCCCGCTTTGAATTTTATAAAATTTAAAGTACTTCAGTATTACTTAAAAATTAAAAAATGAAAGGCAGAACTTTATAAATGGATCTGACAAATTTCAGTCTTATATATCCGTCGGAAAAGTCGCGCAATGATCATTATTCCGGAAAAAATATTCCGGATATAGATATGTATACGCTTGACCAGCTTGGTATGCTTGAAATTCTTGACCTTAAAAATTCCGAGCTCTCGGAATATTTTACCGATGACCCGGAGGTAATGAAATACAGGTTTGAGACCTTTAACGATATGCTGGCGAATGAATCTTTGGTTCAGACCCTGAACAAGCTTATGCCAATACTTACAGATATAACCGAGCTCAGACAGCTTGAGGCTGACAGCGGGGACAGCGAGGATTATCTGTCGAGCATTACCGAGATTGAGCTTTATATTTCCTGCATAGAAACGCTGAGCAAGGGACTTCAGGACGCAGGTGACAGTATTAAAGGCAGGGCGTTTTCGGTACTTCGAGATAGAATATCCGAACTTGTTTCCTCCGATTATTACGCTGAGCTTAACAAAAAGCTTGAAGAGCTTACGAAGCGTGTAAGAGAAATCAAAAGCATTACGGTAGGCGTCAATCTTGATTCTCAGCTCCGTCCTTCGAGCGCGGGAGTTCTTTCGATAAATTCGGAGTCATTTAAATCCGGAGACGTGCTTGATAAAATACTCAGACTGAATTTTAAGGATGACGAATATACCTGCATAGCAAATCTGGTCCCTTTTGGCAGGAAACAGTCCGAAAATCAGAAAATAGCGCTGTCAACCGCGTTTAATTCCGCCATTAACGATGTTTACCGTTCCTCGCTGAAATCATGGAAAAAGATAGTGCAGTCATATGTGCTTGAAAATACTGATTTTCTGCTCAACCTGATACCGGAGATCGAATTTATCGTCAAGGCTACCGAGCTGCTCACAAAGCTTAAGGAAAAGGGCTGCACACTTACGGTTCCCGAGATAGCGCCCATGGAAGAAAAAGTGTTTGACGCAGTCGATCTGTATAATCCCGCAGTCGCTCTGAAGCTGAAGGACGGAGAAGAAATCGTTCCGAACGACATTTCATTCGACGCGCAAAACTCATATATTTATGTGCTTACCGGTCCCAATCGCGGAGGAAAATCGGTTATAACCTGCGCTGTGGGCATCGGACTCGCAATGATGCAGCTTGGACTTTTTGTACCTGCCAAAAGCGCGCGTATAAGTCCCGCCGACGCTGTTTATACTCACTTCCCTACCGGCGCCGACGATACGATAGACAAAGGCAGATTGGGCGAGGAATGCGCGAGACTCGGCGAGATTTTCGACTGTGTAACGCCGTACAGCTTGGTATTGCTTGACGAGTCGCTTTCTTCAACGGGTTCGTATGAGGGTTCATATATAGCCGCGGAGGTTTTATCCGGACTTGCAATTGTTGGGTGCAGATGTCTTTTCGCGACGCATCTGCACGAGCTTGCCGCGGAGATTGACAGAATAAACGAACAATCCAAAAAGAACGGCGGAGTGTTAATTAATACTTTGGTGGCGGGTATAGAGGAAGGCAGGCGTTCATTCAAGATATACCGCGCAAAGCCCGACGGAAAAAGCTATGCCAGAGACATCGCAGAGCGTTACGGATTGACGTACGACAGTATACTCAGGAAAATACAAAAATAAAATAAGCAAAAAATACAGCATATTCAACGCATTAAATCGACAAGTACAGTACCTTGCCTTTGAATATGCTGTATTTTTTATTAATTATTTAAAAACGAAATGACTTTTTGCAGTTCCCTGTTTGCGAGATTTCTTCCGATATCGTATATTTTTTTCAGATTGCCGGGATTATGTTCGATTCTGCCGATTTCCAACTTTTTTTCCGGACGGATGACTAAAATTTCACCGTTTTTCTCTTTCTTCTTAATATACTTAAGTGTGTCGTTATAAACAATGTGATGTTGCTCAAAAGTTTTCAGAGCTTTGGGATATTTTCTGAAAGTATATCTTGCAAGAGGTATAGAGGAATCTTTTTTCTTTACGTAGCCGTCAGGTCTTGTCAATATTACGATATTTCTGTCGTACCCGATGCTTTCAAAGAATCTGACGGGAACCGCGTCCGAAAATCCGCCGTCAAGCATTTTGTAGCCGCCAATCTCAACCGGAACGGATACAAAGGGCATGGACGCCGAAGCCCGTATCCACTCAAGGTCTTCGTAATCGCCCTTTTTGCATTTGTGATAAACCGCTTTTCCGGTTCTGATGTCGGTGGCGCAAACGTAAAATTCGGTCTTATTATTTTCAAATGTGTTTCTGTCAAATATGTCAAGCTCATCCGGTAAAGTGTGATACGCGAACTCCGCTCCGAAAATATTTCCGGTTTTTATAAGCGAATTTACACTGCAAAAGCGCTTGTCGCGGCAATATTTCATATTGTAGCGTATTGCTCTTCCCGGCTGCTTTGAGATATAATTGCACCCGAACGCGGCGCCCGCCGAAACGCCGATTATTCCGTCAAATTCAATGCCGTTTTCCATAAAGACGTCAAGTATGCCGCAGGTAAACATTCCGCGCATTGCTCCGCCTTCAAGTATCAATCCTTTTTTCATTATCAGATTTATATTTTTCCCGCAATTTACGGGAATATTTCCTTTCGCTTTACACTTTTAAACTGTTGAAATAATAACAGTATGTAAATAACAATTTGAACCTCCGGGCACGGTTTTTTAAGACGAACGGCGCTTATCGTCTGTTTTCAAATCAAGACAATAAGCCCCGTTTTCGTTATTCAGCAAATCTTAACAGAGTAAATTTTAGCAGATCCCTTATTGCCGTTTGTAAGTATCGAAAAACCGAAAATTCCCTTGCCCTGAAGATACGACTTGTCTATTTCCACCTTATGTATTCTGCGCTTTCCGTCGCATACAAGGCTGAAGTTTATCGGAGCAGATTTTACGGTATGCTCTTTTTCATGGCCTGTTCCGTCATAGAGATTTGCCACGATTGAGAAATCATTTTCGGGTTCACATTCAAAAGCGGCGTCAATGAGTATGGTATTGAATTCGTTATTTCTCCAATAACAGAACGGAGCGTTTATCGACGCCGAGGGATGGGAGAATTCAAAATCAAGACAGTTCTGATTTCCGTATCCTTTATCGGTAATTTCGGAATACGACCAGTGGTCTCTGTTTTCGGAAAAATCAAACAGGTTCCGAGATTTTTTAGGAG
The DNA here is from genome assembly GCA_944381085.1 of uncultured Clostridia bacterium. Classification (GTDB taxonomy): domain Bacteria; phylum Bacillota; class Clostridia; order Oscillospirales; family CAG-272; genus SVTX01. The sequence goes on from CALWJX010000050.1 coordinate 6,275, forward strand.
ATACATCATAGACTGTTTTTCTGATGCTGTCAACCGTACCTACAATAAGCCTGTAATTATATTCATAACAGATATTATAATCGAGAATTTCTGAGTGCAACGGGCTTATGTATCCGGTGGGACTGTCTTTCGGACCTCCTGCTCCCTTTTCGCCCGCGAATCCCCCTATAAACATATTGGTTGTCGGGTTATAAACCCCCAGACCGTAGTTATTGTCGTCCACAAGCGCCGCCCACCCTTCAGTGGGAATGTAGCTTATCCACGGCCAACCTTTTCCGTCATATTTATCTACAAGGACAGTGGGTTCTCCTTCCTCAAAGGGCGCAGAACCTATGTAGGAAACCAATTTATACCACACGCCGTTGGTATAAACCGCCGGAAGTTCCTGATGTCTGGCTTTATACTGAGTTTTGTCCGAACGGTTATTATTTAGCTTGCTTTTTACCACAACGCTTTTGCCCTCAAGCGAGTACCAAGTTTCAAACGTACATTCTCCCGGCTCATTATCGAGAGGCCATTGCATGGGGATACATTTTACATATATTTCATTTCCGGTATTTTTGTGTTCAAGTATTTTTGAACGGTTTCCGGCGACGTCTCCGGACTGTATGGGATTCCATCCCAATCCTCTCCATTCGGGTCTCGGCTGTTTCCCGCCCGGTGTAAAGGGATTAGGACCGCTGTAGAACGACATTTGAACCTGTCTGCCCCAGTCAGAGCTGTTTATAAGATTATCTTTGCCGTTTTCCGCAAGATAGGTAATGGCTCCTCCCAGGCTCAGATTGATTCCGAGCTTTATGTACTCGTTTGAAATGACACTGACGTTTTCGCCTTCAAGTATTGAGTGATCAATAACCATAATAAAATCATCCTTTCACAATAATTTTATTAATTTCCGAAATATAAATCCGCTTTAACATTTACGCGGAATTTTATATTATAAGGTAAGTAGATTTTATCATATTGTTATTTTAATTTCAACAAAAATTTTAATTAAAGCAATTTTTGTCTATAAAAAAGCATAAAATAACCTTACGGTGGTTGACATAATTTTAAAATCCGAGATTTTAAGGCTTGCAAAATAAAAACGGGCTTTGCGTCCGGCATATTAAAAAAAGCCGGAAAAACAAAACCCGTATTTTAAAATCAATAATCTCTCCTGCCCTCAATGGCGCGGTACAAGGTCACTTCATCGGCATATTCGAGATCGGCTCCCATGGGGACTCCGTACGCAAGCCTTGTGACCTTGATTCCCAACGGTTTGAGGATTTTGGCGATATACATGGCAGTAGCCTCGCCTTCAACATTGGGATTTGTCGCGACAATTACTTCCTTAACGCTTCCGTCCGATACACGTTCAAGCAATTCTTTGATTTTCAGTTTATCCGGAGTTATTCCGTTAAGCGGAGAAATAACCCCGCCGAGTACATGATAAACTCCCCTGTATTCCCTTACCTTTTCCATGGAAATAACCGCTTTCGCGTCCGAAACCACACATATGGTACTCTTGTCCCTTGCCGAATCCTCACATATCGGGCAAAGTTCTTTATCTGTGATATTTTGACAGACCGGACACAAATGAATCTTTTCTTTTGCCTCTATAATGGCTTGTGCAAACTCCCTTGCGCCGTCCTCAGTCATGTCAAGAACCGAAAACGCCATTCTCATGGCGCTTTTTTTTCCGACTCCTCCAAGTCTTGCAAACTGCTCCGCAAGTCTTTGAAGTGATTCGATATACTCTGCCATATCAGAAAAGTCCCGGCATATTCATGCCTTTTGTTATCTTTTCCATTTCCGCGCTGTTTGTGCTTTCCACTCTCTTTATTGCTTCGTTTACCGCGGCAACAAGTATGTCGGAAAGTGTTTCCACGTCGTCGGGGTCTACGATTTCCGGTTTGATATCTATAGAAAGAATTTCCTTTTTACCGTTGATTTTGACCGTTACAACTCCGCCGCCCGCGTTTACATCATATTCTTTGGCGTCGAGTTCCGCCTGCTTTGCTTCCATGTCCTCCTGCATTTTCTGAGCCTGGCGGATCATCGCCTGCATGTTCTGAGGACCTCCGCCCATTCCTTTCGGTAAATTCGCTCTCATGTTTCTATCCTTCCTTTTTGATGTAATTGAATATATACTAAAAATACTTTAAATTAAATCAATTTTCTTCGTCCGCCGCGTAGATAATTTCATTGATTATATCCTTATCGTTTTTGTCGGAAACGACTTCATACATTATATTTACATTGCTCATGGCCGAATTTCCGACCGATAAGAGCGCTTTGCGAAAATCTTCGTCTCCACCGAAGTTTTTAATGTTATCTATGGAAAATTCATTCTTAAATTTCAGCACGATATTCCCGTCCGGATCGGTATACCATCCCGCGTCCTTGAAAAACGGGGCTATCATGGGATTGTATGAGTTTAATTTTTCTATGACTTCCGCGCGGTTTCTGTATGGCTTCAGTAACCTTGCCTGATTATTTGGTGTATTTTTATTGCCGGGAAAGTCTTCCCTGAATTTTTCGTTATCTTCAAAAACAGGAACCCTGCGGGAATTTTTTTCGGGAGTTGCCTTTGTAGGTTCCGATGATACTGACAAAGTTGCCGCGGTATTTGTGAGACTGTCAATATTTTTGAGTTTATTCTCAAGAGCCGCAATTCGTTCAAGCATGGCTTCCGCTCCGGTATTGAGTCTTGCGTCGCACATGCGCACCAATGTCAGCTCAGCCAAAATCCGCTTTATTGTGTTGGATTTCTGCATTGTCAGCAAAGCTTCTTCAAGCATTGCGCAATGGTATGACAAGGTTTCGGCGGAGAATCTCGACGCCAATGACAGAAGAACCTCCTCCTCGCTGTCTGTCAGGTCAAGATACTCTCCGGGATTTTTTGACGTCTTTATTATGAGCAGGTCTCGGTAAAGAGATATCAATTCCTGCCAGAATACGGATAAGTCCTTTGAAGATTTTACCGCGTCCCCGACAGCTTTGAACAAAGCGTCATAATCCTTGTCGGCTACAGCCCTTATAACCGACGCCATTTCGTCCCGACCGGATGCCCCAAGCGCTTCATACACGAGTTCTTCTGTTATTTTCCGCCTGTTCCCGGCACACAGCTCAAGCAGACTTATCGCGTCTCTCATTCCTCCCTGCGCCTGACGTGCCAGCAAGAGCGCGGCTTTTTCATCTATTTCAATACCCTCTTCTGAGGAAATATAAAGAAGACGGTTTTTCAGAACTTCTGAGGAAATACGCCTGAAATCAAATCTCTGGCATCTTGAAATTATAGTCGCGGGCAGCTTTTGAATTTCGGTGGTCGCAAGTACAAATACGGCGTGCTCCGGAGGCTCCTCAAGAGTTTTCAGCAGAGCGTTGAAAGCGCTTGTACTGAGCATATGGACCTCGTCGATGATGTACACACGGTTTTTCAGGTTTGAAGGTGCGTATACAACCTCATCACGAATATCACGTATGTTGTCTACTCCGTTGTTGGATGCGGCATCCATTTCAAGCACATCCGTAACGGTGCCTTTTTCTATTGAAATACATGCTTCGCATTTTCCGCAGGGATTACCCTTTTCCGGATTCAGGCAGTTAATAGCCTTGGCGAGTATTTTCGCGCAGGTGGTTTTTCCGGTTCCTCTGGACCCGCAAAAGAGATATGCGTGAGAAAACTTTGCGTTTTCGACCTCATATTTCAAAATTGAAGTAATATGATCCTGTCCGCAGACCTCGTCGAATGTTTTAGGACGCCACTTTCTGTACAAAGCCTGATACATTTGACTCTCACCTTTCTGTTTTTAAACTCACCGCATAACCAATGTTAAATCTGCCGCAAAACGGCAAGGCAGTGCTGCAAAACAAGACCATACACCGAAATCTCGTGCGTCATCTCCACGCGATTTTCATACCCGCTGCTCCGGGCAGGCTGCCTCGCGGCACATCAGGTTTACTGCTTAATGCTGCTTGGTTCCCCACCTGACATGGTTCACAGTTCCCGATTGCGCAAGACCCGCCCCTCAACACAGCAGAATATGACTCTACTCGTAAAGAATCGACCCTCAAAATCGGAATCCACCCCTGCTGTAGCGGATTTCAGGTACAGGGCTCCGCTGCTTCCCCGGCTGGTATGGCCTTATTTAACAGCACTGCGCTGTTTATTAATACATTTGAGTACTTTATATATTATAACAGAAAAACGCCGCTATTTCAATAGCTTTTAAAAAAATTAACAAATAAATCAAATACATTGAAATGAGGTCATCGTGCGGTACTGCTTCTCTATATGTAAACCGGATTCGTCATATAAAAATACAAGAAGTTATTACCCCATTGCTCTCTAAATATCTGTGAACCGTTCGTTCAGTTCATACGTATGATTTCCGTCTATTGTCTTGCACGTTTATTCCTATTGGGATTCCGACAACATTTCTGTCGCGCCGGATTTGTGTCGGATATACTTTCTTAAAACTGTCGAGTATTGGGATTTCGTGTATACTTAACCTGTACACCATATGGATCAAGTTTTTTTACCATATTTATTAGCATTTCTAAGATACCAACTCAATAATTGGTGATTTCTCCTCA
>CALWJX010000051.1 GCA_944381085.1 uncultured Clostridia bacterium
GTGCTGTATACGGCAGTTTTGCGGACGCAAAACTGTCCGGGTAACTCGGAGGCTCAATGTATACAGCGTGAAGAAAAGCTGTAAAATGCTGTCTAACGTGCTGTATACGGCAGTTTTGCGGACGCAAAACTGTCCGGGTAACGTGGAGACCGGGGTATACAGCGTGAAGAAAATCTGTAAATGTTGTTTAACGTGCTGTATACGGCAGTTTTGCGGACGCAAAACTGTCCGGGTAACGTGGAGACCGGGGTATACAGCGTGAAGCAATTGTGCAAATATTATTTTAGTGGCTGTATACTGCGGTTTTGCATATTCAAAACTGTTCGGGTCATATTTTTGACTGTATAGCCGCAATACGCGGTCGGGATACCGACACGGTAGACCGACCGTTTTTGTATGATTACAGTTTTGTTTTTGAAAGAAAAATATTATCGGTGCAGGCGCTTTTGAGTATGAATTTTTGAATTTCCGCTTGCGGATTTAATTGTTGAAATACGGCGGGTTTTTGAATGGATGACAAGGCAAAGATTTTGATAGTTGATGACGAAGGCGACATACGGAAGATTATTCGTCTTTTACTTGAAAAAAAAGGATATGAAATTCTTGAGGCAAGCGACGGATTGAGCGCTGTTGAAGCTATCAGACAAAATTCGGTTGATCTAATAATAATGGATATAATGATGCCGAATATGTCCGGAATCGCGGCTACGTCCGAGATAAGAAAAATTTCCGTGCTTCCGGTTTTGTTTCTTACCGCCAAGTCCTTGGACAGTGACAAAGAAAGCGCTTACCTTTCGGGTGGAGATGATTATCTGGTAAAACCGTTTTCATCTTCCGAATTGCTTCTGAAAGTAGACTCGCTTTTGCGTCGTTATATGATTTATAAGGGTAAGCGGGACTCAGACGAAGATGTAAGTCTGCCGTGCGGAGTCACTCTTAATCTGAAAAAAAGAGAAGTTTATAAAAACGGAGTTTTGATAGACCTGCGCGACAGGGAGGCGGATATTCTGTTTTATTTGTATGAGCACAGGGGAGACGTGGTTGAAACCAAAACCCTGTATGAATCGGTGTGGGGAGAGGCTCCTTTGGCGTCGGGACCGAATAATGTTATGGTGAACATGCTGAATCTCAGGAAAAAACTTGAGGACGACCCGTCCTCGCCGAGAGTTATAAAGACCGTATGGGGAAGGGGATATCTGATTGACAAATAAAAAATTTGTTTCAATAAAGAGCAAGCTTTTTCTCGTGATGCTTATAGGACTTGTAGTGGCCGGAGCTATATTTACGGTCGCGTGGAAAGCCGGAGGATTTATTGTCTGGCGGTATTATCTTGACGAAGATAAAGTTGAGCAGAGAAACCGACAAAATATTGAAAACTTTCAAAAATATGTGCTTGACGAAAAACTTTCGATCAATGATACCGAGCTTATAAAAAAATGGTCGGACGGGAAGTATATAGAACTTGTCGTTTATAAAAACGGTTCTCTCGTGTTTACGCCGGATTGGTTTGAGACAGATACAGACGGGTCTGATGACAGCGATATATACAACGATATCATTTCGGGTGAAAGAGGCTTTGAACAATATCTGACAGAGGAGGCAAGAATAAGATACGAGAGGATACTCAATGATATCCTCGATGAAAACCAGAATCTGTCGCCTATAATATTCAGAGACGGCACGCTGCTCGCGGCGGTTATAGATTATTCGGAAGACTTTGTTTATAATATAGTTTTTATTATAAGCTTAGGGCTGGCATTTGTTGTATTCGCGGTGATAATGGCTTTTTGCTTTACCAATATAACCGCCAGGATAACAAGACTTGCTCATAATGTAAAAAAAGTCGAACAGGGTCAGATCAACATGCCTGTCAACATTGAAGGAAATGACGAGATTTCCACCCTTGCCTCGGATGTCAACAGTATGAGAAATACGGTGGTTGAAAACATGAGCAAGGAGAGAGAGGCATGGGAAGCAAACGCGGGACTGATAACCGCAATGTCACACGACATACGCACTCCGCTTACCGTTCTGCTCGGGTATCTTGACCTTATGCAGATTCAGAATCACGACCCTGTGATGCGGGAATATCTTGAGGCGTGTCGCGAAAATGCTCTCAGGCTAAAAAAACTATCGGACGATCTTTTTTCATACTTTCTTGTTTTCGGCAAAAGGAATTTTGATATAACTCTGAATAAATACAATTCGGACGATGTGCTCAGGCATATGATTGAGGAGCATACAATTTTGCTCGCGGAAAAAGGTTATGTGTTTGAAAAAGTATGGGATGCCGAAAACCGTGAGATAAACATTGATACGGTTTACCTTGGCAGAGTAATAGACAATGTATTTTCGAACATCGGAAAATATGCCGACGTTAACTCCCCGGTCAGAATCAGCGTATATGTGAAAAACGGATACATTACTCTTGAGTTTGAAAATACGGTGTGTGACGGCAAAGGAGCCGAAAGCAACGGTATAGGCACAAAGACCTGCAGTAAGATAATGGAGCAGATGGGAGGAAGCTTTGTGTGTGAAAATGTCAAAGGAAAGTTTGTCACCATTGTAAATCTTCCGGTGTCTGAATAAATGGAATAAAATGGTTGGAATAATATATCAGGTATCCGAAAGTTATGTATTCGGCGCCTGAGTTTGAATCGGTATTTGATTATGATTGTTTACGAAGCGTTGAAATATATCAATTTAACAATAATGGCGCTGTTTTGCCTGTGCTACTTTTATCAGATTGTGTACATAATTGTGGCATGTGTGAAAAAGCCGATTGCTTTTGAAAGTGTAAAACCGGAGCACAGATTTGCCTTTATGATTGCGGCACGCAATGAAGAGGACGTGATAGGACAGCTGTGCGACAGCATAAAGAAGCAGAACTATCCTGCGGATTTGATTGACATTTATGTGGTGGCGGATAATTGTACCGACAGCACAAAATATGTCGCGGGCGAGCATGGCGCAAGGGTCTTTGAAAGGTTCGACAGCCGGAAGAAAGGAAAGGGCTACGCTTTGGAATATTTATTTGACCGTGTTCTCGCTGAAAAAGGAAATGGGTATTACGACGCTTATTTCATTGTTGACGCGGATAATCTGCTGGCTTTCGATTTTGTCACCGAAATGGACAAATGTATGTCGAGCGGGCAGAAGATAATAATGTGCTACCGCAATTCAAAGAATTATGCCGACAACTGGATTTCATCCGGATATTCGCTTTGGTTCTTAAGGGCGTCCCGTCATCTCAATAATGCCAGATTTATTCTGCATACCAGCAGCGAAGTCTCCGGCACGGGATTTTTGGTACACAGAGACATAATAAACCGACAGGGCGGATGGAAGCATTTTTCGCTTATAGAGGATATTGAGTTTACGGTAGACAACGTGATACATGGAGAAAAGGTGGGATACTGTCACTCTGCCGTGGTATATGACGAGCAGCCTACTACATTCGGGCAATCCTGGTCTCAGAGAAAAAGATGGTGCAAAGGGTATCTGCAAGTGCTGCGCAGGTACGGGTTTACTTTGATAAAACGCTTTTTAACCGGGAAAGGATTTTCCAATTTCGATATGCTTATGGCGATTTGCCCGGCGTTTTTCCTCACTCTCGCGGGATTTTTGATAAATTGCGCCGCTGTTGTGATTATACCGTTTGTCGATACAAATTATATACTTCCGGTGCTTTTTGACGTCGCGGTCGCGGTAGTATCCTCATATTTGTTCTTTTTCGCGGTAGGACTTGTAAGCGGTATAACCGAATGGAAAAAAATAAACGCATCTAACGCAAAAAAAATTATTTCGTTTTTTACGTTTCCGTTGTTTATGTTTACTTATTTGCCGGTAATGGCAGGTTCGATTTTTTCAAAACCCGAATGGAAGCCTATAAAACATCATGCGGTTGATGAAAATAACAGGATAATCAGGCAAAAAAAATCCGGAAGGAAATTCCGGTACAGAAGAAAAATTTTCGGAGATAAATGAGCTTATTATTCGGAATTTTGAAGCTGTTTCCGAAGGGTTTTTTACGGTTTTGCTTCATTGCGCACGGCAAAGAAAGGTGATTTAAAATGGATTACTTCAGTATTACTAATTTAATTATTTCGGTTTTATACGGAATTATGGGACTGCTTACGATACATTTTGTGTTTTTCGCGGTGGTAGGTCTTTTTAAGAAAAGAAAGTTTCCCAAAGCGGAAAAAAAGCTCCGATACGGTGTAATTATTCCCGCGCGGAACGAAGAAGCGGTCGTGTGCAATCTGATTGAGAGCGTATATAAAAACAGATATCCTCAGGATAAACTTCAGGTTTTTGTGATTGCCCATAACTGTACGGACAGAACTGCTGAGGTCGCGAGAAAAACCGGGGCTACGGTATATGAATACAACAATCCCGACGAATGTACCATGGGATATGCTTTCAGATATCTTTTCAGGCAGATTGAAAAAGATTTCGGTGTCAAGTCGTTTGACGGATTTTTTCTCTTCAACGCGGACAATGTGCTGGAGGAGAATTATTTTGAAAAGATGAACGACGCTTTTGTGGCGTGTGACGGAAAAAGCGTCATTACTTCATTCAGAAACTCCAAAAATTTCGGGTCAAATATTATATCTTCAATGTACGGTCTTTATTTTTCTTACGGGTGCCGTTTTGAAAGCTGCGGCAGATCAGCGCTGGGGTGCTCCACGAGGGTGCAGGGAACAGGATATGTTATAAATTCGGATATTGTAAAAGACGGATGGAAATATGTGACTCTCACCGAAGACTGGGAATTCACGGTTGATCAGATCCTCGGAGATACTCCTATCGTATATTGCGACGACGCGATGTTTTATGATGAACAACCTATGTCTTTGAAAATAATGTGGAGGCAGAGGCTGAGATGGTCGAGAGGTCACTTGCTTGTATGCACCGTGAGGCTTAAGGATATATTCAAAAAAATCGTCAAGCCGGTAAAGCGCGGGGGATGTAGGCATAAGTTTTCCGCGTTTGATATATTTGTAAACATTATGCCCGTATGTGTGATTACGGTCGCTATTACAGTGCTGAAGCATATTTTTTATCTGCTGTCTCCGCTTTTCGGAAAGTCGCTCGGTGAAGTTTACGGTCATCATTTGGTAAATTTCGGGAAAACCTTTCTGTTTTCTTATATCGTGATGATTTTTGCGTCGGTAATTTTGTTTATTCTCGAAAGAAAAAGATTTCCCAAAATTAAGATGTCTATAAAGATACTGTCTGTTTTACTGTGGCCGATATTCCTGCTTGTTTCGGTTCCCGCGGAAGTGGTCGCGCTGTTCTGCAGAAATCTCGGATGGAAACCGATTCCCCATACAGATACTACCTGCATGGAGCATTTGAGCAAAGGTCATCATAAGACGGATAAAGTCGTGGCGGTCCGCAAGATTAAAATCGCGGAGGAAATCGAAGAAAATAAAAAAGCTGTCTGATTATATTTATCCTGTATAGGCAAAGTATCGCGGATATATTATGGGCTGCCGAATTTTCGGCAGCCCATAGCTTTGTAACTGTTACACGTATTTTCCTTTAAAAATATTGTGTTCTTGTAACGGGTTTAATAAATATTATAAAAGCATAGCAAATGTGCCGGCAACCAAAAGCAACAGTCCGACAAGCGATTTTTTAGTAAGTTTTTCTTTGAAAATAATATATGAGAATACGACGGTAACTATGATGCTCAGCTTGTCGACAGGCACAACAACGCTTGCGGGACCGTCCTGAAGCGCTTTGTAATAACACAGCCACGACGCCCCGGTTGCTATTCCGGAAAGACAAATAAACAAAAGTTCTTTTTTGGGAATGTTTTTTATATCTTTGCTCTTCTTTTGAGCGAAAACCAAAATCCAGGAAATTACAAGAACCACGCTTGTCCTTATGGCGGTTCCGAGATTTGACTCCACGTTTTCAATACCGGCTTTTGCGAGGATCGATGTCAGACTTGCAAAAACCGCCGACAGCAGGGCGTATAGCAGCCATGAGCGACTGGGCTTTACAGCTGTCTGCTCTCCCTGCGGTTCTTTTTTTGAATCATAAGAAAGGTTCCGGTCAATATCATAATGACGGAGATACCTTTTATCAGTGTTATCTCTTCGTGGAAAAGGACAAAAGCAAGAATAATTGTCAGAACCGTGCTTGATTTGTCAACCGGCGTCACTTTGTTTATATCGCCTGTCTGCAACGCTTTGAAATAGCAAAGCCAGGATACGCCGGTCGCGATTCCCGATAAAATTAAAAAAACGAGAGATTTGGCGTCAATCCGTAAGATGGTTTCCTGAGAACCGACGATAAATACAACTGCCCACGCGAATATCAGAACGACAATCGTTCTGATTGCGGTAGCGATATTTGAATCGGTTTTTTTAATGCCGCATTTCGCAAGAATTGCTGTGATTCCCGCGAAAAAGGCTGATAAAAACGCAAATAATATCCACATGGCGTTTTTGCGAAGTCAGTCCGCGTCCTCCTCCATGACCTCGATAAGAAAGCTTACAGGTCTGAATCCGTCGTTGCAGGATATCATGACCGATTTTTTGTTTTTCATCCAACCGCCGTAAATGTCTTCTCCTCCGCAGGAAAGTACCATGACAAAGGCCGACATGCTGTCCCATGCGCTGTCACACAGACCGTCAGGCTTTTTCCAACCGTTGCATATAAAAGTTTGCCCCACTTTTATCTCGCACGCATCCTCAATGTGGTTTTCGTATTTCTCAATAAGGTCATCGTGAGCAACTTTTTTCATGACGGTAATTTTGCATTTTTTCATTTTTTATTCCTTTAATTTAATTGTTGTAATATTAATAAAATAAGGTAAAAGGCAAAATATGGATAGTTTGTAAATTATATATTTTTTGTTGACATGTTTGTTGCTTTTAGGTATAATGTAAATGAGTTAAAACTCAAAATTAAAATTAGTGGAGGGCATTTGTTATGAAAAAGGTAGTTGCATGTATTATTTCATGTGAGCATACCGAATTCTGAGGCATTAGAGACAAGCGTTTCAGAGATTTCTTATCAAGAAGCTATTGTTAATTATTATCCTGAAACTGAAAATGAAGAGATTGATTTCCGACAGAAGATTTGTACTCTGTATCTAATGGAAAACAATCAATGATTTCATATGCTTATACACCAGAAGAAAATATAGGTGAACAGATTTCACCCCAATCTGTTATAGGCGGTGATACTAGAAGCAAGGTTTTAAATCCCTCTGTATCGCCTTATAGCAAAATTGTTTTTATTAGGACTTTTTTTCCAAATGGATATACGGTTAGAAGCTCGGGCGTTATTTTGGGACCGGACTTGGTTTTGACTTGTGCACATTCACTATATGTTGAAGCTTATGGCGGATGGGCAACAAAGTGTCTTGTTTTTACAGATGTTAATGGATCACGTCCAAATGATAGTGATGGTGTTTCTACGATAAAAATGACAATTCCGTCAGCGTGGAGGACGAGCGGTTCATCTGGTAGTGATTGGGGTTATGTAATTACAAACACCGCTATAGGTAATCAAAAGGGTTGGATGGGATTCGGGTATTCACCGACAAGTTACTCGGTTAATTATACAATTTCTGGATATCCGCTAAATGAACCATATAAAACCAGTAATGATAATTACTATATGTATACTGCATCAGGAAAAATTTCTCTTAGTTCAGATGGCAATATGTTTGATTATGAAATTGATACTTCAGAAGGACAAAGCGGATCGCCTCTTTATACCTCGGGGCAAATTGTATATGGTATTCATGTGCTTGGCGGAAATCATGCGACAAAAATCAGTCCAACGCTTTATAATTATTTAGTATCGGCTAAAAATGAGGGTATAGAGAAATGGAGTGATTGATTATGAAGAAACGTATTATGATTTTCTTTGTGTTGTCATTAGTTTTTGTGGGTTTGTTTGTCTGTTGCGCAAATAATAACCCGGAAGAAAATTCCGACAGTAAAGCTGTCGGTACGAATGAAAATACCGGCAGAGATATCGGGTACAGCGTGCAACTTGCAAAATCCGAGTACAGCCTTGACGACACTGAGATAATAGTCGTTTTTGTCGGAAAAGAAAAGGGTCAAAGCATTATAAGGTCAGACAAATGGAGACTTTATAAAGTCGACGGGGAGAGCGAGGAACTTGTCGGCAGAAGTGATATTGAAATCGTGGTTGAAATGCCCGCGCCGAGTGGAAATGAATGTGTTAATTCCAAAGTATCGGTTTCGCTCGCTTCATTGGGAGTAGAACGCTTTGAGTCGGGAGAGTACCGTCTTGAGTTTATCGGCGAGATGCCGGACGCGGGCGGAACAAACAGGGAAGTACCGTTTGCTTCAATGACATTCAATGTCGGTTAAACCGTAAAACGTAAAATATTATGACTGTAAAACCGTTACAGTTAAAATGGCTTGGCTGCGATTGCGGCCAAGCCATTTTTCAGTGCCCGGCATGGGCAACGTCCGGTTTGAGAGACACCGACTTTAGATAATTATGACGAGATGTCACAAAGACTCAATCGGTTTTCCGACGTCTCGTACTTGTGTTTAAAGGGTGCGAAGCCTTTTAAGATTACTTAAGCTCCGCGAAGTACTTGATTGTACGAACCATCTGGCTGGTGTAGCTGTTTTCGTTGTCGTACCATGCAACGACCTGTACCTGATATGTGTCGTCGTCTATCTTCGCTACCATTGTCTGAGTAGCGTCGAAGAGAGAACCGTAACGCATACCGATAACGTCAGAGGAAACTATTTCATCGGTGTTATATCCGAAGGATTCGGTTGCGGCAGCTTTCATAGCCTCGTTGATTCCTTCTTTTGTGATGTCCTTGCCCTTAACAACCGCGACAAGTATGGTTGTTGAACCGGTGCAGGTAGGAACTCTCTGAGCGGAACCGATGAGCTTGCCGTTGAGCTCGGGTATAACAAGTCCGATTGCCTTTGCGGCGCCTGTTGAGTTAGGAACAATGTTCTGCGCGCCGGCACGTGCTCTTCTGAGGTCGCCCTTTCTGTGAGGACCGTCAAGAATCATCTGGTCTCCGGTGTATGCGTGAACGGTTGTCATGATACCGGACTGAATGGGGGCATAGTCGTTGAGTGCTTTAGCCATGGGAGCCAGGCAGTTGGTTGTGCAGGAAGCCGCGGATATAATCTGGTCTTCGGGTGTAAGTGTTTCGTTGTTTACATTGAAAACAATGGTCTTGAGGTCGTTTCCCGCGGGAGCCGAAATAACTACTTTCTTTGCACCTGCGTCAATGTGAGCCTGAGATTTTGCTTTTGAGGTATAGAAACCGGTGCACTCAAGCACAACATCTACCCCAAGCTCTCCCCAAGGAAGGTCTGCTGCCTTAGGCATTGCGTAAATTGTGATTTCTTTTCCGTCAACAGTTATTGAGCCGGGAACCTTAACGGTCTTGCCGTCTTCTTCAAATTCGGGTTCCTTGGAAGTAACCGTGTGTCCCTGAGCCACATATGAGCCCTGAGCGGTATCGTACTTCAGAAGATGAGCAAGCATCTTGGGGCTTGTGAGGTCGTTTATGGCAACGACTTCATAACCTTCGGCGCCGAACATCTGACGAAAAGCAAGACGACCTATACGGCCGAATCCGTTAATAGCAACTTTTACTGACATTGGTATGTCCTCCGTTTTATTTAATATATTTTGAAAACCGTTTTGATGATAAAATAAGACATTGATCATTGATAAAAATGTCGCTGAATACAGACATCATTACTTTATTCCAATTATATATTTTATCGCATTTTTTGAAAATATACAAGGGTTTTGCCCGATTTTTTTGAAAATCGTGATTTTGTTGTTAAAATGCAATATTAATATCTGCTTTGTGTGCAAATTGACGGTAAAATATGGTATTAACTATATTGAACCGAAAGGTGTAAATTTTAACTTTTTTGTCATATAACAAAATTAAGATGTCCTCCACCTCAAAACAGGCGAGCGATTTTTCGGCAGGAGTTAGCGTGAAAATTATATCGCATCAAATGCGGCGGATTTCACGCATAAATTTTCTAAAAAGCTGAACGCTTTTTGCTTTGCACAGTGTCGCATAATAATATGTTGTTTTCGGAGCCGTTAAGAGTCGGAAAACGCCGATAACGCTTAACGCGGAATTTTTGAATGAAAAATATTTATTATTAACATTAGCTTTGAATATGAATTGACGGGTATGGTCACGCTTTAAGGAAAAAGATCGTTTAGCCGAAAGTCTTTTGATATTTATACCAAAAGCAATATTATTTTACGAGAAACGAGAAAAAAGAAAATTTTTTTAAAAAATGTATGTGCTAAAATGATATGAACCAAAAAGGAAAGGAAGATCCTCAAAGATATGGTATAATAGAGTCACCACAACA
>CALWJX010000052.1 GCA_944381085.1 uncultured Clostridia bacterium
GCAAGCGGATACTCAATACCTTTCGGTAAAAAGCATCCGCTTTTTTTCTTTTTTCAGCTAAGTTAATGACTCAGCCCGTTTTTTTTAAAAACAAATTTTTTCGGAATTATTAGAGTATTAAGTGTATTGTTTTACAGACTGCCATTTTATCGGCTTTTTTTCTTTCTTTTCCTGAGCAGAACAAAAACAACAATTCCACCGGTCAGTAAAACCGCAAACACAGCGCAGACTATTATGATTTCAATTGGGAAGTAAATGTTGAAGGGCTTTGACGGATTTTCGGATGAACTCAGCGTAAATTCAAGCTCCCCGTCAGGCAGACCGTCCAGAGTCAGTTTGTAGCCGTTTTCGGATTTGGCAAAGCCGTCAGTATTGCTTTCGGTTATAAAATACGGAGTGTTGATTACTATCTCGAGTTCTCCGAAATCCGCCCATGTTTTTGCGGGGGAAAGCAGATATTGATAGCCGTATACGGGAGGGTCGTAGTCCCTGTTGATTGACGGATATATTGGCGCGGTCACCGTATTTGTGATTTTTTCCTTTGGCTCAAGCGCGATATCATATTGATACCAGCGCATCAGCCGGGAGGAGATATCAAAATTTTTGTCCGAGCAGGATAAAATTCCGTAAGAGTTTTTCTCGCTTTGCTTCAGGTCTTCGACCATCGCATTGTACCAATCTGTTTCGGAGATACCAAGCATGGAATTATAAGACTGCAAAGCAAAAGTTTTAAAGTCAATTGTCTCCGAGCTTACAAAGGAAACGCTTCCGCCAATCTCCCGCTCGCAGGTTCCGTTTTCATAAATCCTCCAGCCAATATCATGTGAAGGCGCTTCCCCAAAGAAATATACATTGACTTCCTGTTCGTTTTCCGCCCACAAATGCAGTTGAATATAGCTGTCCGAGGCGTTCATCCCGCTTTGATTCTGCAGTAAAATTTTGGTTTTAAAATCGTCTTTGCCCCGGCAGAACGCCGCGGTAGCCGCGGAATATTCATTCGATATTCCGCTTATTTTATAGGTGTATTTTGTGACGGTCAGGTCGGGAGTGAAAAAGGGGTCATTGACGTAAGTGTCGTGTATCCGCGGCAGGTCGCGTTCAAGCGAAAAGGAACCGGAGGTCCATGTGTGACGGATTATCGGTTGTATTTCTTTTTCGTTTACGGTAATTCGGTATTTTGCCGTATCCGCGCCGTATATACAGCCGCCGTTTTCACTGTCGTAAATGTTCATGTAATCGGGAGCGGTGCCGAACGGAAAGACCAAGGTTGCCGATACCGACAGGTCAGAGGGATTGTAAAAGGTGTAGTCGGCGGTCACCTTTCCGGAATAAGAAAGGAAGCTTTCCGTGTCGCTGTAATACGTCTGAGGAAATTCGTTGATTTCAAAGGTCAATTGCTCCTTTTCAACCACAATGGGGCAATCCTGTTCGGTAACTATGGTTCCGGTAGAAGTGACGCCCTGCCATCTTGTTTGAGCGGAATTGGCTCCGGAGGGTATGCTTCCGAACAGCATCAGGACGCAAAACAACAGGGAAAAAATACCTGATTTCTTTGAGTTCATTTCCTTGCCTCCTTTTTTTGACAGCCGAATGGCTGTGAAATGGGTTGGAAAACATTATTGTATTATTATACGCGGCATTATGCAGTGTTTTTGATAATATATTTGATTATTGACGGAGAATGCGCCGGTTTTTCGGAATCATTTCAAATCCAGATAGAAATATATATCTTTTTTGTCTTCCTGAGGCGTTCCCTGATAAACCTTTGTGTCAAGCCCACCTATAACGAAACCCGATTTGAGATAGAACAGACAGGCTCCGAGGTTGTTGTCCTGACCCTGAGTGTATATCCCGCGATAGCCTTTGTTTTTTGCGATTTCACCGGCTCTTTGAATCAGCGACAGGGCTACTCCGGAACGCCGGTAAGCCTGATTCACTTTAAGGTCATAAAGATACATATACTTGAATAACGCGTTTTGAAGAATGGCAAGCCCTATGCATTTGTCATTGTCGTATGCTCCTAAAAAAACGCTGTTTTTTGCCATTTCCTCATAGCGGTAATTTTCATCAGGGAAGCACATCGGTACTTTTTCGGCAAATTCTTCCGTTGCGTAATCCCATTTTTCATTTGCGTATGTCGGTATCATTCTGCCGAAAACCATAAACGGTTCATTCGGAAGGTTTATGTCCCGGCTGTTTTTTTCGTAAATTTCCCTGATAGTTATTTTTTCATTCATGGGTTGTTTCCTTTCCCGCGAAAACGGCGTTTTGTCGCTTGCTTTTGGAACTTGATTTAAATTGTCTGAAATCCTGTCAAAAAAGTGTTCAAGACTTGCGTTAAAGCCGGTATTGAGATTTGTGCTTATAAACTTGCGTCAGGCTTTGTAAACAACTTTCATATATGATTTTTTGCCTTTTCTTATTAAAACGCCTTCGGTTAATTTTTCTTTTGTGCAAGTGGCTTTTACGTCGGTTATTTTATCCCCGTCCATTGTAACGCCGCCCTGCAGTATTGCCTGTCTTGCCTCCGATTTGGACTTGACAAGTCCCGATTTTACAAGAATTGAGGGAATGTCAACAACACCGTCTGTAAAGTCATCCTCACATAAAGCGACTGAGGGAATGTCGGCTTCGTCTCCCGAGCCAAATAAAGCCTTGGCGCTTGCCTGAGCTTTGTTTGCTTCTTCTTCCCCGTGAACCGTTTTTGTAAGCTCATAAGCCAGAATTTCCTTTGCCTGATTGAGCTTCGCGCCCTCCCAGCCGTCCATTTCATCGATCTGTTCAAGCGGCAGAAAAGTGAGCATTCTGATACACTTCAGGACGTCGGCGTCATCGACATTTCTCCAATATTGATAGAAGTCATATGGAGAAGTCTTGTTCGGGTCGAGCCAAACGGCGTTGCCCGCGGTTTTGCCCATTTTCTTTCCCTGAGAGTCGGTAAGAAGGGTAATTGTCATCGCGTTCGCGTCCTTGCCGAGCTTTCTTCTGATGAGCTCTGTGCCGCCAAGCATATTCGACCACTGATCGTCGCCTCCGAACTGAAGCGTGCAGTTGTAATTTTTAAACAAATAGTAAAAATCATATGACTGCATTATCATATAGTTAAATTCAAGGAACGAAAGACCTTTTTCCATTCTCTGCTTGTAGCATTCCGCGGTGAGCATTCTGTTTACCGAAAAGCAGGCGCCCACGTCCCGCAGAAGCTCGATGTAATTCAAATTCAGAAGCCAGTCCGCGTTGTTTATCATCATGGCTTTATCCTCGCCGAAATCAATGAATTTCGACATCTGACGTTTAAAACAAAGCGCATTGTGGTCAATATCTTCCTTGGTCAGCATTTTTCTCATGTCGGTTCTGCCGGACGGGTCACCAATCATTGTGGTACCGCCGCCTATCAGGGCGATAGGTTTATTTCCCGCCATTTGCAGCCTCTTCATAAGCGTCAGCGCCATAAAGTGCCCTGCCGTAAGACTGTCCGCCGTGCAGTCAAATCCGATGTAGAAGACCGCTTTGCCGTTGTTTATAAGATTTTTGATTTCTTCCTCATTTGTCACCTGCGCAATTAAGCCGCGCCTTACAAGTTCTTCATAAATCTGCATTTTTAAATAACCTCCGTATCGATATTTAAATATAAAAGTTAAATTAAGATGTTTTGCCGCTTGTTTTTTTTGGCGGGGAGATTCTATCTCCCACTGAAAATTTTGAATGACGGGGCAGCCCCCTTATTGAACTATAAACAAAAAACGCCCCTGCATAAGAGCAAGGACGACATAACCGTGGTACCACCTTGATTCTTCCGGGCGTTTCCGCATAGAACTTAAAGACCTCGGTTTCACGGTCTTACTCTTATAACGGAGAGCGTCCGACATAGTCTACTTGGGCATAAATGCCGTTTCGGTATGTTACTCCCGGATGTATTTCATCGGTTATGCGGTCTGCTCCTCTCATCAACCGGCAACTTTCTGTAGGACATAGACGATTACTTTTTCCGTTCACAGTATTTTTATTTATAAATTCAACTAATAATATGATATCATTATTTTGAAATTTTGTCAATAGTTTTTCTGAATAAAATATTGATAAATTTATCCGTATACTTATTGACATAAGCAGAAAAACAAAGTATAATTAAATAAAATGCAGGGAGAGAAGACGTAATCGCCGCGGAACGGTTTCGGTTTTCTGATATTCCGAACTTTAGCGGAGAGATTGTATACCAATAATCTTTTGCATGGCAGATATTATTATATAAGCCGCTCTCATTGCGGCAGGGAGGATATTATGCTTAAATTTTCGGTAATTCTCGGAAATGTCGGGCAGTGTTCCGACAGGTATATGACGGGCGGATACGGACGTCCTTATGAGATTGAGGAGCTGTTTGACAGAGTGGCGTCCATAGAAGGCGTCAGCGGTATTGAATTTGTGGAGAATTGGCAACTCAACGACAAAACGGTCAATAAGGTCGCGGATTTTCTTAAATCGTACAATTACAAGGCGGTTGCAATTATTCCCGACCATTTCGGCACACCCATTTGGGGCAAGGGGGCGTTTACCAATCCCGACGCAAAAGTGAGAAAAGCGGCGGTGGACAAGACAATGCACTGTGTGGATTTGGCGAGGGCAATCGGCTGTGATACCATATCCATATGGAACGGTCAGGACGGATATGATTATCCCTTGCAGGCAGACTACATGAACGCTCATAAGTGGATGGCGGAGGGCTTTGCCGAGTGTTGCGACAGAGCGCCCGATATCAGATTTTCACTTGAATATAAGCCCAAGGAACCGAGAGTTCACAGCTTCCTTGCCAATGTATGGACCGCGCTCGCGTACTGTCTTGAAAGCGGCAGGGAAAACATGGGAATAACCATTGACGTCGGTCATTCGCTTGAGGCGTATGAGGACGTTGCCGAGGCGGTCTGCACCGCTATGGCGAGGGGAAAGATGTTCCATTTCCATATGAATGACAACTGGCGCGGTTGGGATGACGACATGATTGCAGGATCGGTCAGAACAATAGAGTACATAGAGATGTTCTATTATCTGAGAAAATATGATTACAAAAACTTCATATCCACCGACCAGTATCCTTACAGGGAAGACAGCAGGGACGCGGTAGAACAGACGGTGAAATGGATGCAGGCGTTTGAGAAAGCCGCACAGAGAATAGATATGGACAGAATGCAAAAGATTCTTGACGCAAATGACGCCGTGGCTTCAACTGCGTATATGAGAGAGCTTTTGTTCGGATAATTTTTCGGTTTGGTCTTCTTCTTGTTTAAGCCCGCTCAAATTCAGTCGTTTGGTTGTGTTTGGCGGCATTCGCAGCCGGATTTTAAATCAATTTAGGTTACCGGCTGCCTTTTTATATGTAACGGAGGTGACAATATTGACGGAAATAAAAGACATTTATATCAATTACCGCAAAGACGGTTTTGTGGTCACGGATACCGACAGCCCGGTTTTTTCATGGTCGCTTGAGTCAACCGAGTCCGAAAATTTTCAGAAATCTTTCAGCTTAAGGATTTATGATGAGGACAACAGACTGATTGCGGAAAAATCCGGACAGACAAAAACACAGTCGGTAAAGCTTGATTCGGAAAAGGAAAGACTTCCGAAAGGAATATTGCTTACGCTTACACTCAGGGTTACCGACAGATTCGGATATGAGACTGAAGAGAAACGGGCTGGGTTTATTGACGGCAATGTAGACAGGTGGTCTGCGAAATGGATAAGCACGCCTGAACGGATAAACAGAAAAAGCTTTTCCTTCAGGAAGATTTTCAGTATACAAAAGCAAATAAAAAGCGCCGTGCTTTACTGCTGCGGCATAGGTTATCAAAGGATAAGCCTCAATGGAGAAAGACTTGGCAATCTGCTTGACCCGGCGCACTCCAATTACGCAAGGGTATGCTACTATACGGTTGACGCCAAGCTGGAAAAACTGCTGAAGGCAGGGGAAAACGTTATCAATATTGATATCGCGGACGGATGGAGATTTAACGACAACGAGACTTTGAGAGTGGTGTTCGGCAACTCGCGTATAATTGAATTTTTCGGACAGCCTATGCTTACCGCGTTTATTGACATCAGATATGCTGACGGTACAAGTGAGAAAATATGCACCGATACCGATTGGGAGTGGCGAGAGGGCGCGGCTGTAGAGGCTTCAATATTCAAGGGGGAGACGTATGACGCGTCGCTTTCTGACAGCTCGTGGTACACGACAGGAAAAGCTGACGGAAATAAGCCCGCGCTGTCTGACGGTCCGGGAGGAGAAATGCGTCCGATGGCAATCAGTCCGGTGAGGGCAAAAAAATATTATACCCCCGTGGATTGCTTCAGAACAGACAGCAACACTTGCATATTTGACTTCGGACAGAATATAGCCGGAATTCCGGTAATAACTTTACCCAAGGGGCTTAAAAAGGGCGATAAAATAATTTTAACTCACGGGGAAATGCTCGGGGAGGACGGTAAACTGTATAATCTGCCGTTGCGGGACGCCGACCAGAGGGATACTTACATAGCGTCAGGAAAAGAGGAGGGCTGCGTTTGGAGCCCGTCCTTTACATACCACGGGTTCAGATACATTGAGGTAAATTCGCCGGTACTTTTTACCGCCGACGATATACGCGCCGCGGCGATATATACCGATATCGACAAGCCGCGGAATATGTTCCGCTGCGGCAGCGCACTTGTCACAAAAATACATGAAAACTGTGTAATGACCGAGAGGGCAAATATACATTCGATTTTTACCGATTGTCCCCAGAGAGACGAGCGCATGGGTTGGATGAACGACGCCACGGTGCGCTTCGAGGAAACCCCTTATAATTTCGATATCGGAACCATGTTCCCGAAAATAATAAGAGATATCCATTATGAGCAAAGAGAAGACGGGGCGTTTACCTGCTGCGCGCCGTTTGTCTACGGGGCGTATCCCGCGGATCCGGTCTGCTCGTCCTTTCTGGTTGCCGGCAACATGGCGCTGATGCATACGGGCAACCGGCAGATTATTGAAGAAATGCTTGACAACTATTGCGCGTGGGAGGATTCTTTGCTTTCGAGAAGCGAGGATTACATTGTAAATTACAGCTATTACGGCGACTGGGCGGGACCGGCGTATGCCTGCGTAAGCCCCGAAAACGCCAACTCGGCACAGACTCCGGGAATATTTATGTCCACGGGTTTTTCGTATTACAACTGTGTTCTCATCGAAAAATTCGCGAAGCTTTTGGACAGAGCCGACGTGGCGCGGAAATACCACGACATAGGGGAACGCATAAAACATGCCATGCTTGATAAATGGTTTGATTCCGGGAGCGCGGTAATGGCAACCGGTTCGCAGGCGTGCCAGGCGTTTTCGCTTTGGCTCGGTATTCTTCCCGAGGACAAACGGGTGCTTGCGGCGGAGGTATTGCATAATGACCTTGTGTCCGCGAATTACAGATTTACCACCGGAAATCTGTGTACAAAATACATGTTTGAGGTGCTGACCGAGTACGGTTATATTGAGGACGTCTGGAAAATACTGTACAGCGAAAAGTATCCGGGATACGGATACATGATTGAAAATGAGGCTACGACGGTTTGGGAGAGGTTTGAGCTGAAAAAAGAAGAGGGCATGAACTCGCACAATCATCCGATGTTTGCTTCTGTTGATTCCTGGTTTTATGCGTACCTTTGCGGAATCAAGCCGATATTGCCTGCCTTTGAACGGTTTTCGGTCAAGCCTTGTTATCCAGAGGGACTTTTGTTCGCGCACGCGGTGGTTGAGACCGTGCGGGGAAATATTTCGGTGCGCTGGACAAAAAGATTCGGAACGACGAATTTATTTGTAACGGTCCCGTTCGGTACCGAGGCGGACATTGAGGTGAACGGCAAAACAGTTTCGGTTTCAAGCGGCTCTTACGTCTTTAACTGGTAATACACGGAAACTATAAAATTCAGAGGTTATCGGTTTTTGGATGCCGCGGAACGGGAGCTGTTGATGACTCAGCTCCCGTTTTTTTACGATCCCTTCAGCTGAATCTGTCTGTTCAACACGTCGACGGTCGGTATTTTAGGATTGTTGAGAAGTATCGCGTTGCGAATTATTTTCATTCCATACCTTTTCCTGAGTTCTTCGATTATAAGATCAAGAGTTTCCCTTTTATTGATTGCTTCCGTATCCGAAAATATATCAATCTGCTGAGGAATATCGTCTGAGATAAGGTCAATCGCTCTCACGGCGACCGAGCGTATCGGTCTTATCCAGCCGTAACTTCGTTCAAACAGCTGAAATGCCGCTTTCGCTATATAATACGGACTTTTTGACGGAAAGGCAAGTCGGCATTGCCACTGCCGGTCGTTCAGCGCGTTATCTCTTATATTGATTGCAACGCCTGTTGCTTTCTTTCCGTATATGTGAAGCCTATGTCCGATGTTTTGAGTAAGCTCCAGCATAACCGGCCATACTTCCTCATTGCATATCAGATCTTCCTTGGTCGTAATTCCGTGTCCTGCCGTCTTATCCAAAGCCTCAGGGTCGCGGGTCACGACCTTGGAGATATCCAGACCGTTGGCAAAGCGCCAGACATCTTCTCCGCATTTGCCGAATTTTGATATGAGACACTCGCATGAATATTGCGCGAGATCGCCGATAGTGTGAATTCCGATCGAATTAAGTTTTTTTGCGGTTGCTCTGCCCACGCCCATCATATCCGATACAGGGAGATGCCAGATCTGTTTTCTGAAGCATTCATAGGTAATTACGGTAATCGCGTCCGGTTTTTTCATATCACTGCCCAATTTGGCAAAAACCTTATTGAACGACACCCCAACGGATACTGTTACACCAAGCTCCTTTTTTATGCTTTCCTTGATTTCATAAGCGAGTTTATCTCCGTATCCGAAAAGACGTTGGCTGCCTGTCACATCAAGCCAACATTCATCAAGTCCCATAGGCTCTATCATATCCGTATAACGGCTGTAGATCTCACGCGCGTTCTTTGAGAACTTCACGTATTCATCGTAGTGAGGAGGCACTATTACAAGCCCCGGGCATTTCCGCTTTGCTTGCCAAACCGTTTCCCCCGTAATTACACCATATCCTTTTGCTTTATAATTTTTTGCAAGCACAATGCCGTGTCTGTCTTCGGTTTCGCCGCATACGGCAATAGGACGGGTATTCAGCTTCGGGTTTAAAAAACATTCAACGGATGCATAAAAGTTGTTCATATCACAGTGCAAGATACATCTTTCCAAAAAAACGCCCCCTTTTTCTGCAAAACCTATTGACAAAATATACTTTTGGGTGTAATATTATTACGGATACGAACAATCGTGCGTTTATAAATTGCGAAACAAACTATTGTATGTATTTATTATACACGAACAAACGTGCGTTGTCAATACAATTATGCGCATGATTATGCGTATTTTGCAAAAATATATTCCGAGGAGTTTCATATGGAATTTAAGGACAAATTAAAAGAAAAAAGATTGGCTGAAAAAATCAGTCAATCTGAGCTTGCCTCGCTTGCGGGTGTTGGTCTGAGAACCATTCAAAATTATGAATCGGGAGCAAGAACGCATATCAGTATGGATATTGTTATAAAGCTTGCCAAGGCTCTCAATGTATCCGTAAGCGAACTGTTGAATGATGCGGAAATTTACGTGGCGGAAGCTTACGATAAAGGCGGAGAGCGCGATGCCGATTACGTTCAACACCTTGTGTCCGAGATTTCCGCGCTGTTTGCGGGCGGCGGAATGGATCCCGATGAAAAGAGCGCCGTTATGAGCGCATTAAATAAAGCGTATTGGGATTCAATCGAAGAAAATAAGAAGTATACTCCGAAGAAATACAGCAAGGAGAAGTGATCCGAGGAGGCGTAGAATGTACAAATCTGAATTTGATAAAATCGGCCTGCGTCTTGTTAACCGCTTTGGAACAAGAGATCCGTTTTCGATTGCGAAAGGGTTGGGTATTCGTCTGTACTGGGAGGATTTCACGGTTCTCAAGGGAATGTACCGCGTAATAAAACGTAATCGTTGTATATTCATCAATAAGAATTTGTCCCCTGCTTTAGCAAAAATCGTATGCGCCCATGAGATTGGGCATGATCAGCTGCATCGCAAT
>CALWJX010000053.1 GCA_944381085.1 uncultured Clostridia bacterium
TTATATCACATTCTTTAATTTTATGAAAGGATTTTGTGTAATTGAATCACTTGCTGGGGGTGATTTAATTATACCAGTGATAGTATGGTAGAAAAAAGAGGTTATGTTCCAAGTGATCTTGAAGAAATGGGATTTGATGTAAATCAGTATCCCTTTCCCTCCGAAGCCGGAGAAACCACCGCCACATTGGTTATGAGAAAATGGGGCAAAAGATGTAATTTGATTTGCTACTTTGATACCGACGACGGGCAGAAGCTCAAGCTGATTGCTTATCGCGATGATAGAAAGGGGGGCAAATATACGACTCGAGAAAATGACATTTGTATGTCACGTCAGCCGCTTGGCTCGAGATGGAAAATCAAGTACACAATTACCGCAAGAGGCAATACCTCTTGGCTGAGCGCTGAGCAGATCTAAACTTATGTGCCACCCGCACATAGGTTGAACTTCCACGCCGGCGGATGGGAAGTTGGCAACTTCTCCTCCGCTGGTGGAGAAGTATCATCGCAACTTGTGCACCGTCGGTGCAGAAGTGAAAATGATGCTCCACCGGAGCACAATTTATTCGTCTCCTTCGGAGACACATTTCTTCGTGCCAAAATGGCACGAGGCTAAATAAGAAAACAACTTCGTCTCACGTGGGGACGAAGTTTTATATAAATCTATATTCGAACTCAAAAAGAAACGAGGCGCGGAATCGCACATTTGACGGGAGAGAATTTTTCTTGTATAATGAAGTCACTCCAATAAAGAAAAGTCCGAAATATGTGCAGAATGCAGAAAGGAGCTATTTATGATTGCAGGACACCTGCGAGAAAAAAACGGACATTATTACTGTGTACTCAGCTACACCGACTACACAGGCGAACGAAAACAAATATGGAAATCCACGGGACTTCCCGTGAAAGGAAACAAGAAGCGCGCTGAGGAAATGCTATCGCATCTTCGCAAAAGCTTTGTTGTGCCGAAAGCACCCGCCGACTATTTTGATTTTAGCGACAGAATGCTTTTCACCGATTTTATGCGAGCTTGGCTTGAGGTGGTGCGAACGACGGTCGTGCCCACCACCTTCGGCGGCTATCAGACCACGGTGGAAAAGAAGTTCATTCCTTACTTTGAGAAAAAGAATTTGGCACTTGCCAACGTGCAAGCCAAGGATCTACAGACCTTCTATCTCCACGAGATGAAAACGCTGTCAGGAACAACGGTCAGACACGAGCACGCGCTGCTTCACAAAATCCTCAAGTACGCATACCGAATGGATCTCATCCCAAACAACCCCGCCGACAAGGTTGACCCACCACGCGCGGAGCGCTTCGAAGGCTCGGCGTACACCGAAGAAGAGCTTGCCTTGCTCATTGAGAAATCTTGGGATCACAAGCTGGGGCTCCTCATCTACATCACGGCTCTCTTGGGTCTGCGTAGAAGTGAGGTGCTCGGACTCAGATGGAAAGCCGTTGATTTTGAGGAGAACAGGATCACCATCAACCACACGGTCACAGAGGCGCGTGTGGACGGCAAAACCGTTATCATTGCCTCCGACCGCACCAAGACCAAGTCGAGTTACAGAAGCTTTCCCATGTCGGACACGGTGCGCGAAAAGCTACTTGCTTGGCGTGAGGTGCAAAAGCGAAACCGCAAGATCTGCGGAAACAGCTACAACACGAAGGACATTGACTACGTGTTCACCGACGAGATGGGCAATCGCTTCAAGCCGCGCTATATTGAGGATGCTTTTCCGAAGATACTTGAGCGCAATGGACTGCGCAAGATCCGCTTTCACGATCTGCGTCACACCTGCGCGAGTCTGATGCACAAAATGGGGCTATCCCCCAAGGAAGTGCAGGACTATTTAGGCCATTCCACCGTAAGTGTAACTTTAAATATTTACACGCATTTGGACTGGAGCAGCAAGGAAAATGCCGCAAAAGCCATGGAAAACGCGGTAAAATTACCCGAAAATGTGCAAATCGCGAGTAAATGGGAGAGCTGAAAAAGCCTTATGCCACAAGGCTTTTTCGGGGGTCAGGAGAGAATTTTCGAGTTCTCTCCAAGGCGAAAATTTCAGGGGCTTAAAACATAGAAAAAAGCACTTGAATTTTAGCGAATATCACTAAATTCAAGCGCTTTTTACCGCACAAATTTATGCAAAATGTGGCGGAGGGTGTGGGATTCGAACCCACGTGCCCAGAGGGCAAACGGTTTTCAAGACCGCCTCGTTATGACCACTTCGATAACCCTCCGTAGGGTATCTTTAGCGAAATGCTCCGGAATTTGGAGAGAATTTCGCGAGAGAACTATGAAATTTTTGTATTTAAGAAAATGCCGAAAACCCTTGATATTACAAGGATTTTGAGGGAACAAAAGGAACAGTTACGCGCGGGTTTTCAAGACCGCCTCGTTATGACCGCTTCGATAACCCTCCGTGTTTGCTATTTAATTGTGTTTTTTCTCGCCTTTAGAATTCTCGATAGAGATCATTTCGGGCAAGTATTTTACCGTCTTGAAAACGGCGTATTTTGAACCTCTTTCGGAGGTCGCCGTCTTGCATCATCGCGCGGCAGACTGAAATTTCAAGACCGCCTCGTTATGACCGCTTCGATATCCCTCCGGATAATTGTAAATTATTTTATAAACTACTGATTAACCAATGTAAGTATTATTATACCATAATGTTATTAATTTGTCAATACAGTTTTTAAATTTTATTATGGCGTTATGTAGTATAACAATAGATGTGAGACCAAAAACCAAAAAAGAATTGGAAAAAGTGATTGAGTCGTTTTAGAAATAGTTTTACCACAAACAAATCTCAGCTGAAATGACTCAATCACTATATTAAACATTATATTGTATCGGAAGCCGCTCTGATTGCCTTAACGATGCTTGACGCGCAGGCTGAAATTCCCGCGTCGGTAAGATGTATCAGGTCGTCGTCCCGGACATATTCCTCTACATGAGGATATACGACCGAAAACAGGTCGTTTACGATAATGCCTTGATTTGAAAGGATTTTACTGATTTTTTCATTGTATCTGATTATTCTGTCAATGCTGTGATCGGTTTTTTCGGGGCGGGGCGGGGTAGATGTTGAAAATATTACGCGCTTGGCGTAATTTTGCAAAATTTTCGCGATTCTTTGCATTGTGCCGCAATATTCGTCTATACAGGTGAACGGACCGTCCCCGAAAAGGTCGCACATATCCCACAGTCCGCAATTGAAATGTATGATATCAGCGCCCGAAATGCTTTCTTTATAATCAAATAGCATTCGCAAAGTGTATTGCGCAAACCTGCAGTTGTCATCAGGCTGCCAGGTTATAAATTCATTCCGGAGTTCATCGGCGACCTTATTGCCGTAACCGAGCATACGAATGCTGTCCCCCAAGAGCACAAGTTTTTTCATAATTGACCTTTCCTTTCTTAATGGGAATTTTAAGAATTATTCTTTTGTGAAGCTTTGTTTTTGCGGTGTCGCGCGCAAGACCAACCAGTGTGTGTATTTTAGGGCGAATTTTAGTATGGCATAAGTTTATTTTAGTTTTATATCAGAAAAATTTCCGCGAAAACCGCGAGCACTATGACAAACAGAAAATTCAGCGCGGAAAAAAGTTTAATATATTTACCCGCGCATCCGGGATTGTGCGAGGTGTATTCTCTGAATGTAATAAGGCTTGCGAGCGACGCGATGAGAGTTCCGGCTCCGCCTATATTTACTCCCATAAGCAGGGCGCTGTAATTCCGGGTAAAATGCGAGAGCAGCACCGCGGAGGGAACATTGCTTATGATCTGGCAGGTCAGAATAGAAAAAATCAAAGTATCTTTATCGAGTATAAATGACATGAAGTCTCTCACTGCGTCTATGCGCGACATATTTCCGGCGAAGATGAAGAAGCATATAAATGTGAGCAAAAGGGAATAGTCCACTTGACCGAGCGCTTTCCGATCGGCAAAAATCAATATTGCCGGAATTATCAAAAGCCCTGTCCAGAACGGAACAATACGGAAAACTATAATTATTGAGTATACGAAAAGAGCGACATACAGAAGAGTTCTTTTAACGGGAAGTTTTTCGCCGTCGAATTTTATGGATTCGATTTTTTCGTTTTTTACGAATATCAGGCATATTACGGTGATAAGCGCCACCGATAAAATAAAAAGAGGAAGCATTATCAAGGTAAATTCACCGGTGGGAATATTGAAGTATGAGTACAGGTAAAGATTCTGAGGATTTCCGAAAGGCGTCAGCATACCTCCGAGGTTTGCGGCTATATTCTGCATTATGAAGGTAAAAGCCATGTAATTTGTCTTGCCCGTATCTTTGAGGACAAAGTATCCCAGCGGCAGAAAGGTCAGCAGTGCCATGTCGTTGGCTATCAGCATTGACCCGATAAATGTTATGTAAACAAGTGTCAGTACCGAAATTTTGATATTTCCCGTAAGTGAAATTATCCTGTGCGCCAAAAAAGTAAAAAATCCTATATTTTTCAACGCGCAGACGACGGCAAGCGTACAGAACAGACAGGTAAGCGTCTTGAAATCTATATAGTCAAAATATTCTTTGTCGGGCGGGACAATTACAGACGTAATAATTGCCGCCGCCGCGGCTATAAGCAATACCGCGTTTTTGGATACAAAACGGAATAACGCGCGGGGGTAATGAAATTTCGCCGAGGCGATGTGATTCATATATTTGCCTTTCTTTAACTGTTTGAAAATCTGACTTGCCGGTAATTTTGCTGTCCGGTTCAGGTGAAAGGCAGTATATGCGCCGTTCACAATGAGATATTATACAACTTCGACAAAGCTTTGTCAATATGAGAATTGTATTAAAAATCAATGTGAAAAGCAATCCCTTTGAGGCTTTTCCGATAATTATTTCCTATAATTATTTCAGATAGTTTCTCAAAGGGATATTGGGGATATAGGTAAGAGTTTTAATGAAGCTTTGGAGTCATGTTAAAGCAAAATTTCTTTGTACTCCCTGTCTGTCATTTTGCTGTCCTTGTTCCATGATTTTTCTGCGAGGGCGGGGAGCCTGTCTTTGACAAGGTCGTATTCTTCCTTGCAGCCTTTTTCATAGTCCTCATATGAGGCAAGCTCGTTTCCCCAAGCGCAGAGCTGAGCGCCGAGAAGATTTACGTCGGTTTCCTTGACGGTTATGCCGATATCTCCGTATGCTTTGGATTTATCCCACCAGTGCTGCCAATTGTAAATATTCCATTTTTCGAGTATATCCTTGGATTCCCAATATTTTATGGGAGTTACGATATACAGCGGCTGCCACGAGCAGTTTATAAGTGTAAATCCGGCTTGCGCGAGGTCCATGGTGGTCTGATAGTAGTTTTCCCACGATACCACAATTACTCTTTTGTCAATTCTGTCGTTGTATTCCTTTCCGAAACCTTCCCAGACAATGGGAGTTTTACCCTTGCTGAGGATATAATCGGTCACTTTTTTTACAAACTCCGCGTACATTTCGTCAATTGAGGAAATATTATTGGCTTTCATGTATCGCTGTGTTCTTTCACAGCTTTGCCATTCTCCTATCGACGCCTCGTCTCCGCCTATGTGTATATATTCTGAGTAGGGGAAAAGTTCTATTATATCGTCATAAATTTTATAAAGCGCCTCGAAAACCTCATCACACGCCGAAACGATGTTCAGACTTCCGAAGATCTCGGGGTATTTTTTCATAAACTGTTCCGCGTGCCCGGGAACTTCAAGTTCCGGAACGATTGAAATGCCTCTTTCCTTGGCATACAGATTTATCTGTCTTATTTCATCGGGGGTATACGCTCTGCCCTCAGTTGCAAGATTGGGGAAGGATTTAATCGGAACGGCTACTCCGGGGTCGTCAGACAGGTGAAGCTGTATGCACGAAAGCTTATACAGCCAGCACAGGTCAAGGTAGTCGAGTATGTATTTTATCGGATGAGTCTGGCGTCCCACATCCACCATAAATGAACGGTACGGAAAATCGGGCTTGTCGCTTATCTCACATTTTTTCAGCGCGCCGTTACTGTCTGTAAGCTGAACAAGCGACGCGAAAGCGTGATTAAGCGAGATGTTGCCCGACGCGTATATTGTAACGCTGTCCGACACCGTTATCCTGTATTCTTCAGCTTCGAGGGTATTGTCGTAAATTACTTTTCCCTCGGCTTTGGATAAGCGGGCGTTCGGCTTATATTTTCTGATATATTGATAGAAAATATCACTGTCCGCGGACAGTTGCGGACATATCGAAAATTTTTCGGGTAAGAGTGTGGTACCCTCTTTTTCAGTATAATTTTTGATTTGCGGTATTGTCATGAACTAATCTCCTTTTTTTATTTAAAATAAAATTGTTTACAGATGTAATACATTTGCTTCCTGACATAAACCTCAAGGCAGCGATTCCCGAAATAATATGTAAAATCCATTAATTGAGAAAGAGTAATATCGTTTCTTGATATTGTTGTCTCTTCTTCAGGTTCTCGGTACGCCTTGCATCGGTGTGCCTCCGCTAATTTTAGGATTTTTCGGTCAACGGGCTGCCGCAGAAATCACAGACGGCAGTGTCGTCGTTTACTACGACTTCCGCGCCGCAATGCGGGCATTTGACCACCTTCATTTCCTTGTATTCGGAATTATCGACCGCGGAATCACGCGTAAGCTTTTCGTTGTCATATGTAAAGCCGATAAGATATCCTTTCGCTACAAGGTATTTTATATGGTCGATGATTTCTTTTTGGGGACGGCCGCATTTTTTCGCGAGTTCAGAGTATGCGTAAGTATATTCGGTTTTTACGGCTTCGATTATCCTGCATCTGTGAGACCATACGGCATACGATACCCACAAAAGCGGCAGCCCGTAAAAGGACGCGACCGCGATTATACATCCAATCACCAAGAGCCACAATATATTGTAAACAGAACCGAAAATAATGGCGAGAATGCCCGGAATAAACAGTATCGAAAGAATTGTCGCGAAGTAAAAGAATCTTTTCTTTATCAGTGTTGCTTTTTCCATGTAAATACCGCCGTTATTTTTTGAATGGAGCTTCGGTAACCCATTTAATGGCTTTATCTATCCAGCCGCGGTTATAATCCGAAAGCATGTCGGGGTTTTTAGACCAGGTTTCTGTGTTGCACAGCGAAAGCCCGTGATTTCCGGTGGGATAAATGTGAAGCTCAAAGGGAATTTTATGCTCTGCCAATTGTGACGCGTATAACAGAGAATTCTGAACCGGCACTCCCATGTCCTGTGCCGTGTGCCACAGAAACGCGGGAGAGGTATCGCCGTCCACAAATTTCTCAAGCGAGAATCGGCTCATCCCCTCGGGGTCGTCGGAAAAACCGTTCAGTACATATATTGAGCCTCTGTGCGCGTATTCAAAAGAGGTTATTACCGGGTAGCAGAGCACGGTGGCGGTAGGCTTGCATATTGAAATATCGGAGCCGTTTATCGCCTCTCTTACGCGGTCGATATGCCATTGCGTACCTGCCCATGCCGCAAGATGACCTCCGGCGGAAAATCCGGTTATATAGACGTAGTCAGTGTCAACGCAAAACTCTTCCGAACGGTCTCTTACGTATTTTATCGCAAGGCAGGCTTCTATGAGCGGAGCGTAATCGGCGGCTTTTTCATTGATTGAGTATCTGAGAATAAACGCGTTAAGACCCGCGGCGAAATATTGCAGAGCCACGGGCTCCGCCTCGCGCTCGGACAAAGCCTGATATCCGCCTCCGGGACAGACAATAATTGCTTTTCTTTTTGATATCGCAAGTTCTTCGTATGGGCTGTGAATGTAACATTCAAGCAAAGCGTCGCTGTACTTTTCGGAGAATTTTATCTGAGAATACTTCATGATTTGATATTACCTTTCTTATATTTTGTTGAAGTGTGTCCGTGAATTCCGTTTTGTTTTTATTTAATTTGACAACAGATATATTTTAGCATTTTTCCGCTTGTTCTGCAATAGATTTTTACATGACATATTATACAATATTTACTACTGTTTTTTGTGCAAATAGCTGATATTAAAAAACTTTAAAAAATGTCTTTACTTTGATTTAAATTTATTGTATACTTTTCTTGATTAATTAACGGAGGTAAAACTTATGAGCGATAAAAAGATACCGCGTCCCGAATATCCGAGACCGGGGATGGTAAGAAAAGACTGGATGAACCTTAACGGCGAGTGGGATTATAAAACAGACCGGGGTATGAGCGGAAAAGACCGGAATTATATGAGCGGCGAGGGTTTTGACGAGAAGATAATAGTGCCGTTCTGCCGCGAAAGCGAGCTTTCTCTGATAGGCGACAAGGATTTCTGCGGCTGCGTTTGGTATAAAAAAGAAGTTGAGGTGCCCACGGCTTGGGTCTCATCCGATAAAAAAATCATACTTCATATAGGCGCGTGTGATTTTATAACCGATGTGTGGGTCAATTCGTCATATATCGGCAGCCATCACGGAGGATATGTTTCTTTTTCGTTTGATATAACCGAAGCCGCGAAGGACAATAAGCTCTTAATAGTGATACGCGCCGAGGATGATACCCGTTCTCCGCGTCAGGCGTCGGGAAAACAAAGCGACAGATATTATTCTTACGGCTGTTCATATACAAGAACCACAGGCATCTGGCAGACTGTCTGGCTTGAATGTGTGCCGAAGGTATACATAACGAAAACAAAATATTATCCGGACATCGATAACGCCGTTCTGAACGCGCATGTTTATGTAAACGGACCCGACGATACGGAAGTTAGCGCCACGGCGGAATATGAGGGTAAAAATGTGGGCGCCGCCTCCGCAAGAGTTAGAAACGGCGTCGCCAAGCTGAATATATCTCTTTCGGAGCTTCATTTGTGGGAGGTTGGAAACGGACGGCTTTACGACCTTAACATTAAAGTCCGTGACGACGAGGTAAAGAGCTATTTCGGTATGAGAGAGGTTGAATGCAGAAACGGTATAATGTATCTCAACCGCAAGCCGGTATTTCAGAGACTGGTGCTCGATCAGGGCTTTTATCCGGACGGCATATATACCGCTCCGACGCTTGAGGCGCTCAGGGCGGATGTTGACTATTCCTTGGAAATGGGATTTAACGGCGCCAGACTTCATCAGAAGGTTTTTGAACCGCTCTTTTTGGAATACTGCGACAGAAAGGGATACATCGTATGGGGAGAGCACGGAAATTGGGGCATGAGCCATACGGCGGATTCGGCATATTCCGAATTTATTTCCGAGTGGTGCGAGGTCATTGAAAGAGATTTCAACCATCCCGCCATAATCTGTTGGTGTCCGCTCAACGAGACCCCTCAGGATTCCTCATACAGGTTTATGAAAACCTTGGCTGACATTACCAGAGCGTATGACGGCACAAGGCTTTATATCGACGCTTCAGGCTGGGTGCATAAACCGGGACTCAGCGATATTATAGATTTTCACGACTATAATCAGGACCCTGTGAGCTTCAAGGCAAAAATAGATAAAATTGCTTCCGGCGAGCCGATTAATATACACGATATCTTCAACAACAGGGAGCTTGATTTTACGGCTGTTCCGACATTTGTCAGCGAATATGGAGGAACATGGTGGTCTGACAAGGAAAAAGGCGGTTGGGGATACGGAAACAGTCCGGAGAGCAAGGCGGAATTTATGTACAGATTCAAAGGACTTACCGAGGCGATACTTTTCAGTCCGGCGATGGGAGGACTGTGTTATACACAGCTTACCGACGTTGAACAGGAACAGAACGGTCTTTATACATATAACAGAAAACCCAAATTTCCGCCTCATATTCTCCGCGAAGTGCTGTCTCAAAAGGCTGCGATTGAGAAAATGTAATAAATTTAACATTCAGTTCATAAAACAATGATATAATATACAGTTGAATACAGCGTAAAGTTGCATACAACGTAAAGATTTAAAATAAATATCATTTTGCCGGTTGTATGCCGCAGTTTTGCTTTCGCAAAACTGTCCGGGTTTCTGTATACAGCGTAAAGTTGCATACAACGTAAAGATTTATAATAAATAGCATTTTACTGGTTGTATGCCGCAGTTTTGCTTTCGCAAAACTGTCCG